>DASZZX010000294.1:0-21937 GCA_036260415.1 Nitriliruptorales bacterium
CGACCTCGCCGCCGACCGGCGCGACGGACACGGAACGGCGTCGCTCATCCGAGGTAGCCGGACCGGAGGGTTGGCAGGAGGAGAAGGGCCAGGACGACCACGCTGATAACGGCCCCCGGCACCAGGTACCACAGCGATCCGACCGCGAAAGCCACCATCGCCCACCACGACCACGGACGTCGCAGGCAGAAGCCTGCGATCGCGGCCAGCCAGAACAGGCCGAACAGCACGAAGAACCACTTCATCGCCGATGAGCGCGGGTCGATCCCGACCGCTCCGACGAGGTCCGCCCACGGTCCCAACTGCCCCTCGTACTCGCCCGACGAAGGTGTGAAGTAGTCGCCGACGACCAGCGCCCGAGCCCCGTCGACGGCCATGAACGCCGCCTCGAGCGACGCTGCGATCACGACGACCCACCGCAACGGCTGACCTCCTGGATGCGGCGTCTCCGCGATGGTGCCAGACGCCCAGCTCACGATCGCCGGACGGCCCTCGATCCCAGACGTGCGGCACACCGTCCCCCATCAGCGATCCCCACAGCACCATGGACGCCACGGGTTCGCGAGACTCGCCCGCGAACCACGCATATGGGGCACCTGGCTACCATCGCGTGGCCAACGGCGAACCGTCCGCTGAAGACGGCTCGACCGCACAGCTCGCTCGAGTTGCATGATCCAGGATCCGTGCGGCGCAGCGGAGGAAAGTGCTGAGGTGTGAAGCGCTTCCTGCAGACGGGCTACCTGTTGCCGCTGGCGGCGGTGGTGGCAGGGTTCGTCACGGCCGCCGGTGGCATCGTCGACCAGACGTGGCTGCGGTGGACCGCGGCCGGCTTGGGTCTGCTGGTGGGCGCCGCCGGCGTGGTCGCGAAGTTTCTGAGCGACCAACGGGCGGAGAGGCAACGGTCCGTGCGGCGGCGGGCGGCGCTGCGGGCGGCGCTCGAGCAGCTGCTGGAAGCCTCCGGGTGGCTGCCGGACTACTTCCCGCCCGACGTGCGCCTGAACGCGATCGAGCAGCGGGTACGGGTCGGTAGCGACGTCCGCCGCGACGTGGAGGTCGAGACCACAGCGTCGTGGTCCGATGTCGGCGTCGACGCCGAGGGCCGCGACCGCTCGCCGGGAGCATCGCGGGAGACGACCGGCGACGACGATCAGCCGCAGAGGATCGCCAGCCTGATGGAGGTCGCCGCCGAGCACGCTGAGGTGGTGGTGCTGGGTGATCCCGGGACGGGCAAGTCGTGGCTGGTGCGCAACCACGCGCGCGAGCTAACCCGCCAGCAGCTGGACCGGCTGCCGCCTGCCGCCGCGAACATCCCCGACGGGATTGTGGTCCCGGTTCTGGTCCGAGCGGACGAGCTGACGCGCACCGTGCACGACACGGACGGTGACGTGTGGGCGGCACTGGCCGCGGTCGTGGCGGCCCGCGCCCGCAACCACAGCCCCCCGGACGCGGCGCGAGAACTCCAGCAGTGGCTGCGGGAGGCGTTCACTCCCACGTCCGACCAGGCTCCGCTGCAGACGGTGGTGCTGGTGGACGCGTTCGACGAGCGCCCGGCCGTGCCCCCCGGCCAGCCTGACCGGTTGCGCGACGCGCTGAACGCGCTGGCGAGGGCCCCACACGCGCGACTGGTGCTGTCGTCGAGGATCGTCGGCTACCACTCGCCGTTCGATCACGGGGTGGAGCACACCACCGTGCAGGTGCTGCCGTTCGACCTGCACCAGATCGAGCGGTTCGTCGACGCGTGGTACCACGACGCTGCACCGACCGCCGAGCAGCTGAAAGCCCAGCTCCGCCTGCCCCATCTGCGTGGCTTCGCCGCGGTGCCCCTGCTGCTGTCGTTCCTGTGCCTGCTCGGTCCCCAGAGAGTCGTCGGCCGCCGTGCCACCCTGTACCGGGAGGTGCTGGACCGGCTGCTGCGGCGCCCGTGGGAGCCCCGTACCCCCCATCACCTCGACCAGGAGATCATGGCGTCCCGCCGGATGCTACTGGGGGTCATCGCCGACGCCATGAGCCGCGGTCGCTGGCGGGACAGGATCGCCGAGGAGGAGCTGCTCGCAGTGATCGGTCGCCACTGCCGCGAGCACTCGGCGTGGACCACGCAGCTGCGCACTCCCGGCGCCGAACTGCAGCAGCTCGGCTCGGTTCTGATCCCCAGCGGCACGGCAGGTGACCGCTGGCTGTGGGTGCACCGGACCCTGCACGAGTTCTGCCTCGCCGACCACCTCGCACGGCAGGGCGCCGACGCCGCCGTCGACACGCTGCGAGCCCACTTCTGGTACGACGCCGACTGGTACGAGACCATCGCGCTCACCGGCGGCCTGCTGGCCGACACGGACGACGGCCGGGCCCAGGTCGTCCGCCTGCTCGACGCGATCTGCAACCAACCCGACGACGTGTTCTACGCCATGCTGCTGCTGGCCGCCACCGTGCTGGCGGAGACACCCGACCCCACCGCCCACGACCACCGCCGCATCCTCGAGCGTCTGCGACCCTTGCTCACATCGCCGGTGGATGTCGACTTCAGGCGCGGACTGGCCGTCGCAGTCCGCATCGGCCCGCCCGCCCTGGACCCGTACCGTGAACTGTCGGACGCGGTCCCCTTCCAGCGGCGTCTGACCGTCGCGAAAGCCGCGGCACCCGTCAGCCGCGACGCCCACGACTACCTCTCGGCGTTGGCGGGGAGCGCCGCCAATTCCTGGGTGCGTGCAGAGGCGGCCAACGCGCTCGGGCAGGTCGACCAGTCCGAGGGGCTGAAGGTGCTGGGTGGGATGGCGCGCACAGATGACGACCCGTGGCTGCGTTCGGAGGCGGTGAGAGCGCTGGGTCGGATGGGACCCGCCGCGGTGGAGACCCTGGACGTGGTGGCCCGCACCGACGACGACCCGCGCGTTCGTGCGGAAGCAGCGAGGGCGCTGGGGCAGCTGGGCGAGCGACGGGCCGCGGCGCAGGTGCTGGGCGAGGTGGCACGCGATGCTGACGACCTGGTGGAGGGCCTCGTCGCGGTGGGGGCGCTGACACAACTGGGTCCGGAAGCGGTGGAGGCACTGATCGAGGTGGCTCGCAGCGCCGAGGTCGGGCTGGTACGTCACGAGGCCGCCCGTGCGCTGGCTCCGCTCGGTGAACGCCGCGTGGCCGTGGAGGTCCTGAGCGAGCTCGCGCTCACCGACGGGTCGGGTTTCCGCCACGAGGCAGCCGAGGACCTGGCCCAGCTGGGGCGGACCCCTATGGCGCTAGCGGTGCTCAGCGAGGTCGCCCGCAGCTACGGAGACCCGCAGGTGCGCCGTGAAGCGGCGCAGGCGCTGAGACGACTGGGGGCCGTGGCGGTGGAGACGTTGCGGGATGTGGCGCGCACCGGCGAGGACCTGTCGGTGCGGCAGGAAGCCGCACAGGCCCTCGCGGAGCAGGGGGAACGCCAGCTGGCCGTCCAAGTGCTGACAGAGGTGGCCCACACCGCGGACCTGGGGGCGGACGCAGCGCAGACGCGCGTCGAGGTGGCCGAGACGCTGGGCCAGCTCGGTGAGCACGAGGTGGCGGTGACCACGCTGACCGAGGTTGCCCACGCCTCCCGGTACCCGTGGGTACGCAGCCGTGCCGCGGCGGCCCTGGAGCGGCTCGGCGAACGCGGGGTCGCGGTGGACGTCCTGAGCGAGCTGGCTCGGACCTCCGACGACTCGTCGCTGCGCTGGAGGGCCGCCAAGGCCCTGGCCGAGCTGGGGGAACGCCAAGCGGCGATCGACGTCCTGGTCGAAGTGGCCCGAACCCGCCAGGAGGCCGCGCAGGCGCTGGCCGACCTCGGTGAACGTCGGTTGGCGGTGGAGGCGCTCGCCGCTCGGGCCCGGAGCGCTGGCAGCTCGTCGACTCGCTGGGAGGGTGCCAAGGCCCTGGAGGATCTGGCGAAGCACGCGTCGACGCTGGTCATGGACACCCTCGAGGCGTATCCAGCCGACGACCTGACCGCGGAGCTCTACACCGTCGCCGCCCGGATCGCACCCTCGGTCCGCCAGGCCGACGCAGACCGATGGGACGGCAGGCGTGCTCGCCTGCAGACCTTCGCCCGGTGGTCGGAGCGCCAACTGACGGCGGCCGCGGACGGCCGGTGATCACAAGCTCGTGCTCGACCGATCCGGCAATCGGACCTCACCGCGGTCGTGCCGGTCCACTCCGGGTCGCCGCTCGCACCACGCGGTCGTGGGACCCACCTGCTCCCGTCGCGCTCGCGCCGGGAGGAACTCGAGGCGGGCGTCGAGACCTGCTTCGCTTCTGATCCTTCCCGGGGAGGAGTTCCCACCGATGCCCGCCAACGGCGCGCAGACCCCGCCGGAGCGACGACGCGGGCGTGGCCGGACGGCAGCCCTCCTGATGGCTCCGCTGGCGCTGAGCTTCGTCGTGCCACTCGTCGGACCGCTCGTCTCGCTCGCGTCCCCCGTGATGGCGAGGTCGCTGGCGCCCACCGTCTGGCCCGAGAGGCGACCACAGGCCTGGCTGGGAGCAGCTGCGTTCATGGCGGTCTGGCTCCCGGTGCTGCTTCGCCTGTTCCTGCCCTTCGGGTTAGGCGTGTTCTCCTTGATCATCCCGTCGGAGCATTGGTGGCTCCTGCTCCCTCTGTGCGGCCCGAGTACCTCGATCACCTTCGTCCTTCCGTCGGTCGCGGCGCTGACCGTCTACGCCGGGGGGTCGGTGGCGAGCGTCCGACGGGGCCAGACGGTGCTGTGGCCTCTGGCCGCTCTGATAGGGACGTACACCTACTCGGTCACCATCCTGCTTCTGGAAGCGACCGACCTGGGAGGGTTCATCTGCTGAGGAAGAGGCATGGGCGAGCCGTTCTTTCGAGTCCTCCCCTGCCTGTTGTCCTGGACAGCGCGGCGCTGTTGATTCCCCCCGATCGGCTCACATGTCGATGCGCAGCCGGACGTCGCCGGGGTCCACGGCCTGGGCGGCGGCGAGGACGGCGGCTTCTGCTTCGATCGCTGGTCGCAGTTCCTCGGTCGACATCACGGCCCACAGCTCGACCTCGAACACGAGGTGGTGATCGTCGCGTCTCTGCCGCCACACGCCACCCGGGGCTGCGTCGTGCAGGACGAGGCCGGGCGCGCCGGCCGCGCGCCACAGGCGGCGGCGGTGCTCGGGGTCGGGCAGCAACGTCGCTCGGTCGCGCTGGTGCAGGAACGGATCACCGGCCGGCACCAGCCGAACGCCGGTGGGGGCCGGCGGGTGCAAGAGGCGGTCCACGTCGGCCGCGAGCGCCAGCGCCGGGCGCCCGTCGAGGCGGAGCTGGACGACCTCATCGACCAGGGCGGCCACCGAACCTCCGGCGTCGGCAGGTCCCAGTCCGCTCCACACCGCGAGCGCCCGTGCCGGAGCAGGCGCGTAGGCGGCCAGGAACCGCCGGACCAGTTCAGCGCGAGCCGTGGGATGCTCGGCGGGGTCGGGTCTGGACGCGGCGACCAACTCGCTGCTGTCGTGCCCCGCGCCGGTGAAGCGCAGGCCGGCGGCGATCACCGCCAGGCGGAACAACGGATCCGGGACGTGGTGGACGCCACATCGCTGGCACCAGGGTTCCCATGCCTCGGGAAGGCGGCTGTGGAGCGCCTCGCTGATGGCGCCCTTGGAACGAGGGCGGCCGTCGTCCACTACGTCCACGATCGCTCTGGTGACCCGGTCGATGACGTCGACAGCTGCGATGCCGAGCGCTTCGAACGGTGGCCACGCCGATCCCATCGCGGCCCGGGCTGCGTGCTCGTCGCCCGGGGTGGGCAGGACCGCCACCGTGTAGAGGGCGGCATCGGAGGCAGCGAACACGTGTGTGGTGCCACGCAGGGACGGTGCCCGAACCAGCGTGCCCCGAGCCAGGGCCTCGTCCAGAGAACCGACGTGCACCCCGGCCCGTCGGGCCGCAAGAGCCCGCAGCGCCGCTCCCTTCGGGTAGTCGGGCAGCGCGATGCGGGCTGCGGCGGCGAGTGAGCTTCGAGGAGAGCGCCGCTCGTCCAGTCCGTGACCGGCCACCCGGAAGGCCACGGCATCCGTGGGTGCGACGCTCACCACTTCCAATGGGGGCTCCGTCTGTCGCGTAACCGCGGTCCTGACCTGGAGGACGCAGCTCGCTCGGATCGCCGGCGTGGTGCACGGCAGCCAGCCGCACGCACGCTTGCGACGTCCGCGCGACTCGTGGCAGACCTCCGGATCTCATGCTGTCACCGCCGTGAGGTCATGGCGAGTGGAAAGCGCCGGCATGCGCGTGCTCGCCGAGACTGCGATCCCGGGCTGGTCGCAGGGTGACGTCGACGGCAGCGGGGGACGACCGACGGAGACTCGCGCACGGCACCGCGACTCCGTCCGAGGCTGGGATAGGCCCGTCGCTTCGAGGAGTCGGTGGCGGCCATCGCCCACCGTGACGGGGGAGTCGTGGGCACCGTCGGGCGCAGCCTGCGGGCGTGACCACACCTCGGATGGTCCGCGATGGAAGCCAGGCACCGCGCGTGGCGGCGTACAGTGTGGCAAGCGCTCGAGGAGGGACGTGATGGCGGATGCGGCGATCTTCGTGGGATGGGGCCAGACGGCCAGAGCCCGGGAGCGTCAGGCCCTTCAGCTCTTGGAGCAGGTCGCGGGCTTCTGTGGCCGGCTCCAGGAGGAGGGTCGACTGGATAGCTTCGAGATCGTCCTGCTCGAGCCCCACGGTGGCGACCTGAGCGGCTTCGTCCTGCTCCGCGGCACCCGCAGCGAGCTCGACGCGGTCCGGTCGGAGGACGAGTTCGTGCGCCTGTCGGCCCGGGCCAGCCTGGTGGTCGACAACTTCGGTGTCGTGGACGCCTACGTGGGAGAGGGGCTGGCCCGCCGGCTCGAGGTCTACGGCGAGCAAGCGGAGGAGCAGCTGAGAGCCTGATCCTGCCGGACGACCTGGCGCGTCGCCGCGGTCGTCGACGCGACGATCAGGCGGCGCACGGCCCCGATCTCCGCACTTCTGTGGACTGGATCATCCCTAGGTCAGCACGCGACCGAAGCCGCCACCGTCGTGGTGGTCTCCAACGCGTCGACGAGTTGCCGGGTATCGGCGGTCCCTCGTACCGCTGGCGGCTCATCAATCCCAGTCTTCCCCCACGGTAGTGGGTGAAGGCTCCAGGTGCGACCGCCATGAGGCCGACCAACAGCCGGGCCACCCGGTCGGCACCGGCGACCGGGCGCCGGATCGCGGCCGCGAGGCCCCCGCCGTCGGCGACCGCCACCACGTCGGGTGCGAGCACGTCGAGCAGACCGCACGTCACCGGTGTTGATCGCGGCCAGGAACCGCTCCACGACGGCTCGTGTTCGGTCGTGCTGACCTCCATCCGCGGCCGTCGGGCGGCGACGTGCCCCCGGGCCCCGATGTGCGATCTGACGCACCGCCGACGGGGACTTGTCGAGTGCCGCGGCGATCTCGTCGTACGGGGTGTCGAAGACGTCCCGCAGCACGAACGCCGCGCGCTCCGCCGGCCGAGCGTCTCCAGGACCGTGAACATCGCGATCGAGACGCTCTCGGCGAGCTCGACGTCCGCGGCCACGTCGGGGCTGGTCAGCAGCGGCTCCGGGAGCCACGGCCCGACGTGCTCCTCGCGGCGCCTGCTCAGGGTGCGGAGCCGGTTGAGCGCCTGCCGGGTGACCATCCGGACCAGGTACGCCCGAAGGGTCGCGCACCTCGGCCTGGTCGACGTCGGCCCACCGCAGCCAGGTCGCCTGCACCACGTCCTCGGCGTCGGCGGCGGAGCCGAGCATCTCGTAGGCGACCGTGAACAGCAGGCTGCGGTGGGTGACGAACGGGTCGTGGCTCATGCTGGCGACACTGGGTGGGCCGACGGGGTCGCGAGCGGCTGCAGCCCGCAGGCGGCCGCGAACCCTGCGCCTGGATGCCGAGCGGGACGTTGTTGCGGCTCACCATGTTCGCCGCAGCGATGAACGCGGTCAGCTCGATCAGCGCAGGCGCGTCGTGGGCTGCTCCAGCAACCGTGCGGACAGCTCGTCGGTCACCGTGGGGGGCGTCTGGCTCATCGCCTCGGCGTACTCCATCACGTCGCGCTCGAGCGACGTGAAGGCGTCGGACTCCCGCCACCGCGGCACCTCGCGGGCGTTGGCCACGTCGAGGTCCTCGTTGTGGGCCTGGAAGTAGGCGAGGTCGAGGCAGAAGCTGCAGCCCACCAGCGACACGGCGGCCATGTGCGCGAACGACTTCAGCTGGCGGTCGCACGCATCCCACTTCTCGGCCTTGCCGAAGAACGCGAAGAAGGCCTTGAGGACCGGTTGGTTGTGCCACATCACCCCGAGGGGCTCGGGCACCTCGCCGAGCATCTTCTTGCTGAGCCTCTTGGCCACCGCGCCGAAGATGCCGGTGATCTCGGCCTGGGGGATCCGGGTGTCGCTGGCCACGTCTTCTCCTGTCGCCGCTGACGTCGACATGGAGACACCGGTCGTGGCCTGGTTGTGACACGTGGCGTGTGACGGTGCTGGTCCGTTCAGGCGCCGTGGCGCCCACCCCGGGACAGGAACTCCCGCTCCGCGGCGGTCGGGGCGAGCGCGGCGGCGCGGTCGTACTGCTCGCGGGCTTCGTCGTGGCGTTTCACCCTGGCCAGGAGGTCCGCGCGCGTGGCGTGGTAGGGGGCGTAGCCGTCGAGGTCGAGCTGGTCGACGATCGCGAGCGCCGCGGCGGGTCCGTCGACCTCGCCGACGGCGATCGCGCGGTTGAGCGCGACAACCGGGGTGGGGGCCAGCGCGAGTAGCCGGTCGTACAGCGCGACGATCTGCGCCCAGTCGGTCTCCGCAGCGGTCCGGGCGTCGGTGTGGACGGCGTTGATCGCAGCCTGCAGCTGGTAGGGGCCGGGCTGGTCGCGGCGCAGGCAGCGACGCACGATGGCGTGCCCTTCGGCGATCTTCGCCTGGTCCCAGCGGGTGCGGTCCTGCGCCCCGAGGACGACCAGCGTCCCGTCGGCGTCGGTGCGGGCGGGGGCGCGCGCGTCGGTCAGCAGCAGCAGGGCGAGCAGCCCGGCGGCCTCCGGTTCGTCGGGCATCAGCTCGGTCAGGGTGCGGGCGAGCCGGATGGCCTGGGGTCGCAGCTCGTCACCGGCGGGGCTCGACAGCCCGGCGTTGTAGATGAGGTAGATCACCGCCAGGACCGACCGGAGCCGATCCGGCAGGTCGTGCTCCTCGGGGACCCGGTAGGGGATCCGCGCCGCCGTGATCTTGCGCTTGGCGCGGACCAGACGCTGCGCCATCGTGGGACCACTCACGAGGAAGGCCCGCGCGACCTCCTCGGTGGTCAGCCCCCCCAGGAGCCGCAGGGTCAGCGCCACCTGGGCCTCGGGCGCCAGCGCCGGGTGGCAGCAGGTGAACAGCAGGCGCAGCAGGTCGTCGCGCACGGCGCCCACCTCCGGTGCGGTCGCGGGCTGGTCGGGGGTGAGGACCGCGACCTCGGCCAGCAGCTGGCGTCCTCGGGTGTGCCGTCGGAGGCGGTTGATCGCGCGGTTGCGGGCGGTGGTGGTGATCCACGCGCCGGGGTTGGTGGGCAGGCCCCGCTGGGGCCACGTGTCGAGGGCGACCACGAACGCCTCCTGCACCGCTTCCTCGGCGAGGTCGAGGTCGCGGAATATGCGGGTCAGCGTGGCCACGGACCGGCCGGACTCCTCGCGGAAGATCCGGCCGATCCGCGCCGCGTCGACCGCGGCCGGCCGCGGATCGCCCGCCGCGCTCACCCCTCCGGGTAGTCGGCGAACGGGCGGACCTCGATGGGGGTGTTGACGGTCTCGGCGGTCCGCCTGGCCCACTGGAGGGCCTCGTCGAGGTCCTCGACGTCGATGACGTAGAAGCCGCCGAGGTGCTCCTTCGACTCGGCGAAGGGCCCGTCGGTGGTGAACACGTCACCGTCGGAGACGCGCACCACGGTCGCCGTCTCCGGTGGGTGCAGGCGACCGGCGAAGACCCACACCCCGGTCGATCTCATCTCCGCCTCCATCTCGAGGACCTTTCGGGTCACCTCCGCCACCTGCTCCTCGGTCATGGGCTGGCGGACCTGACCCTCGACGCTGTGCGCGGACAGCAGGTACTGCGCCATGGTGTGCTCCTGTCCGGGCGGGCACCTCCCGCCGCACCCTAACGACACATGGGATCGCCCCGGATCGACAGCGGCCCCGCAACCCATCCGCACCCGGCCCCTTCCCGGTGTCGAGGGTCATCGGGACCGTGTTGGCCGCGGCCGGAGGGCTCGGAGGGTTCAGTCAGTCTCGGCCGGACGACCCGCCATTCTGCGTACGGCTGCGTCGATGTCCTCGTGGACAGCCTTCACCGGTTCGATGTAGAGGCGGTCCCAGGTGATGCGGTCGTCCTGTACCCCGGCGACGATCACCCCTGCGATGTCCAGGGGCTCGCCGTTCGGGCGTGTGCCGGTCCAGCGCCTCTCGGACCTCTTCTGGCCCTCTCCCTGGCAGTGACTCCGTAGGTCGGCGGAGAAGTCGGGTACCCCGGCGAAGATCGTCGACCAGTTCGTGCGGACCTGCTCGCGACCACCGAACCCGCGACCGGGATGGACCGGCTGCTCGCTCCGGTTGTCCTCGTGGAAGCAGTCGAGGAACGCTCCCAGGTCGTGCGCGTTCATCGCATCGCGCAACCGGATCGACACCGACATCGAGCTCTCCCCTCGTCGAGTGGAGCGCGCATCTTCGCCCAGCACCCCCGGATCGGGCAGCGTTCGGCCGAGATATCGGCCGGACCCTCCCCCATCCCCCGGGACGGACCACGCCCTCGGTCCGTTATCAGATAATGACGCGGTGCCTGATATCAGCGCGACCGAGGCATCTCGGAACTTCAGCCGGCTCCTCGACACCGTCGAGCACGACGGCACCACCTACGTGATCGTCCGACACGGTGCACCCGTCGCGCAGCTGTCGCCCGTGGCCCGCTGCAGCGGCGCCCGCCTGAAGTCGCTCTTCCGCGAGCACGTCCCCGACCCGCGCTGGCGCGAGGACCTCGACAGCATGCGGGACCTGCTCGAGGACCAGCCCCGTCGGACCTGATCCTCGATGCGCCGGTCCTCACCGACGCCGAACGTGACCGGGTCGCGCTGGATGAACTGATCGGGGACCGCGATGCGGTGGCGATCGCGGCGGTGACCTACGCGGAGCTGCTCCACGGCGTGGAGATGGCCCGTGGCCGCCAACGGACTCGGCGCCAGCGCTTCGTCGACGCGGTCGCATCCGAGGTCCCCATCGTCGCCTGCCACCGCCGTGTCGCCGTCGCGCATGCGGTCCTGCTCGCCCACGTGCAGCGCGCCGGACGTCTACGGGGCGCCTACGATCTGATCATCGCGGCGACCGCGGCGACCGACGGCTGGTCGGTGGTCACCGCGGATCCGCGCGGGTTCCACGGCCTCCCCGGCGTGCCCATCCGCCGCTGACCCGGCTAGCCACGGATCGGGGAGGGTCCGGCCGGTATTTCGGCCGGACCTCCACGATCTCCCGGGGGGCGACCTGCGACCGGCCCCCCCGGCCGCCGGCAGCCCTCACACCTCCGGGAAGCGGTCGAACGCCACGGCGGCGGGCATGACCGTCACGGTCGCACCCGGCGCGGAGGTCCGCCGGATGCCCTCGAGGACCGCTTCCGTCGGCGACCCGAGGATCTGCATGGACATGGTGGAGAAGTCCAGGATCTCCCGCGCGGCCTCGATGTGCCGGGCGGCCTGCTGCATGTGCAACGCCATGCTGTCGGCGTCGGCATGGACCTGGACGGTAGACGCCCGGGAGCCGTCCTCGCTGAGGTGACAGGCGAAGTACAGCACCCGGGGGTTGTTGGCCTGCACCATCTGCGCGGTCCGTCGGAACCGCTCCAGGTACTCGTCGCGCCGGTCCGGCTCGATCGCGTAGGTGTTGATGAAGATGAACGGCTCGCCCACGGCTCCCTCCTCGGGGCGGTCCTATGGCGACGACGCGGTCAGCCTGCCCTGAGCCGGGTGAACCCGGCCAGGTGCTCCGGGTTGAGGTCGAGCGGGACCCCGAACTCGCGGATCCCCTTCAGGGTGGCCTGGTCGAGTGTCCCGAACCCCAGCGACCGCTCGGTGCCGCGTTCGAGGTAGTCGTAGGCCTTCAGGCCGTGCTCGGCGACCACGGCCTTCATCCAGAGGTCCATCGAGTCCGGGTCCGGGTGCACCTGCACGGCAGAGACCCGGGTCTGGTCCTCGCTGAGGTACAGGTGGAACGCCAGGATGTCGGGGTGCACGCGCTCGGCGAAGGCGGCGTGCTCGCGGGCGTACTGCCGGTAGTCCGCGAGCTTGCCGTCCTGCAGCCGCACGCTGAAGATGTAGACGAGCGGTGTGCTCATGGTCGCCTCCTCGGTCGGGTTGCGGCACGAGGCTGCGGCCGGCCGCTAACGGTCCGCTAACGGCAGCGCGGGCGTGAGGCACCTGGTCGGGAGGCCGTCCCCGTGGAGTTCCGGCTGCTGGGACCCCTGGAGGTGGTGGACGGCGACCGCCCCGTCGCGCTGCCCCGCGGTCGTGCCCGGTCGCTACTCGCGCTGCTCGCCCTGCGTCCCGGCGAGGTCCAGGCCACCGACCGGCTGATCGACGCGCTGTGGGGCGAGCACCCGCCGCCCACCGCCGCCACCGCGCTGCAGGGACACATCTCGACGCTGCGCAAGCGGCTCGAACCCGACCGCGGAGCGGGCGACGAGCCGGCGATCATCGTGACCCACCTCGCTGGCTACGTGCTCGCGGTCGGGCCGGAGCAGGTGGACGCCGCCCGGTTCCGGCGGCTGGTGGAACGGGCGCTGGCGGCGTTCGCCGTCGAGCGGGCGGACGAGCTGCGCCAGGCCCTGGCCCTGTGGCGGGGTCCCGCGCTGGCCGACTTCGCCTACGAGCCGTTCGCCCAGACCCCGATCGCGGCGCTGGAGGAGCTGCGGGCGGTCGCCCTGGAGGCGCGGATCGGCGCCGACCTCGAGCTGGGACGGCACGCCGAGGTCGTGGCCGAAGTGGGGGAGCTCGTCGCCGAGCACCCGCTGCGCGAGGACCTGCGCGGCCACCTCATGGTGGCGCTGTACCGCTGCGGGCGTCAGACCCGGGCCCTCGAGGTCTACCGCGACGCCCGCCGTTACCTCGTCGAGGAGCTCGGGGTCGAGCCGGGCCCGCGCCTGCGCGCGCTGGACCGGGCCATCCTGGACCACGATCCCTCCCTCGACGCCCCCGTGACGGTCGGCTCACGGCCGGACGTGGCGACCGGCCCGTGGCTGGGGGTCGACCGTCGGAACGTCACGGTCGTCGTCGTGGACGTGTCGCCCGCCGCCTCCGCGGGAGGAGGCGATCCGGAGGTCGCCCGGCCCGTGGTCGGCCGGGCGCACGAGGCGGTCCGGGCCGCCCTGGGAGCCCACGGCGGCGCGGTGCAGGGGGTCGTCGGCGACACCGTGGTCGCGGTGTTCGGCCTGCCGGTGGCCCACGAGGACGACGCCGGCCGCGCGCTGCGGGCTGCGGCCGAGATCCGCCGGGACCTGGCGCGCCTCAACGGGGAGGCGGCCTCGGGGTCCGGGCTGCGGCTGTCCGCACGCCTGGGCATCAGCTCGGGGGAGGTGGTGGTCGACCCCGCCGCGGGGGCGGCGGCCAGCTCGGGTCCGCCGGTCACGCTGGCCTCGCGGCTGCAGCAGCTCGCCGACGAGGGCGAGGTGCTCCTGGACGAGGCGACCCGTCGCCTGGTGCAGCCGGTCGCGCTGCTCGAACCGGTCGCCGGCCCGGCCGGCACGCCAGCCGCGTGGCGTCTCGTCGACGTGGTCGCGCCCCCTGTCGGGCTCGCCCCGAACGACACGCCGCTCGTGGGACGCGAGCCCGAGTTGGCGGGGCTGATCGACGCCCGCGACCGCGCGATCCACGAAGGCCGGGCGCGGCTGGTCACCGTGCTGGGCGACGCGGGCATCGGCAAGTCCCGGCTGGCCCGCGCCTTCGTGGCGCAGCTCCCGGACGACGTGCGCGTGGCCGTAGGTCGGTGCCGTGCGTACGGGCGGGCCACCACATTCCGGCCGCTCCGCGAGATCGCGCGGGACCTGGCGGGCGGGGCCGACAGCGGGGATGTCACCGTGCCCGGGGCGGCGGGGGAGGACCCGGACGCCGCCCTGATCGCGGCGGCGGTGGGGCTCAGCGACGAGCCGGTGCAGCGCCCCGCCGAGCTGTTCGCCGCCGTCCGACGGCTCCTCGAACGGATCTCCCACGACCACCCGCTGGTGGTGGTGGTCGAGGACGCGCACTGGGCCCAGCCCACCCTGCTCGACCTCGTCGAGTACCTCGCCGACGAGGTGCAGGGGCCCGTGCTGCTGGTGTGCCTGGCCCGACCGGAGCTGCTCGAGCAGCGGCCGCGGTGGGCGTCGGGCCTGGCCGCGGCGGCGACCGTCCAGCTCGGGCCCCTGCCGGCGCCGGAGAGCCGCCAGCTGGTCACCGCCCGGCTGGCAGGCCGGCTGCTCGCCCCCGAGACGATGGGGCAGGTCCTGGCCATGGGGCAGGGCAACCCGTTGTTCCTCGAACAGCTCCTCGCCGCGCTGCGCGAGGACCAGGAGCTGACCATCCCCCCGACGGTCCAGGCGCTGCTCACCGCCCGGCTCGACCGGCTGGGACCGGCCGAGCGCGACCTGCTGCGCTGCGCGTCGGTGATCGGGGTCGACGTCCCGCTCGACGCGCTGGCGACCCTGGTGCCCGACGGGGTACGCCCCTACCTCGACCGGCACCTGGCCGCGCTGAGCGGGAAGGAGCTCATCCGCCCCTGGCCCCAGGCGGATGGTCGCCGCGGGTTCGACTTCGGGCACGTGCTGATCCAGCAGGCCGCCTACCGCAGCCTCACCCGCGGGACGCGGGCCGAGCTGCACGAGCGTCTCGCGGACTGGCTGGACGTCACGGGCGGCGCCGGCGGTGCGGCCGGCCGGGCCGAGGTCGAGGAGCTGGTGGGCCACCACCTCGAGCAGGCCGTCCTGCACCGGCGGGAGCTCGGACGGTCCGATGCGGGGACCGCGGCGCTGGCGGTGCGCGCCGGGGAGCTGCTCGCTGCCGCCGGGCTGCGCGCCTACGACCGCTTCGACGTGCCGGCGGCGGAGGACCTGCTGTCCCGCGCCCGGCGGCTGTTGCCGCGCGAGCACCCCGACCGGCCCGCGGTGCTGCGCCGCCTGACCGAGGCCTACCCGGTCATGGGGCGGCCGGGCGACGCCGAGGAGGCGTTCGCCGAGCGGCTGGAGCTGGCCGAGCGGGACGGCGACGAGGCGGCGCTGCGCAGCGTGCGGCTGGAGCGGCTCCGCTTCCGGCTGATCACCGGCCCGGACCCGATCCCGCTGGCGACCATCCAGCGGGAGGTCGAGGAGGCGCTGGCGGCGTTCCGTCGGGCGGGGGACGCGGTCGGCGTGTCGCAGGCCCACTACGTGCTGGCTCGGGTCCACCTGACCGCTGGACGCATGGCGGAGCTGGAGGAGGTCGCCTGGCGCGGCGTCGAGCGTGCCCGCGAGACGCGCGACCGCCGCGAGCGGCTCGGGGCACCCTGGTGGGTGGTGTTCGCGATGCTGGCCGGCCCGACGCCGGTCCCCGCGTGCATCGCGGCCTGCGAGGACGTCCTCGACGTCGGCGGGCTCACCCACCTCGGGGTGCTGGCCGCGCTGGGCCACTTCCGGGCGATGCTCGGGGCGATCGACGAGGGACGACGGCTCGTGCACCGGGCCCGCGAGCTGCTGCGGGAACGCATCCGCCTCCCCCGTCCGCTGACGTTCATCGCCCAGCAGCAGGCCGGCATCGAGCTGTTGGCCGGGGAGGCGCGAGCCGCGGTCGGTGTCCTGCGCGAGGCGCTGGACGTCGCGCTGCGGGTCACCGAGCGGGACGACGCCAGCCAGATCGCGGCGCAGCTGTCGCTCCTTCTCGCCGACCTGGGGGAGACCGTGGAGGCGCGGAGGCTGGCGGACCTGGCCGAGGAGCAGGCGCCCAGCGAGAGCGTCACCGCGCGGGCGCTCACCCGGGCGGCGGTCGCTCGCATCAGGCTGGACGCCGGGGACCTCGCGGGTGCCGAGGCCCTGATCCGCGGGGCGCTGGACGCCGTCCCCGCCGACATGCTCGACCTGCGCGCGCAGCTCCACCTGCGACTGGCGGAGGTCGTGGCCGCTGCCGGCCGCGTGCAGGAGGCGCGATCCATCACGCAGCGGGCGGTCGACCTCTACACCGCGAAGGGCAACCTGGTCGGAGCGGAACGCGCCGGGGCGCTCTCCGATCGTGCGTCGCAGCGATCCGATGCGAACGGTCCAGCGCACTAGCGGCCGTCGGGCACGGATCGGGGAGCGGTCGGCCGGGGATGCCGGCCGAACCCTCCACGATCCTCCGCCGGCGCTACCGACCTGCGCGTCGGGACGTCGAGGTCGTCACGTCGGGTGTGGCCGCTCGCGCCGGCCTGGTCCCTTCGTGCTGGTCCCGATGGTGACCTCGGCGTGCAGCACGGCGCCGGGGCGTCCGCCCGATCGCTCGCGGAGCATGCCGTCCAGCACCTGCTGCACAGCCGTCACCTGCTGGGGGTGAGACCGGCGGTCAGTCGCGCCTCCAGTGCGTTGCCGCTGGTCACCGCGTCCCAGAGGTGCCTCGCCGAGTCGAACGCCATCTCCCAGGTGTCCACCTCGACCTGCACGTCGACGAGTCCGGCCCGGGTCATCTCGTGGCGGAGCCGCTCGGGTCGACCGCGTGGAACGGCTGTGGGACGGCGGGGAACCGGATCGCGCCGGGGACGGTCGCCTGCACCGCCGCCATGACGTCGGCGAGGTGCTCCGCCTTGCCCGGGGCAGGGAGGGGGGCGATCGCCACCCTCTCACCGGGCTGGGTGACCCGCACGAGCTCGCACGAACCGCGGACACCCCGGTCGCGGATGCTTGGTGGGGACGCGTGCGGTCTCGATGCTCGAGGTGTCTAACCCAACCGAGCGGTCGAGGCCGTACGCATGTGCCAAGCCAGCCCTGTCGAGGGTGGAGCGGGCTGTTGCTTGCACTGGCCGAGTTCATCCTGAGCGACGCACACATCGACGTTGACGGCGAGCTCGTCGTCGAAGTCGAGCTGTTTCGCGACGTGCAGCCGTGCCCACGGTGGGGGTCCATCGAGCTGCATCGAGTGCACGACCGGCGTACCCACACGGTGCGCACCTGCCCGTCGCTGGACGGGCGACGAGACTGCGGTGGCGCAAGCGGCTGTGGCGTGTGTCGAGGGCTGCGCCCTTCGCGGAGCGAACGGCGTCGATCGCGCCCGGGGCGGTGTGGTCTCGGGCGGCGGTGGCGATGTCGGAGGACAACATCCCGATCGACACCATCCGCAAGTCCTTGGGTGTCGGCTGGAACACTGTCATGCGCGCCGTGGTCGCAGCGGCCGAGCTCGTCGCCAAGCTCTCGCCGACACGGGTCGGGATCGACGCGACGGTGATGACCACCGGCCGGCTGGCGACCCGGCGCCGGCAGTTGCTGACCGCGCTGGTGTGCCTCGACACGTCGCTGGTCGTCGCGGTCGTCCAGGGCCGCGATCGGGCCGCTGCGACGCGTCTGGTGGTCGACCTTGCGCCTGACGCTGAGGTCGTGGCGTGCGATCTGTTCTCGGGGTTCAAGTCCGCCGCCGACACCCGCGAGGGTGCGGTCGTGGTCGCGGACGTGTCCCTTGATCCGGCTCGGGCTCCAAGCCCTGGACGAGGTCCGCCGTCGACGGCAGCAGCAGATCCACGGCCACGCGGCCACAAGCACGACCCGCTGTTCGGGCTTCGCCGGGTCCTGCGGGTCGCACAGCAACGGCTGGACCCTGCGACCGTCGAGCGCATCTTCGAGCGGCTCGGCGAGGCGGACACCGACGACGAGGTGGGTGCAGCCTGGGTCGCGGTCGACCTGCTCCGACGCGTCTACCAAGCGCCCGACCGCACACCGCCCACCGCCGGCTCGTGACCTTCTACCAGTGGGCCGCCACCGCCGAGGTCGACGAGGTCACCCGGCTCGCGCGCACGCTCGACACTTGGCAGGATCAGCTGCTCGCCTTCTTCGACACCCGCGCCTCGAACGCGCCGACGGAGAGCGCGAACGTCAAGATCAAGTCGATCCGACGAGCGGCCCGCGGCTTCCGCAACTGCGGCAACGACCGCGCCCACATCTCCTCCACGCCGGCCAACCGCGTAGGGTCCCCACCACCACGACAATCAGGCCCTACAACCTCACCATCGCGGCGTGACCCACTTCAGTGGGGAAGACCCCAGATGATGGAAGTCAGCCGGTCTTCGAGTCCCGGTAGAGGGTGACACCCTCCATGCGGGCGTAGTCGATGCGCACGAGGGCGCCACCGACCCGCCTGTACTCGACGAACACGGTGCCGGAGCCTTTCACCGTGCTGCCGACATCGGACATGTGCGCCCGGCCGGTGCCGTCCCGAACGCGCAGTTCGTCCCCGAAGCGGCGGGTGTCGGGGTCTTCGGCGTCGACGAACACGACCGGGGCGGCGTTGTCGTACGCAGTGACGTCGAGGATGTCCGAGCCGTTGTCCGTGGCTGCGACGAGCTTCTCGGTCGTCGCGACGACGACGCGGGCGACGAGGCGGAAGGCCAGCGGGTCGGACGGGTTCGGATGCACGGTGACCTCGGCGAGGGGTGTGGTGAGGTGCAACGTGACGAGGTCGCCGTCGACGGTGCCGTTCACGATGACCTCGTCGGTGCCGGCGGCGGGGTCGAGCACGAGCTCGGCGACGTCGGTGAAGGTGTGCAGGGTGTTGCTGCCGCGCTGGTCGATGGCGCAGGTCGTCGACGTGCCGCCGCCGCCCGGCGACCCGGTGACGTACGCCCGGCCGTCACGCATGCCGAGCGGGTCGTAGCACAGCGCATCATCGACCGGTGTGCCGATCTCCGTGAGGCTCTGACCGGCGACGTCGGTCGAGAGGTGCTCGACCCCGGGGAAGAAGACCGTGCCGCCGTACCCGGTAAGATCCGCCGCGCCGAGGTTGACGGTGACCGGTCCCGTCGCCCCGATCATCGTCAGTTTGTCGGCCCGGTCGGGGCCGCTGCCGTCGGTGCGCAGCGTCGTGAACGGCAGTGGGCCGGTCAGCGTGAAGGCGTCGTCGCCGT
This sequence comes from Nitriliruptorales bacterium, assembly GCA_036260415.1. Taxonomy (GTDB): domain Bacteria; phylum Actinomycetota; class Nitriliruptoria; order Nitriliruptorales; family JAHWKO01; genus DASZZX01. The sequence continues at coordinate 19,077 of DASZZX010000294.1, forward strand.
CGAACCCGTTGAGGGTGAGGGCCGCCACGCTGTCGGGCACGAACGGCACGCGACTATTCAGCCGCACCGTGCCGGTGCCGGCCGCGACGTCGAAGAGGTCGCTGGCCGCACCGGCGCCGTACGTCGCGTTGTCGACCCGCCCGCCATCGGCGTCGACGAGCCGCACGCTGCCCTGCCCGAGTCGCTGGAACCGCACCGGCACGAGCGCCTCGACCCGCACCTCGCCGCTGTCGTCGGTGGCGCCGGGGGTGACGACGGCGCGCTGGACGCCGCTCGGGGTGACCACGCGCAGCTCGTCGTCGCCGAGCCGGCCGTCGAGCAGGACCGACTCGGTGGCGGTGAAGTTCACCGCCGTCTGGTGCCCGAGCAGGGTGACGAGGCCGGCGTCGGCCGCGGTCGGCTCCACCCGCAGGCTACGGGTGACCCCGGGCACGTCCTCGACGACGAGCTCGTCGGTCGTCGCCGGGTCGCCGCCGAGCACCTCGACGAGGGTGGGGTCGCCGAGGGCGAGGTACGACAGGCTGAAGGCGTCGTGGCCGCCGCGTCCGTCGACGGTGAGACTCGGGTAGCCGTGGTGCTCGACGACGGCGCCGCCGTTGACGCGGACCTGGGGAGGGACGGCGTTGCCGAGCGTCACCGTGTCGGCGTCGTTCGTGCCACGCACGGTCAGCGCTCCCGTGCCGTCGCCGTCGACGTCGAGCGTCTCGGTTTCGGCGAACCCCACCGCCCCGCCGGGGGTCTGCACCAGCCCGTTCGTCGGGGAGACGTCGTAGGTGACCGTCGCCGATGGGCTGACGAGCACGAGCCGGTCCCCGGCGCCGGTCGGGGCGCCCCCGGCGACGGTGAGGGCGGCGGGCCCGCCCGTGCCGGTCAGCGTGGTCGTGTCGGCGCCGTCGCCGCCGAGGACCTCCAGCGCCTCGGTGGCGGCGGGCAGCGACAGCGGCAGCAACGTCGCAACCTTCACGATGGTCGGGTCGCCGCGGGTGATCCCGACCGAGTCGTCGGCGGAGCGGCCGTGCACGACGATGCGATCGGCGCCGTCCGCCCCGTCGGTCGTGAGCCTGCCGCCCACGCCGGCCAGCCGCAGCTCCGCCGGGTCACCATCACGCGTGACGATGCCGGCGGCCTCCCCGGTCGGGGTGTAGCGCAGCACGTCCGGCCCGGACCCGCCGAGCACCTTCGTGTCCGCCGGTGCGTCGACGTGGACCCGCTCGACGCCGTTGTGGCGAATGGAGGCGAAGCCGGGGGCGGATACGGTGGCCGCCCCGAGGTCCGCGGTGGTGGCCCGGGCACCGGCGGCCACGCGCAGCACGTCGCCGCTGTCGGGTCCGGCGCCGTCGGTGACGACCCCCGCCGCGCCGCCCACCCCCGGGAAGGGGTGGTCGACCGGCACGTTGAACGTGTCCGAGCCGTCGAAGCCGTCGAGGCGCAGGGTGTGCACCGCCGGCGTGTGCACCGGCACCTGGCTGTTCAGGCGGACCGTCCCGGGGCCGTCGACCGAGAACACGTCGCTGCCGGACAGCCCGCGGTAGGTGAACGCGTCGAGGCGTCCACCGTCGTCGGTGAGGCGGATCGCCCCGGCGCCGAGACCACCGAAGGTCAGGGGCGGGGTGGCGGTTGCAGCGCCGGCACCGTCGGCGAAGCGCAGTGCGCCGCTGTCGGCGGTCGTGCCCGGCTCCAGCACGAGCGTGCCGGTGATGGGGGTAGAGTTCACGACGAGGGTGTCAGCCGACGGCAGTGAGGTACGCCCGTCGAGGACGGCCGCCTCCGTCGACGACAGCGCGACGGGTGGCGCCCCGGCGACGACAACGTCGGCAGCGGCCACCCCGGTCGGCCGGTAGGTCAGGCTCTCGCCCAACGTCGTGCCGTTGACCGTGACGCTGTCGGACGCCTCGCCGCCGGCCACGGCGATGCGGGTGACCCCCGTCGTCGTCTTGGGGGTGGCGTGCACCTGGTCGTTGCCGCTGCCGGCATCGACAGCCAGGGTGGGGAAGCCGGTGAACGCGATGTGCGCGCCGGCGTCGACGGTGACCGCGTTGCCGACCTGGGTGATGACGTCCTCCCCAGAGGAGGCGTGCACGGTCAGCGCGCCGGTCGAGTCACCCTCGAGGCTGATCGCCTCGAGGTCGGTGAACCCGATCGCCGGGCCTGTGGGCTCGACGCGGCCGCCGGAGCCGCCGGGCTGGAGGCGGACCGCGGCGTCGGTGACCTGCGGGGTGACGTCGAGCCGGTCGGCGGCCGGGTCGTTGCCCCCGTATACGGTGAAGGAGGCAGGGCCTCCCGAGCCGGACACGAAGAAGCGGTCCTCGCCAGCGCCGCCGTGCACGCTGGCGGCTTCTGTCGCCGCCGTGATCCGTGCCGGGAGGCTGGCACTGATCTGCACGGTGAGCGCGGGCCCCCGGGTGATCGCGATGGTGTCGGCGGCGGGGGTGCCGACCACGACGACGGTGTCGTTGCCGCCTAGCGGGTCGATCGTGAAGACCTGGGCGACGTCGCTGGCCGACAGCGTCCGCGGCTCACCGTCCGCGGTGACCGTGCCGGCGTTCGCCCCGGTCGGGATGTAGCGCAGCGTCTGGTCTCCGTCGCCGCCGCGAACGGTGAGGCTGCTGCCGCCCGCGCTGACGTCGAGCGCTTCGACGTCGGTCGTGGCGAGCGGGGCGAAGCCGGCTTGCTGCACGCCGCCGGTGGCGAGATCGACCGTGACCGGGCTCGTGCCGGTCCCGGCGAGGGCGAGGACGTCCCGGCCGGCACCGCCGCGCCAGTCCGTCCGCGTCCCGGCGTCGCCGCGGGTCGCGAGGCGGTCGTCGCCGTCGGCGCCTTCGATCACGTAGCGGGCGAAGCCGCGGGCGCTGAGCAGGTGC
>DASZZX010000295.1:0-2978 GCA_036260415.1 Nitriliruptorales bacterium
CTGCGCCCGTGCCGCCGACCGCAGGTAGAACAGCCCGCGCTGCGCCTCGGCGGCGGTGTCGGCTCCCATGACCGCGTCGAGCGGTAACGACACACCGTCGCGGTACAGCCGCCGGGCCAGGCGGTCGGCGACAGCCTGACGGTCGTTCAGCCGTTGCTCGAGCTCCTGCAGCTCGCCGAGTAGTGCCGCCATCTGCCGCTGGACGGCGGCGAGCCGTTCGCTGGCCTCGTTGTACGCCTCCACGGCGAGCTCGAACTCCCGGGTGAGCTGCTCGAGCCGCGCCTCCGCCCGCTGGGCATCCCGCTCAGCGTCCGCGAGACGACGTTCTGCCTGGGCGACCTCGTCAGGATCAGCCGTGGCGGGCGCGGTCGAGAGGACGACCAGGCCGGCCATCGCGGCCGCCACTACGCGCCCGTGCCCCATCCGGCGACGTCGCACCTGCCCCCACCCGGTCGTCGGCGCTCGCGTCCGGGGCGACACCCTAGCCAGTGCGCGAGGTCGTGCCACGACCCCGTCGCTGCAGCGGTCGGCGGGGGCACGGTCGGGGGGGCGGTCGCGAGTGTGGCACGGGCGGGCGGTGCGGCCCGACGGTCCGCTGACCCAGGGACCATCGGACGGCCGGCTGCGCGTCGGGGTCGGAAGCCCCATCGCAGGTCGGGACATTCGATCCACCCCGATCCAGGCCGGGCGACCGACCCATCCTCGCGCCTGTGGGCCAGACTGGGCTCCATCCCGATGGGGGGTGCGTCGCATGGTGGCGTCCAACTGGTCGATGACCGCATCTCCTGGCGCGCGGACGTCCAGCGCGACCGGTCAGCCCGCCTCCGAGCCACCGTCTGACGGCCTGCACTCGACGCGAGCGGAAAGTGCCCCGATGTCGTCACCGCACGTCTCCGACGATGCCCTGGTCGTCGACTCGGCCCCGTACCGGCATCCCGCCGCGCGCAGGACCCGCTGGACGTGTCCCCGCTGCGCCTCCGACGCCTCCGACCTGTCCACGGCCTGGCTCGTGCGCCTCCGCGAGGTGAGGTCACCGGCCCACCACGAGTACGCCCAGGTCGTCTGCGACGACTGCATGGCCGAGCTCGCGGCCAGGGGCGGTCGCGCACGCGCCCGGCGTGCCCGCTAGCCACTGGGACCTGGGCGACGTCTGATCGGTGCGACCGCGCGGATCGCGACGAGCGCACCGCCAGCGATCACGAGCACCCCGCGGTGACCACGGGCGCCCCGCCGGCCCACCGGGGGCGGCGCGGCCGGGCGCAGCACCAGCCGCTCGGCGACGTGCCGCAGTCGTAGCAGGGCAAGGCCGGCGCCGACGAGCGTCGCAGCCAGGCGGGTGCCCTCGGCGACCACCAGCAGGACGCCCAGCGGGGCGCGGTCGAGGGCGAGGGCCCCCGGCAGCGCCCCCAGCTCGTGAGCCGGTCGGCGCCCCGCACGGCCGCGGCTCCCCCGCCGTCGAGAGCCCCGCCGAACGTCGCGCCGCCCAGCTGGACGGACACCTGGGCCGGTGGTCACGGTCAGCTGGGATCGCATGTTCCCGCAGGTCGCCGATCAGCCGGGGGCTGATGCATGCCGTCGGGCAGATCACCGGTGACGGTGGTGGCACGCCCGTGGTGATCTCGCGCCACCCACGATCCCGGCGTATCGGGTGTTGAGTGACACTCGCCTCTGTCCGGCAAGTCGGACCGATCCGTACGGTCGCCTGGTTCGAACAACGAGAGCGGCCTCGCGGCTGCGTCTCGCCCGTCGGGCGAGCCCGCGGGTCGAAGGAGGGAGGGTCAGGTGGACGGCGAACGCGATCCCGGCGGGGGTCGGTTGACAGGTGCGCTGGCGGTGGCCGCGGCGGTCGGGTTGCTGGTGGTGGCGACGGCGCCGCTGGGGGTGTTGGGGGCGGACCATCTGGACGCACCGGGGATGCAGCCCCCGTCGGGAGACTTCCAGGCGGACATCAACGATGTGTACGCGTTCGAGGCCGCCGATGCGGCCAGCACGGTGGTGGCGGTGACCACCAACCCGGCCGCGGGTGTGCTGTCACCGACCAGCTTCGGGTCCCACGTGGTGTACCTGCTCAACGTGGACCGCGACGGCGACGCGGTCGCCGATCTGGCGTACAAGGTGACGTTCTCCGAGCCACGTGGCGACGGCACCCAGAACGTGCTCGTGAAACTGGCTTCCGGCAAGCAGGCGCAGCGGGGCAACCGCGCCGGCCGGCCGGTAGCCAAGGGTCGCACCGGGCAGGTGCTGGCGGTCAAGGGCGGCGGGAAGGTGTTCGCGGGGCTGCGTTCGGACCCGTTCTTCTTCGACCTTGAGGCCTTCCGGGGTTCGGTTGACGGGGTGGACAACGGCCGCAGCCTCTGCGACGGCAACGCCAACGACTTCTTCGAGGCGTTGAACACGCTGGCGATCGTCTTGGAGGTCCCCGACGCCGCGTTGGGCGACACGATCGGCGTGTGGGCCTCGACGTTCGTGGAGGACCACCCGGGGCAGGTCGACCGGATGGGCCGTCCCGCGATCAACACGGTGGTCAACAGCTCCGGACCGATCGTGCAGGCCGACCCGGACGCCAAGAACGTGTACAACCGCTCCCATCCGTCCAACGACGTCGCCCGCTTCACCGACAACGTGGTGGCGGCCCTGCAGGCGCTGTCGCAGTTCGACGCGGAGGGCGCGTACAGCGACTCGCAGGCCACCGCGTTGGCAGGCGCGCTGCTGCCGGATGTGCTGGTCTACGACACCGCCACGGCGGCGTCCGGACCGCTGAACGGACGGGCGCTGGCCGACGATGTGATCGACCTGGAGCTGCGCATCACGACCGGTGGGGACCCGCTCGGGCTGTTCGCCGACCGTGACGCCGATGGGGCGTTCAACAGCGACTGTGTCGGCCCGCACGACGACTACCAGGCCGGTTTCCCCTACCTCGGGAATCCCCACTAGCACGCGGCGCCGGCCTGGCGGGGCCACGCAGCCACCGTTGGCCC
>DASZZX010000296.1:0-4904 GCA_036260415.1 Nitriliruptorales bacterium
CCGAGTGGGCGAGCCAAATCGAGGAGGTCGAGATCCGTGAGACCGACGACCAGGGGCGTGGCGTCAAGGTCTGGTACCGCGTCGACGCCAAGGTGCTCGAGCTCGAGTACGTGCTCGGCTACACCTACCACGACGACCACCGGCTCACGTGGTCGCTGGATCAAGGCGAGCAGCTGCGCCAGCTCGACGGCGAGTACCGGCTGGTCCCCGAGGACGATGCGGTCCGGGTCCACTACCGCCTGGCGGTCGATCTGACCGTGCCGGTGCCCGGGTTCCTCAAGAAGCGGGCCGCGAAGAAGATCCTCGAGAGCGGGCTCGACGAGTTGAAGCGACGCTCGGAGTCGATGGTGTGACGCCGCCACGCGGGCGGCATCGTTGCTAGCCTCCTGCGCCCGTGCTGCCCACGTGACGGGAGCCGATGGGACGCGTCGGGCGCGACGAAGCCGAAGCGGCGTACTTCACCCTCCTTCGGGCCCAGGAGGAGCTGGCGGCGCTGCGCCGCTACCGGGAGTACCTGCACGACGACCAGCGCCGCCTGCAGCGCTTCGTCGCCGAGGGTGACGCACTGGAGGCCCACGTCGACGCCCGGCTGCGCCGCGCCGTCGCCCACACCGACGCGCCGCTTGCCCGGGCCGTCAGGACCCGCTTGGCGGTGGTCGGCGACGAGTTGCAACGCCTGACCGACCGGGTCGCGGCGGCCTCCGCGTTCGTGGAGGAGTGCGAGCAGGAGGTCGCCCGCCTCCGCCGCCGCTGACCGCGCGACCCAGCTCGACCTGCCGGCGTGGCGCCGCGTCAGGCTGCCGCCGCGCACCCGATCACGCAGGTTCGTCGCAGACGGCTCGGCGCTCTACGCTCGGTTCTCCGCCAGTCATCGCGGAAGGGAACCAATGCCGACGGGACGCGTGAAGGTGTTCGACGACGAGCGGAACTTCGGCTTCGTGCAGCCGCTCGACGGAGGGCGCGACGTCTTCGTGCACTCCTCCGAGGTCCACGGTGTCGACATCCTGCGCCCGGGCGACGTGGTCGAGTACGAGCTCCACCAGGGGGACGACGGTCCCCAGGCGACGAGCGTGCGGGTCGCCGAACGTGCTCCCGAGGACAACCCCACGGGACGCGTGGTCACCGGTGGCCCGCCGCCCACCTGGGACGAGCTGGAGGCGATCGACCGTCAGACCCGCTACGACCGTCGTCAGCGGCGCCGCCGCCGCTGACCGCTGGGGACGGGGACCGACGCTACCCTCGCAGGATGCTGCCGCTGCCTGCGCCGCGCGCGTCCACGCCGGCGACCGTGCCCGTCAGAGAGCGTGAAGCCGACACCTCCGACGAGGTCATCCCCGAGGGTCCCTGGGACGTGATCGTCTGGGACGACCCGGTCAACCTCATGTCGTACGTGGTGTACGTCTTCCGCAAGGTGTTCGGCTACTCGGAGCCGGTCGCGCGCAAGCTGATGCTGGACGTCCACCACAAGGGCAAGGCGCTGGTCGCCAGCGAGCCGCGGGAGATGGCAGAGCTGCACGTCCGCCAGCTGCACTCCCACGGGCTGCAGGCGACCATGCAGCGTGCGCACTGACCGTCGAGGGGGAGGGACTCTGGGTGGCCCGCACCCGCATCCGCCCCGAGGGCGACGGTGTCCGGATGGAGCTCGAGGACTTCGAGGCCGAGCTGCTGCGGTCGCTGCCGGCCGGCGTGCGCGCCCTCTTGGAGGACCCCGACCCGGAGGACCCGGCGGTCGCCCGCCTGTTCCCGACCTGCGTCCCCGACGACGACACCGTCGACACCGAGGTCCGGCGGCTGATCTTCGACGATCTGCTGAGTGAGCGGCTGGAGGCTCTGGACGCCCTGGCGGCGATCCTCGACCGGGGCAGCAGCCACCGCGGTCGGTTGCGCGTCGACCTGGTGGACGACGAGCCCGCGCTGGTCCTGGGGGTGCTCAACGACGTACGTCTGACCCTGGGCGCCCGGTTGGGCATCGATCGTCTCGACCGCGACGAGATCGACGTCGACCATCCGGCGGCACCGACCCTGGCGGTGATCGACCACCTCGCCTGGATCCAGGAGCAGTTGCTGCGGGCGATCGACCCCACCAGCGTGGACGACGCTTGACCGTCGCGCGCCGCGAGTGACAGGTCAGCCGTGTCGGAGCGCTGGATCGTCGACGCCATGAACGTCATCGGGGCCCGCCCCGACGGGTGGTGGCGCGACCGTGCGGGGGCGATGCGTGCCCTGGTGGAGCGTCTCACCGCCAACCACCACGTCACCGGCCGCCGCTACACCGTCGTCGCCGAGGGAGGCTCGGTTCCCGACGACCTGGCGCGGCACGCAGGTGCGGGTGTCCACGCGGTCGTGGCTGGCCGGCGCGGCCCCGACGCCGCCGACGACCGTATCGTGGGGTTGGTCCGGGACAGCGACGAGCCGCAGAGACTGGTCGTGGTGACCTCCGACCGGGAACTCGCCGCCCGGGTGGAGGGGCTCGGAGCACGCACGGTGGGGGCGGGCACGTTCCGAGCGGAGATCGGCTGATGCGTCTGGGGCTGGGGATCAGCGAGGACCTTCCCCTCGCGCAGCAGCAGGTCCTCGCGCGCGATGTCGAGGAGGCCGGACTGGCGTCGCTGTGGACCAACGAGGCCAGCGGCCGTGACGCGCTGATGCTGTGCCAGGCGTGGGCGGCCGCGACCACGACGCTCGAGGTGGGGGTCGGGATCGTCCCCGTCTGGACCCGGACGCCTGCGCAGCTGGCGATGGCAGCGGCGACCTTGCAGGAGGCGTCTTCGGGCCGTTTCCTGCTCGGACTGGGGGTGAGCCACCCGGCCACGATGGCGACGTGGCACGGCGCCTCGTACCGCCAGCCGCTGGCGGCCGCCCGCGAGACCCTGACGCTCCTGCGCGCCATCCTCGCCGGCGAGCGCACCGACCATGGCGGTGAGGTGGTGTCGTCCACCCGGTTCCAGCTGGCGATCGACTCCTTGCCGCCCCCGCCTCGGCTGTACCTGGCGGCGATGGGACCGAGGATGCTCGCGCTCGCCGGCGGGTGGGCCGACGGGGTGCTGCTCAACTGGTCCTCGCCTGCCGGGATCCGCCGCGCCGCTGCTGCCGTGCGCGGCGCTGCCGCAGGAAGCGGTGCGGGCCGGCCTCCTGCGCTGGTGGAGCTCGCCGCGTACGTGCGGGTCGCGATCGATGCGGACCGCGACGCGGCCCGTGAAGCGCTCGCGCGCGAGATGTACCGCTACCTGCGGCTGCCCGCGTACGCCCGTCATCTCCGCCGGCAGGGCCTGCAGGAGGAGGTGGAGGAGGTCGAGCGCGCGCACCGCGACGGCGGTCCCAAGGCCGCCGTCGCGGCCGTCCCCGAGGGGATGCTGCAGCAGCTCGGCTGGTACGGCACCCCCGACGACTCGCCGGTCGCACCGCTGGGTCGCTACGTGACCGCCGGCCTGGACCACCTCGTCGCCCGCGTCGTGGTGGTCGGCGACGACCCGGCCGCGAGCGTCCGCGCGGTGATCGGGGCGCTGCGGGACCTGCCGCTGTCACCGTAGGTCAGTGCCGCCGCTCAGCGGGCACGTGACGGGGGCGGTGCGGCCCTGATGGGGACGGCGCAGACGTGGGTCTTGGACGACGATCCTCGACGCCCAGCGGCACAACGCGTCGGCGTTGCGCTGCGCAGGGGTCCGCGGATCGTCGTCGCCGACGGGACGGGCGTCGCGGGACAGCGCCGCCAGCAGGCGTTCGCCCGCGAGCTGGTGCAACTGCCCCTCGGAGAACACCATCCCGTCGCGGGTGCGGCGGGTGAGCATCCCGCGGCGGTCGTACTGGCGCCGATCCTGCAGTTCGCCCTGGTCGGGCCGCGCCTGCATGGTCATCCGCCCGGCCTTCTGGCTGACCCGGCGGGGGTCCGCCTGCTTCGCCGTGCGCAGCAGCTGCGCCTCGGCCTCGTCCGGCTCGGCTTGACGGCGGGTGCCATCGGCCGCCGCCGCCGCGTGTTCGAAGGAGATTTCCCCCCCGGCCAGGGCCTGGCGCGTCGCCTCCAGCGTCGACGCCAGCGCGTCGCCGTGGTCACCTGCTTGCGCGCGGTCGCGACTGATCAGCGCCCCCGCCGCCACCGTCGCGTGACGGCCGTCAGGTCGCGGATCTCCGGCACCCGCAGCAGGTACGCCGCTGCGACGTACGCGAGCCCCGTGACGACCAGGGCGAGCGGGCCCGCCAGCAGCGTGCCCGACCCGGCGACGAGCCAGCGGGTTCCGACCGCGACCAGCCCGGCCAGGGCGGCGGCCCCAACGATGCTGCCAAGGTGGCCGCCTCCCGCGCCCACCCGGCGTCCGATCACGCGACTCAGGCGGCGTCGTAGCAGCGCGAACTCGATCCACGACGACGCCCCGGCCGCCACCGCCAGCCCGACCGCCCCCAGGTGCAGCGCATCGGGCGTCGTCCGCACCGACTGGGGCAGCGGCGTGAACGCCGGCAGCGCCCCACGCAGCTCGAAGCCCGCCGACGTCAGCGCCACCCGGTCCAGCTGGAGCATGAGCACCGCCCCGACCGCGGCCGCCACCGCGACACGGACCACCGCGTACATCGCCGGGGTACGGGCGTCGCCGCCGGCGTAGAAGGCCGACTGCAGCAGCCGGGACGAGGTGTTCGACAGCAGTCCGACGCTGAAGCCCGCCAGGATGAGCCAGACGAGCACCGTGTCGGCACGGTCGAACGCGCCGGTCTGGAACAGGGTCGCCACGATCAGGTCCCCGAGGGTGAAGAAGACCAGCGCGCTCGGCACGACGTAGAAGGCGATGCGGGCCAGCCCGTCCTGCAACCGGTCGGCGACGCGGTCCCGCTCGGTCGGGTCGGCGCTCGACAGCTCCGGCAACTCGGCGGCGGCGACCGACATGCCGAACAGGCTGATCGGCAGGACGAACAGC
>DASZZX010000297.1:0-17239 GCA_036260415.1 Nitriliruptorales bacterium
ATTGTGCGCATGGCGCACGACTGGGCGTTCCTGAGCACGCACGGCCTGGTCTTCCTGGCCGTGGCGCAGGACCCGAACGCGACGCTGCGCCAGATCGGCGATGCGGTCGGGCTCACCGAGCGCTCCGCGCAGAAGCTCGTCGCCGACCTCGTCGACGAGGGCTACCTGATCCGCATCCGCGAGGGTCGTCGTAACCGCTACGAGATCAACCGCGAGGGGGCACTGCGGCATCCACTCAGCCGCGAGCACGATGTAAGTGCACTGCTGGGACTCCTGCCCGACGCGGAGACTGCGGGCGGCTGACCCGACACACATGCCGCGGCGCCCGTGCTCTTGCCTGGGGGTCTGGAGCGCCTTCCTGCCCTGGGCTGGCACCCAACGACTCGAGGCCGCAGCGCACAGCGAGCGAGCGTGCGGCACGTCCGTACCCGGTTCTTGACTATCAGACGATATCTTCCCATAATGCGAGCGATGAGACGCAAGCCCGGCCAGCTCCTACCTCTCGAGCTCGACATCCTCGACGCGGCACTCGATCTGCGACGGCGGGGCGAGGGTGAGTTCCACGGGTTCGCGATCGCCCAGCGGATCCGCGACCGGCACGGCGCGCGGCAGCTGACCGCCCACGGGACCCTGTACAAGGCGCTGGGCCGCCTCGAGGAGCGCGGCCTGGTGGTGTCGCGCTGGGAGGACCCGCAGGTCGCGCTCGACGAGGGACGTCCGGTCCGCCGGTTGTACACGGTGACCGGAGCGGGGGAGCGCGCCCACGCCACGGGCCGGATGACCGCGACGGGGTCCCGGACTGGACTGCGGCCCGGGACGGCGCGAACGTGAGCAGCTCTCGGAGGGCAGGTCGACGGGGCGGAGAGCTCTCTGCCGATCATCCTGGTGAGAGCCGTCAGGCACCCGCCCCGCTGGCGGTGGTGGTCGTCCGCGCGTGGGGGCGCCTGTACACACGAGGTCTGCCCGCGGCGCAACGCGAACGGCGTCTCGCCGAGCTGGAATCTGACCTCCACGAGCACCTGGACTTCGCGCGTTCGACCCGCCAGGCGGCCGCCGACACGGACTTCGAGGTGCTCTCTCGTCTGCTGCTGGGTGTCCCCGCTGACCTGGCGTGGCGGTGGGCCATCAACCGGGGCGCTCGCCACCGGTCCCTCCTCCTCGGAAGGATGGTCAACGTGGGCAAGCGTGTGCTGCTGGGTCTGGGCGTCGCAGTCAGCGTGGTGCTGGGCGCCCACTTCGTCATGAACGGCGTCGGCATCCTCCTCGGTGGAGGCGAAGGCGGTGAACCGTTGACGCCGTGGGGCGTGATCGAGATCGTCGGCGGCCTGATGCTCCTCGCCGGACCTGCCTTGGCCTCACGCCAACCCCGCGTCGGGGCCATGCTGGTCGTGGTCGGCGCCCTGGTCATCGGGAGCACACACCTGTGGCTCGCCGCCGTCAACATCCCGGTGGGAGCCGCGCTCATCGCGGCCGCAGTCGTCCGCTCCCGTCGGATCATCGCGCGCCGCGCCGCCGCGACCGGCTGACGTCGGCCCGGTCCACGTGGTCCGGATCGACAGAGCAACAGGTCGGCGGAGGAACAGGGAACGTCCCGGGCGCTCGCGCCGACGCCCGGGGGACGGGAGGGGACGTGCGCGAGAGCGCCGGCGACCACCCACCAGGACGGGGGTGCTCCCCGGAGGGATCACCCCACGACGCATGTGTCGCGTGCGGTGCTTGCTCCTGAAGGGGCAAGTGCTCCGCGACGTCACCCTCGGCCGCGCACGGTCAGCACGCAGCTCCGATGAGGGGACGGATGCTCGTGTCACCCCCCGAGCGACGACTCACCTGCTTGCCTGGGCAGGCCATAGGTACTCGACGTCCTTCTCGCCGATGACCTCCTCGAGGAGAGGGGGGTCGTCGGTCATGATGCCATCGACGCCGATGTCGATCAGCCACTCCATGGTGGCACGGTCGTTGATGGTCCACACGTGGACCGCGAGGCCGTTGGCGTGCGCGTCAGCCACGAAGTCCTCGGTCACCACCCTGATAGTGATGGGTTGCCCTTCCAGGTTGATCTGGAAGTCGATCGGCACCTGAAGCGCGACGTGGTGAGGGTAGGGCACGCCGGGCTGTTCGCCCTGCGACGACATCACGAACGCGGTGGTCTCTCCCATGCCCGGCGCCGTGTCGACCTCGGGAGCAGCGGCCTTGAACAGTTTGATGGCTGCGTCGAAGAAGGACACCACGATCACATCACCGTCCCGATCGTCACGGTCGAACTCCTGCAGCAGCGCAGCGAGCTTCGCCTCATACGGTTGCGTGTCGGGCGCGGTCCTCTTGATCTCGATGTTGAGCGGGGTTTTGGGGAACTGCTCCAGCACCTCGCGCAGGGTGGGCACGGTGAAGTCGTTGGGCTCGAAGTCCCGCAGTTCCTCGGGGATCGGACGGGCACCGGTCGCGAAGCCGCGGAACACGTACTCCTTCCCGTCCCCGTTGGCATCGCAATCGTGGCAGGCGCTGCGGTCCGGGACGAACCAGTAGGCGGCATCGAGCTGCTTGATCTGCTCGAGCGTCATCTCGTCGACACGCCCGCTGGCTGGTTGCCCGGGCTTGGGGCCGTCGGTCGTGCGTTGGACGGTCGTGTCGTGCAGCAGTACCAGCTCACCATCTTCGGTCGCGTGCACGTCGAGCTCGAGGACGTCGGCGCCGTGCTCGATCGCGGTGTGGTACGCGTAGAGCGTGTTCGAGGGCGCCACGAACTGGCCGCCCTGGTGCGCCATGTTGAGCACGCGGCGTTTGAGCCAGTCGTTGTCCACGCCGTCGTCGCCGAGCACGGCGCTGTCCGTGGCCAGGTCGGTCGAGCCGCCATCGGCCCCGATCAGAGCGAGAGCCAGTGCCAACGCCAGCGTGCCTAGAAGCAACAGTCGGCCGCGCACGGTCCCTCCCACCTGGGAACGGTCAGGCACCGACCTCGGATGGGTGGTACATGCGCCCCTGTTCGACCGTGGTCGATCCGCGCCGCGATCGGTCGACGTTCCACCGGCCTTCGCACGGTGTCCGTTTTGGCTAGATCGTCCGACCAGACGGGGGTTGGGCGGCGAACACGGTGGGCCGCTGGCGCGATCCTGTCGTGGCCCGCCGCACGACACGATCCTACGAGCAGAGGGCTCGCCGGTCACGGCGTGGTCGACGGTCACCGTGCAGAGGTCGACGTCACCGTGCAGTGATCGACGGTCATCTCCTGCGCAGGATCGCAGCGACCAGCGCCAGCAGACCGAAGGCGACCACGGGCGTCCGTCCTCCCGTGCTGGGCACCGGCTCGCGACGAGCGCCTGACGCCGGTGTGGGAGCGAACGGGGGGGCGTCAGGAGGCGGCTGCGTCGCCGTGGGCGCCGATCCGGACCGCCCGGACGGAGAGCTCGGGGTCGGTTGGCGGTGGGCCGCGATCGGATGCTCGGAGAACGCCTCCTCCAGCCGCCGGCTCCAGCGCGACTCACCGGGGAACGGCTGCCCCGCCACCCCCGTGATCTCATGGATCCAGGCCACGGTCGGGGCGATATCACGGGTGCTGACCGGCCGGTGGACCGTGTGTGTGCGCACGTACGCCCCGCCGGAGGCGATGACGAGCGGGACGGCGGCGGCGGTGGGGCCACCGTGGTCGCCGGTGATGGCGGCGCTGTCCTCGGTCCGCCGTCGCAGGAAGAGGTGCTGGTCGTCGGCGACGAGCAGGACCTCGCCGATCCGGGCGGTGTCCAGCCCGTAGTGGCCCGGGATCGGCGGGCAGTCGGAGGTCACGAGCCTGCAGAAGGCGCCCGCGACCGCCCGACGGCCGAGGGCGTCGGTCATCTCACGGGCCTCGCGAGCGAGGTTGGCGGCGAGCTCGCGGTCGTCGGGGTGACGCAGGTAGATCGAGGCGCTCCCGCCGTGAGCGACGAGCGCTTCGATGCCGGGGTGGGTGAACCGCTCGGACAGGATCACCCTGCTGCCGGTCGCGTGTCCGGTCGCAGCGTTGTGGACCCGCGCGTGGTCGGCTCCCACGGTGTCGCCGGTGCCGTCGAGGTCGAGGAAGGAGTGGTCGGCCGTCAGGACGAGGATGGAGTGCTCCCACCTGCCGGCTCGCTTCAGTGATTCGACGAACCGGGCCAGTTGGGCGTCGGCGTCGCGGACCGCGACCAGGGCCTGAGGACTCTTCGATCCGAACAGATGCTGGATCCCGTCGATCTGGGCGAGGTTGACGAGGGTGACGTCCGGTTCTTGCATGCGCTGCAGTCGGATGAGCTGGTCCGTCACCGCCCGGTCGAGGGTGATCGCCGAGCCGCTGGCCGGCTCGGCCGGGGCGTTGCCGTGCGGGTCGGCCAGGACGTCGCGCGGATCCGATGCGGCTCCCAGCAGGAAGTCGGGACGGACATGGCGGACCCGGCGTCGCTCCGGGTTGTCGTGCGATGAGGCGCACGGTGCCCGCGGGTCGTCGGGCTCCCGGGTGCAGTCGAACAGCTCCCGCAGCTTCTGCTTCCCGAGCACCGCGGCAGAGCGCAGCCACGGCTTCTGGCCCTCGATCGCGTCGAAGAGCGTGTCGGCGAGGACGAGCGCCGGCCGATCTGTGCCGCGGATCGCCCGGGCGGAGCGGTCGTAGAAGGAGTTGGAAACGAGCCCGTGGACCTGACCGGGCATGCCCGTGGTGATGCCGACGTGGTTGGCGTTCGTCTCGGTGACCATGGAGGCGGAGGCGTTGGTGTAGGTCGTGGTGTTGGCGTCGTCGCCGCGCATCAGCGCCCGGAGGGTGGGGGTGAACTCGGGCATGACCAGGTCGGGCTCGAGCCCGTCGAGGACGACGACGAACGTGGTGACGGTCGGGTCGCTGTCCGCGAAGGCGGTCGGCGCGGCGCAGGATGCCAGGAGGCTCAGAGCGACGACGGTGGCTGCGGCGGTCCTAGACAGGGAGCCCCCCACCACGTCCTCCTCCATCGAACCCGCCGACCCATCACTGCGGGCACGGCCGACACGTCGCGACGGATCCTGCCGCCGGTCGCATCAGATCCTTGTAGCACCCGTCGCGCCCGAACTTGGCCGGAGAGCCCCCGCGGGACCTTCCGCCCGAACCGTGGCTGCCGCATCGGTCCTCGACCGGTCGTGGCGATCGAGGGACGATCATGTCGGGACCGGTTGCGTCAGGGGGGAGCCCGACACGCTCCGCGCCACGCTGGGCGTCGAGATCGAGAGCGGCAGCGTGACTGCGGCCCTATGGGCGAGCAACCGGTCGGCCCGACGGGTCGTCGACGGGGTGCGCGCCGCCGGGGTCGCGGGAACGGATATCCGGACCCGCGAGTTCAGCGTGGAACCGCGACACGACCACCCGGGTGACGGAAGGCCGGTCCTGCGCGGGTACGCCGTTCGCAACCTCGTTGAGATCCACGTCCGCGACCTGGACCGCGCCGGCGACGTGTTGAGCGCCGCGACCGAGGCGGGCGGCGACGATGCTCGGGTGCATGGATCCACTTCGTGCTGGAGGACGACGGTGCCCTCGTCGTGGCCGCGGGACAGCGGCGTACGAGGACGCTCGCTCCAGGGCCGAGCAGTACGCGCGGCTCGCGGGACGCGAACTGGGACCTCTGGTGGGCTCTCGGAGGACTGGTCTCACTCACCGCACGACCAGCAGTGGGTCGTTGCCATCGTTGCCGCGACGGACGCCGGTGCGGTGCTGGTGCAACCTGGACAACAGGAGGTGATGCTTCGGCTCTCCGCGGTGTGGTCCCTCGTCGGGGATGCGGCGGGCTAGATGCCGCGGCGCGACGGCAGGGGGCGCCGAGCACGACGCTCCCCTCGGCACGACGTCGACGAGGCCGGTCAGCGGGCGGCGGTCACGGTATGTCGACGGCTGCGACGACGTCGTGGATGGCCCGCGCAACGATGTCGGGATGGTCCTCGGGGACGTAGTGCTTGCCGTCGCGGATCGCCACCGCTCGCGCGCCCAGGTCCCGCGCGAGCCGCTCGCCGTACTCCGGCTTTTGGAACTGGTCGGCGACGCCCCACACGATCTGGGCCGGCATGTCCAGCGACGTGAGCCGCTCGGCCACAGATAGGGTGTCGCGGACGTCGAGCGCGGTCACCTGCCGAGCCAGCGCCGCCGCGCCGCCGCGCCGTGCGTAGTGGCGGTGGTGGACCTCCAGCGACTCCCTGGCGAGGCGGAGATCGTCGTGACCGCGAGCGAACATCACAGCCAGGACGGCCTTTAGCACGGCGTTGGGCGCGTGTGCCGCGACCGGGGCGGTGGCGCGGAGCAGCTTGACGCTGGGTATCGGCCAGGAGTCGTAGGCGATCGAGTTGGTGAGTACCAGACCGGCGCAGCGTTCGGGTCGATGGACGGCGGCGATCTGGGCGACGCCGCCTCCCAGGTCGTGGCCGACGAGGACGGCACGCTCGATCCCGAGGTGGTCGAGCCAGGTACCGACGTAGCGAGCCTGTGCGGCGACGGAGATGTCGCGACCCTCGCCTGCGGGGATGCTCTGGCCGTAGCCGACCATCTCGAACGCGAGGACTCGCACGCCTTGGAGCCGAGGGGTGACGTGGCGCCAGAGGTCAGGGCCGGTGGGGATGCCGTGCAGGAGCACGACCGGTGGTCCGTCTCCCGCCGCTTCCCAGCGGATCGGGACCCCGTCGATGACGGCGTGCTGGCCGTCCACGGGCGTGACTTCGGGTCAAGGGGTCACTCCATAGTGGGGACCAGCGGACGAGGGAGCATCGGCGCGGCGTGATCGGTTGGCAGGGACCGTCACGGACGACGGAACCTCAGCGCGGCGTGATCAGCTCGCAGTAGCCGTCACAGTCGGCGGGGTCGAGTCGTTCCGCGCGTTCCGCGAGCTGCCGGAGCTGGCGGCGTACCTCATGAGCTCCGTCGTCGGCGGTGGCGCCTTGGGTGTCGAGATGGCACAGGCCTGGAAGCGGCTCGGTGCGGACGAGGTCACCATCGCGCTGACAGCCCGCGCAGCAGCGAGAGGACCGCACGGGCGAGCCGTCGCCTTGCGGGCGCCGTCCACCATCCGCGCATGTGCTCGGCGGCGGCCGGTAGACACCGATCGCGTTCGTGGGGTACGGGTGGTCCGTGTCGGTGATGGCGCTGATCGGTTCGTCGCGTCGCACGATGTCGGCGAGCCCGGCGATCACCTCACCCGCCTTTGGCGCGACGACGGTCGCGCCACCGCAGCCGGCCGCGTCATCACCGAGGAGGCGGATGAAGCCGTCAGGCTCCCGTCGGTCAACGCCCGGTCGACCCGACCGAGCGGGAGATCCACCACCTCGATCTCCTGCCCGAACCGGCTGCACGCCTGCCGCAACGTCATGCCGGCCCGGGCCACCTCCGGGTCGGTGAACGTGACCCATGGCATGGCCTGGTGCGCGACCTTCTGGCGGGTGAGGAAGAGAGCGTTCACCGTCGCGGTCACGCCGTGCGCGGCGGCGACGTGGGTGAACGGCAGGATGCCGGTCACGTCGCCCGCGGCGTAGACACCGTCGCAGCTGGTGCGGAGCGTGGGTCGACGGCGACGGTGCCGTCCGCCCGCGTGGACGCCGGCCGACCCCAGCCCCAGGTCGTCGCTGTTCGGCCGACGGCCGGTGGCGGCGATGATGCGACCGGTGGTGATCACGTCCCCCGCTGCGGTCGCCACGACCCAGCCGTCGGCGGTCTCGCGGACCGCGGTGACGCGGCTCGGTATTCGCATGTCGACGCCGTCACGTGTCAGTGCCGCCGTCACGATCCGGGAGGCATCCGGCTCTTCGTTGGCGAGGCAGCGCTCCGCTCCCGTCGAGGGGGGAGGACCGGCCGGGCCCCGGTCGCGAGCAGCGTCGCGCGTGTGCGGAGCACGCGGTCGCCGACGCGGACACTCCCGGCGCCGTCGAGACGACCGCGGCCGTGGACGACCTCGACGCCGGCGGCGCGCAAGCGCTCGGGGGAGTCGTGCGGCTCGATCCGGGCCTGCACCGTCCGGATCCGGTCGGCGACCGTGGCCAGGTCGACCAGCGGGTCGACGGGCGGTAGTCCGACCTCGTCAGCGGTCCGCATGCGGTGCGCCAAGTGCGCGGTGGCGAGGAGCGTCTTCCTCGGACGCACCCGGTCCACAGGCACTCGCCTCCCGTCCGGGCCTGCTCCACAAGCGCGACCCGCGCCCCGACGGCAGCGGCGGTTTGTGCGGCGACGAGCCCGGCCGTTCCCCCACCGAGCACGACCAGATCGAAATGGGTCACGCCGACCCTCCCTGGTGGGACGGCCAGCGGTCGCGGGATGCGATGCGGATCCTCTCGCCGGCCCTGGGGCGGCCTCGGCGGCGACGTGGGCATCGAAGGCGTGGTGGCCAACGCCGAAGCGCACCGGTGGAGGGGTCCCGCTGGCGACGATGCCGCTGATCCGGCGGTCCCTGAGACGCGCGACAGCCATGTGATCCTCAGCGGAGGTCGGCGACGGTGGCGATCAGCTCACCGACCGGGGGCCGGTCGTCGCGGTTCTGCGGACGGGCGTACGCCACGGTTCCGTCCGGGGCGACGACGAAGTCGCCACCCATCTGGAGGGTGTCCTCGCCCGTGGAACGCAGGCGTTCGCCGCCCAGGAGCAGCCGCCCGTATTGCCACCAGACGCGGGGGTCCAGCCAGACCACTCGCCACGGCACACGGCGCAGGCCCCAGGCGCGGTACGCGCGACGGTCACGGTCCACCGCGAACGGGAAGATGAGGTCGACGTCGCGGAGCATCAGCCTGCGCAGCCGCTCGGGTTCGTCGAACCCGACGAACACGGCGGTCGCGTCGAGGCCTTCGATCCGTTCACGGCGTTCGTGCACCTTCACGAGATGCGCGTGGCAGATCAGTCAGCCAGCGTGACGGAGGAAGGACACGATCACTGCGCGTCCCACCTGGTCGGCGAGACGGAAGCGCCCCCCGTCGATGGTCGTTAGGTCGAGATCGGGTGCGGGACTCCCGACCGTCGGTGCGTTGGTCACCTCTGACTCCTTCGTCTCAGGCGGGTCGGTGGGCCTCGGCGGCCGGCGGCGAACACGGCGAACGACGGGAACGGGGGTGTGTCGCCCGCTCTCGCAGGCAGCCCGCCGCGGGGCCGGCGCCTTCCTTCGCCGGCATCGTGCCGCGCCGACGTGCCATCAGTCCTCGCCCGGCGAACGCTCGCCCGGCGAACGCTCGCCCGGCCAAGCCGGGGTCGTGGGACGCAGCTCGACCAACGTCCCCGGGGAGGTCGCGGTCTCGAGCAGACCGAGGGCGGCGGCGGTGACCTCACGCTGCCGCCGTCGCGCTCCCGGCGGTCCGAGCGTGCGCCCCATGAGGTGGGGTGTGACGAGCGTTCGAGGGAGCGTCATCGCCTCGGCGACGTGGCGGAAGGCGCGGATGAACACCGCGACCGACGGGAGACCCGCATCCTCCAACGCGCGCGCGACGTGCCCGACCGACACGTGGCACACCGGTCAGGTCGCAACCAGCAGGCAGACGTCGACGCCCTCGGCGACGAGTTCCTGCGCCCAGCGGGGCGCGACCTCGTTGCGAAGCTCCAGCTGCGACGCCGCTCCGACGAAGCCGTAGTGCGTGGAGGCGAGCCCGCCCACGATGCCATCAGCCGCGAGCCCGCGCAGGGCGTCGATCGGGAAGACCGAGTTCACGTCACGGCGAGCACCCCGGACGTCGTAGCCGGGATGCCGGACCCGGAGATCACCGGATGGTGTGTCGCCCGGTATCAGCGAGAGCTTCGGCGGCTCGCGGAGGTACTCGTCGATCCGCGATTCCGCCTCCTCCTGGGTCTCACCCCCCATCGGATCGTCGTCCTCGACGAAGACGCCTCCCGCACCGACGAGCGTGACCGTCATCTCCTCCAGCGGCCGATCCGGGGCCACGAAGGGTCCGCTGTCGTAGCGGTACTTCGGCTCACGGTCGTACGCGCGCACCTGCCAGTCGAAGACCAGTTCGCGGACGGCGTCGTACTCGCCGGTGTCGAACACGTCGCCGAGCTTCACGAGGAGCTGGCGAAGGAACTCGGCGCCGTCCGCGTCGGAGAGTCTCGCGAGGAACTTGAAGTGGAGGTCGCTCCGCGATCCGTAGTGGAAGGATCGGCGGAACTGCTCGAACGTCTGACCATCGCCGTTCACGGGCCGCCCCTGTCGGTCGTCGAACCGTCGTCCGCGGTCCCCTGCCCCCGAGGCAACGCGAGCGGGACCGTCTGTCATCCGCGGCGAGTGCGCCGAAAGACGCGGCAACGCGGGGAGCCCTACCGGGCGTCTTCGCTGGGTGACGACCGCTCTCCGGGCCGGGTGGCGTAGCGGGCGGCGAACTCGGACGGGGTCATCTCCGGACCGGAGGGCTGGCTGCGCTCGACGCATGCCTCGTGGAGCCAGCCGGCCACTCGCGTTGAGCGGCCGATCGGCTCCCCAACGGCGATCTGCTGGCCGCAGTAGCCACAACGGCTGGCGAACCTGGCCCTCATCTCATCCCTCTCGCGGTCGGCGCCTCGGACTGAGCCGGTCGGGGTGAGACCACCGTACGCGGTCGGCGAGGTGCGCACCTTCCCTGTGTCCGACGTGACCCGCAGCTGCTCCCCGCCAGCGGGCGCTGGACGGAAGGGCCCCGTTCTCCCTCCGACGATCCTCCCTCTGACCGGGGTGGAATGGGGAGGCCCACTGGCGGGTTCCGTCGCCGTCGGGGCATCTGCGGTGACGCCGGTGGGTGGCGTCCCCGCGTCATGGCTACAGAGAGAGGGAAGCCGATGGAGACCAGACAGCTGCTCGCAGGCGTGGTCGGCGGCATCGCCGGTGGCATCGCGTTCGGCGCGATGATGCACATGCAACAGATGATGGGCATGATCGCCGGACTCGCCGGAGCCGAAGGCGCCGGGGTGGGGTGGGTCGTTCATCTCGTCATCTCGGCCGTGATCGGGCTTGGTTTCGCGGTCACGTTGGGACGTGCCGTGACCGGCTGGGCGGCCGGCGCAGGGGCGGGGCTCGCCTACGGGGCGGTCTGGTGGGTGCTCGGACCGCTCGTCATCATGCCGGCCTGGATGGGGATGCCGCTGTTGCAGATCGGTGAGACGGCGTTGAAGAGCCTGGTCGGTCACCTCGTCTACGGGATCGTGCTCGGTCTCGTCTTCGCCGCAGCGACCCTGGAAGTGAGGTCGACCGGAACCACGCGTGGACGGACGGCCACTTCACGGTGAGTCCGCCGCCGTCCCACGCGTGCGCGTGCGTCGGCCACGCCGGGCGCCGCGGCAGAGACTGCCGGGCGAGGTGCGTTCTGCGCGTCGCGAGGGAGGGGGCACGACCCGCGAGGGTCACAGCGCGCTCACCGGGAGACGCCCCTTGAGGATCGAAATCACCGACGATGCTGCGGTGACGGCGAGACGAGCGGCGTTGCACGTGGCTCAGTCCGCCCAACACGCCGTCGCCGAACGCGGGCGGTTCACGGTGGCCTTCAGCGGGGGCAGCACCCCGGCAGGCATGTTCGATGAACTGGTCGACCACGATCTGCCCTGGCCCCGCGTGCACGTCCTGCAGGTCGACGAACGCGCGGCCCCCGACGGTCACGGCGACCGCAACCTGACGCTGCTCCGCCAGCGTCTGCTCGACCGTGTGCCGGTGCCGTCCGACAACGTCCACCCCATGGCGGCAACCGACGACGACCTCGAGCGGGCCGCCCGCCAGTACGCCGACACGCTGCGGACGACGTGCGGTGACCCGCCGGTGCTCGACCTCGTTCATCTCGGGCTCGGAACGGACGGTCACACGGCCTCGCTGATCCTGGGGGACCCGGTCCTCGACGTCGACGACCGTGATGTCGCCGCCACGGGCCCCTACCGGGGCTGGCGGCGCCTGACCCTGACGCTGCCCGTCATCGACCGTGCCCGCCGGATCCTGTGGCTGGTGGCGGGCGCCGAGAAGGCGCCCGCCGTGCGACGACTGGTCGATGCTGATGCCTCCATCCCCGCCGCTCGCGTGTCACCCGGGCGTGCCATCCTGCTGGTCGACACGGCGGCCGCAGCGACCATCGGGGCGACCCGCACAGCGCCGGACAGCCTGCACGCTGGCGACCGCCAGCCACCAGGCGACCGGCCCTGATCCGCGGCTGTGGGTGGCCGTGTCCGCACCGGAGCTGCGACGGGTGCCCTACGCGGCGTGCTCTCGGAGGAAGGGTCACCGCCGCGAACAGCGGTCCCGGATCCTCGACGCACGCGAAGTCGCTCGCGTCGGGGAGGAGGGCGAGTTGCGCGCCCGGGATGCGGTCGGCGAGCAACCGGGCCCAGTTGGCGGGGATGGGCTCGAGCTCGCCGTGGACCACGAGCGTGGGGCAGTGGACGCGTCCCATGGCGGTCTCGGGGTCGTGCTCGGGGAGGTCCCGTCAGTGGTCGGTTCCGCCCCCAGATGTGTTGCGCCGTGTTGCGGTCGAAGTCGAGTTGCAGCCTTGCTGCGTTGACCCGATCGGGGAAGAAGGGCAGGTGTGGCAGGCGGTAGTAGTGCTCCATCGCCGCGGGCTCGCGTCGGCGCACCTCCTCCGACCCCTCCAACCTGCGGAGTTGTTCGGCATCAGCCGGGAGAAGCGGCGGCTGAACTCCTGCTCGAAAGGCTCCCCCGTGCTCAGGCGGGAACGGTGGGGCGGTGCTGGCCAGCACCAGGGAGGACATCCGGTCCGGGTGGTCGGCTGCGTACGGCATCGCGACGAGGGCTCGAAGGAGTGGCCCACGAGGCTGGCACGCTCCAGCCCAGGCTCTCCCGTCGCCCGTCCAGGTCCTCCAGATGGGGGATGAAGGTCATGTCCTCCGTGTCGATCGGCCCTGAGCTGCCGGCGCCACGCTGGTCGTAGTAGATCAGCCGGAAGTCCTCGCCTAGCCGGTCCATCCCAGAACGCAGGCACCGGTGGCCGAGCCCGGGCCCTCCTGGCTCAACCATCACATCGGTGCTGTGTCGGGTTGGGGGCGACGAGGCCGGCGCCGCCACGTGTTCACGTGGCGCGGCCGGTGGCGTCCGAGCGGAGTCGCGCTCCGACGAGGACGAACCAGGTCGCGAACGTCACGAGCAGCAGGCGTTGCGCGATACCGGCCCCGGTGGTGGTTGCGGCCGCGAGACCGCCGCCGACGAACTCGACCATCAGCAGGAGCGCGAGCGGCCAGGCGATGCGGTGGACCGGTCGCCACCTCGCGTCGTGCTGTAGCCGGCGTGACACCAGGCTCACGCCGACGATCAGGGACAGGAACGTGAGCGGACCGTTGATGGCGTGGACGGTCCCCGCCACGGTCGGTGGGGCCCCATCCAGGTCGATCGGGAACGCCGCGGCGACGACGAGGCCGATGCCGAACGCACCCAAGGCTGCGACGCCGAGCCGGGAGCGAGCGGCTCCGGTCAGGTCGCGATGCAGGCCGATGACCAGCGCCCACGTCGCCGCGCTCAGCGAGAGGAAGGCGGCGGTCATGAGCCAGCCGAACGGTCCGACGGCGTACTCGCTGGTCGGTCGCTGGATGGGATCGACGTCGGGACGCAGCAGGTGCAGCACGCCGATGAGCACGACGAAGGATGCTGTCGCCGCGATCGCGACATCTCCCAGTCGCGCGACCGCTGCTCCTGCTCGCCGACGACGACCGGCAGGGCCCGGCGGGTGACGGTCTGCCCGCCCCGCAGGCCTGCCGACATCGATCGCACCGTGACCAGACATGGCCGCTCCTCCCTCGCTCGGTGTCCCGACGTGAACGTGGAGCAGGAGGAGGGGCCGCCGCTAGGTCAGGATGTGAACCTGGCGATTGGGCGTCGACCCGTCGTGGGGGGGACCATCCCCGCCGTCGGGTCATGGGGGAGGAGCACCTCGTCGGGGTCGTAGCGACGGCGCAGATCGGACAGCCGCCGGTAGGTGTCGGCGGCGAACGCAGCCGGACGGCGCTCGAGGTCGTCGCGGTCCAGGAAGTTGAGGTACACGCCGGCGTGGTACGGGGCCAGGGCGCCGATGAACGCACGGGCCCAGGCGGTCTCGGCCTCGGCGATCTGGTATTGGCCAGGGAGCCAGACGGAGTTGACGTTCAGCTCGTGTGGGACGCTGCGACGTGAGTACGCCGTCGCGTCGGGAGCGACCTCCGCGACGGCACCGCCGAGGTGGAACATCACCGTGTAGCTCAAGGGTGAATGTGCGCCTCCAGCGTGCTCGACCATCGTGTCGATGACGGTGTCGTCCAGATCACGCAGCCCGGCCGACTTCCAGTAGTAGTGCCAGCCGTGGGGGACGGTGGTGTCGAGGAACGACTGCAGCTGGGTGTAGGGCCGGTGCTTGACCAGGTCGAGCAGCGGCCGGCCGATGCCGCGCATGGGCGCGAGCATGCGCTCGGCCTCGACAGGTTCAGCGAGCGCCAGGAGGCTGACGACGCAGATCGGCCGGCGGTGCAGCTCGACTGGCAGGAACGGCGCGGCCGGGGCCCTCCGCAGCACGACGGCGGTCGCCACCTCGGGCGGGGCGGACGCAACGAACTCGCGGTAGGCCCGCAGGACGCTGGGAGCGTCGTCCAAGGCCCACAGGATCGGTCCGGCGAGAACGTCGGGGCCGACGGGATGCAGTCGGAACGTGAAGGACGTCACCACCCCGAGACCGGGCCCGCCACCTCGCAGCCCCCAGAACAGATCCGCGTCCCCTCGTTCGCTGGCGGTGATCCGCTGGCCGTCGACCGTGACCACGTCCGCAGCGAGCAGGTTGTCGACCGTGAGCCCGTGGCGGCGCATCAGATGACCCATCCCGCCACCGAGGGTGAGACCGGCCACGCCGGTGTGCGACACGAGCCCACCGGTGGTGGCGAGGCCGAACGCCTGCGTGCACGCGTCCAGCTCGCCCCACACGACGCCCGCCTGCACGGTCGCCGTGCGCCGTGCCGGGTCGACCGCGATGGCCTTCAGCGGGCCGAGGTCGATCACCAGGCAGCCGTCACTGACGGCCGTGCCGGCGACGCCGTGCCCGCCGCCTCGTACGGTGATCGGCAGGGCCCGTTCGCGACCTGCCCGCAACGCGGCGACGACGTCGTCGACGGACGCACACCGGGCGATGGCCCGTGGGCGACGATCGATGGCGCCGTTCCAGACCGCTCGAGCGTTGTCGTAGTCGGGGTCCTCCGGGGTGATCACCCGACCCCCGAACCCGGGGATGGTGGTTGTGCGTCGGGGCGTCCCGCTCGGCCGCTGCGGTCCCGATCGCGCCGCAGCCGGCCGGACCGCTGCGGTGGTGGCGGCGACGCGGTCGTGCTCGGCTCGCAGGCGCCGGTGTACCTCGGGGCCGGCGTTCCACGTCGGCAGGGCGCGCCGCAGCGTCGCGTCACCGCGCGCGGCGACCCCACCCGACCGCAGGGCCACCGCCCAGTCCAACAGACCCAGGTGCCAGCGCGCGAACGACAGCGCGTCCTGCACCGTCACCGTGACGTCGTCGCCGAACCCGGGGTCGAAGTTGCAGATCTCGACGTCCCCGTGCTCGACCAGGATCCACACGGTCCACCGGCGCCCGCGATGTGTGAGGTCGAAGCGGACGGTGGCACGGTGGTCCGGCAACCGGTCGTGGATGAGGAACGACCCGAACCACGACCACAGGACGACGTCCGGGTCCGCGTGCTCGTCGTTGACGTACATCCACTGTTCGGCCCAGTCGCCGATCGCGTTCAACACCGGCCACAGTTCACGTCCGGCCACCGTCGGCTCGTACAACGCGCCGCGGCCACCGGGCTTGGGACGGATCTCGATGATCCCGTCGCGCGCGAGTTCGCGCAGCCGCCGCGTCAGCAGGGCGCGGGACAGTCCCGGCGCCCCCGCGGCGATCCCGTTGAACGTGTGGCAGCCCAGCAGGATGTTGCGGAGGATGATGGGTGTCCACCGTTCGGCCAGGATCGCCGAGCCTCGGGCGATGGGACAGAACTGACCGTAGTTGCGCACCGCTTCACCCTCCCTCACCGCAGCCGCCGATGTTAGTTCACGATGTGAACCTTCCAGGGTGGGATGCCAGGTTCACATCCTGTCCTTCCGGATGACGGGCACGACGCCGATGCTGCCCGCAGGTGACCGAGGAAGGGGAGACCGGTGGCGCAGCCGGGACTCGACGAGGGAACGACCGGACCGACATCCTCCGAGGCGAGGAGCCGGTGGCTGGCCGGTGCACCGGTCAACGAACGGCGGCTCACCGTGGCCGGCGTGTCCACCGCGTTGCTGGAGGGTGGTCAGGGCGACCCGGTGGTGCTGCTGCACGGGCAGGGCGGGTTCGGTGGGATGTTCCTGCCGCTGCTCGACGACCTGACCTCCACCCATCGCGTGGTCGTGCCGGACCTGCCGGGTCTCGGGGCCTCCACGGTCGCCGGGGGTCGCCTGGACAGCCGTCGGGTGATGCGCTGGCTCGACGAGCTGCTCGAACGGACCTGCCCCACGCCACCGACGTTGGTCGGGCACTCCCTCGGTGGTTCCATCGCGGCGCGGTACGCTGCCGCGCACCCGCGCCGACTCGCCCGGCTGGTGCTGGTGGACACCGGCGGTCTCGCCGGACGCGTCCGGCCCGCCCCGAGCGTCCTCCTCGCGCTGATCCGGTTCGCGATCCGGCCGACGGTCAGGAACGCGGACCGCTTCTCACGGCGCATCATGTTCGATCGCGACCGGACCTACCAGCGGATGGGACCGGGCCGGCGCGAACTGTTCCGCGCCTACATGATCGAGTTGGCCCGGACGCCCAGCGTCAAGCACGCCAACCGGGCACTGCTCCGCGAGCTGGGTTTTCCGGCGATCCCCGTCGACGAGCTGTCCAGGGTCGACGTCCCGACGACCCTGATCTGGGGCAGGCACGACCCGGTCATGTCCCTCGCCGGCGCCGAGCAGGCCAGCCGCCGCCACGGCTGGCCGCTGGAGGTCATCGAAGAAGCCGGCCACGTCCCCGCAGTGGAACAGCCAGCCGCTTTCCTGGCGGCCCTGCGTCGGGCGATGGACGCCTGACGGCTCGGAGCGGAGCCCCTCGGGGTGAGCGGCTGAGCGGCGAACGTGGTCTCGCTTCGGCGGCGTGCGTGCTGGCCGCCGACCTGGGGTCGCTCGCCCGTTGCCTATAGCGCGCGGGGCTCCTCCCACAGGGCCTCATCCAGTTCACGCTCCCGCTTGCGCTTGAGGTAGAAGCCCACCGCCCCGAGGCCGGCGAGCACCAGGGCGATCAGCTTCCCCTTGCCGCCGGACTCCTCCTGGGGCTCTTCCTCGTTGTCGCTGGACATGAGCTTGGCGGCGCCCGCGACCACGGCGGC
>DASZZX010000298.1:0-10337 GCA_036260415.1 Nitriliruptorales bacterium
GGTGCAGGACGGCCGCGACGCCGCCGGGCTGCACCCGATCCGGCGGGACCTCGGTCACTCCGGCAGCTGCACCAGCAGCAGCCGGTCCGGCGTCGACAGCAGCACCGCGCCGTCGTGGAGACCGAGCAGCTCGCCGGCCGATGCGACCACCGGCAGTTCCCACGCCGGCTGACCCGTGCTGATGTCCAGCTCGGTGAGGCCGTTGGGCTCCAGCACCAGCGGGCGGTCGGCGAGCCGGATATCGAGGGCATGCGGGACCTCCTCGGCCCACCGCACCCGACCGGAGCCGAGCCCGACCACGGCCACGCGACTGGACCCGGGCCCCACCCAGCCCAGCCGCAGCTCATCCCGCAGCGCCACACGGACCGACTTGGCACGGGTGGGGAGCTGCAGGCGCCAGCGGTCGCGCCCGTCAGCCGCCTCCACGACGACGACGTCCGTTCGCCCCCGCCCGGTCGCGTCGGTCTCCACCGCCGCCACCACGTGATCCGGCCCCACGTCCACCACCCGTGCCGTGCCGCTCACCGCCCCCAGCCGGGTCCGCCACCGTTCGGCACCGGTCGCCGGGTCGAGCGCGTGCAGAAAGCCCGAGCTCGTGACGACCGCCAGGAGCCGCGCGCGACGAGGGGCTGCCGCCACGGCGCTGACTCCTGCGAGCGTCGTCCGCCACCGGACCGCGCCGGTGTGCTGGTGCAGCATCGCCACCTCACCCGGTCGGGTGATCACCGGCTGCTCGTTCACGATGTCGACCACCCCATGAGGCGGCAGATCCCGGCGCCACCGCTGCGTGCCGGCCACCGCGTCCAGCGCTCGCACCTCCCCGTCCGCGACCACGAGGAGCCACGGGCCGGCGAAACCGACCACGTCGGCGTCGCCCTGTATCCCCGCGGTCGACCAGCGGCGGCGGCCGGTCGCCGTGTCCAGCCCCACCAACCCGCCGTGCGCTCCGGCGTCCACCGCCAGTGTGGCGGCCCGAGAGGAGGCCATCGCCTGCACCGCGGCGCCGAGCGTGGCTCGCCAGCGCGTCCGACCGGACCCCAGCTCCACGGCGACCAGGTCGCCGCGCGGCCCGCGAGGCGCGACGAACGCGGCGGCATCCCCGACGGCCACCGCGGGAAGGGATGCGCCCACGCGGGCGACGGGGACCCGCCAGCGCACGCACGGCGGCTCGTTGGCGCACGCAGCCGGCGCCCCGCGAGCGGCCCCGCCTCCGCGGGGCACCACGCCGAGCGGTGGGAGGACGTCTGCCCCGCCGGACACCGGAGCCGACCGGACGTGGCCCACTGCCACGGCCGAGGCCAACGCGAGGAGGCACGTCGCCAGCGCCACGCGTCGCGGGACGAGGGACCGCCACGCCCCCGGGGAGCGCGAGCGCTCGGCCTCCGCGCGGTCCCGCTCACCGACGACCCGGAGCCGATCCCCGCCAGGGTGGTCCAACCGCGACCCGCAGCGGCCGCAGAAGCGCACCGCGACGGCGTGCCATGCGGTGCCGCAGGTCGGGCACCGGGCCAGCGCCGAGGTGAGGTCAGCCAGCGCTTGTGACCGCTCTCGCGTCCACCGCGATGCAAGCACAGCCTATGGGCGCAGGTCGGTCCGTCCGCCCGGGCGCCGCGCCTCGCCGGCTCGGTGCGCGTTGGCGCCCACCTGCTGCGCCGTGCCGCCGTCACGCGCCTGGCGGTTCAGGGCGTACGGAGCACCGTTACCCTACGGTCCACCGAGGGGAGACTCCGCCCGGTGCCGTGGAACCTCGTCGTCGGCGAGCTGGTGCTCGGGATCGGTGCGGCGTTGGCCATCGGCACCGGCGCCGCCCTGGTGCGCTACTGGCGCACCGGTCGCTTCCCTGCTCAGGAGCAGGACGCAGCTCCCTCGCTCCTGACGGCCTGGGCGAAGGTGGGCCTCGGCCTGGTGCTGGTCATCTGGGGCGTCGCGACGTTGGACCGCGCAGGCCTGTTCTGAGCCGCACGACCGACGGAGGACGGTGACGCAGCGCATTGACTCGCTGACTGAGCGTTCGTAAACTTCCTGTCACCCTTCCATCGCTCCCCCGGGGATGGGTATGGTCCTGCGACGGTTCCCGCAGCGTCAGGGCCGACTGGATCGTTCGCGCGTGACGGTCGGGCTCGGCGCGGCCGCGCTGCTCATCGCGCAGGGCGGGCTCGCCTACGTGGCCACCGAGGAGCTCGAGGAGCAGGCGCTACGGGCGACACCGACCGCGCCCGCTCCCGACAGCGGAGGCGTCCGCCCGGTGACGTCCGAGGCGCCCCTCCGGGTGGATGCCGGGCCCGAGCCGCCGTCCCTCGGCAGGGTCGCGGCGCGGGACGCGCTGACGCTCGACGGTGCCGACGATCCCACCGCACCACCGAGGCAGACCACCGTGCCCGTGCCCCCGGGAGCATCTGCCGGGCTCGCCACCAGCAGCCGGACCATCCTCAGCACCCGCGAGGCGGACGCACCACCACCGCCGACGGCGCCCCCGCCACCCCCGCAGGGCCCGGCCGGGTCAGGATCCCCGGTGACGCCGTCCGGCGGCGGACCGAATGAGCGTGAGCCGACGCCTCCCGCGCCGCCCGAGAGGGGTGAGCCGGCGCCTGCGGTCCCCCCCGGGGATGGGGGTGAGCCGTCCCCTCCGGCCCCGCCCGACGGGGGGTCGGACGAGGGTGGGCCGGCGACCCCAGCGCCGCCGGACGGGGTTGAGCCGGCTCCGGTGCCGCCGGACGGGGATGAGCCGACGCCTACGGTCCCGCCCGATGGGTGGTCGGATCGCGGTGAGCCGAGACCGTCTTCACCATCGTCGGGCGTGACGGTCGAGGTCGAGATCGCCGCGGGGCCACTGCCAGAGGCTGTGATCGTGCTGGCCGTCACCCCTCAGGGCAGCCTCGTGGAACCCGCCACGGTGAGGACGACCTCTCCGGCGGACGCTCACGGCGGCGGCACCGTCCGATGGCGCCGCCAACCGGACGGGCCAGCGACACCCCACGCCGCGTCACCGCCACGCACGACCCCGCCGGACACCTTCCCTCCCGGGAGGGGCGCCCACGTGGAAGGACCCCCTCCAGGACCCCTGCACCACGCCGAGGTGTTCCCGCCCGGGCACGGCGAACGCCAGGGTGGAGGCCAGGGGCCACCAGCCGACATCCCGGCCGGACAGAGAGGACGTCCCGCACGCAGCTGAGGGGAGCCGCAGGTCGCGTCCGGCCACAGGAGCCCCCCGGTTCGGCCATAGGATGGCCCGCCCCAGTCCGAGGGCGCCGTGCGAGACCCTATCCGTGCCGAGATCCAGCGACCCTACGACGTCGTCGTCATCGGTGCCGGGATCAACGGCGCGGGGATCGCGAGGGACGCCGCGATGCGCGGGCTGCGGGTGCTCGTGCTCGACAAGGGCGACATCGGCGGCTCCACGACCGCGCGTTCGACCCGGCTGATCCACGGGGGCCTGCGCTACCTCGAACACTACGAGTTCGCGCTGGTGCGCGAAGCGCTGCGCGAACGCGAGATCCACTTCCGCATAGCGCCCCACGCGGTGCGCCCCCTGCGCTTCCTCGTCCCGATCTACGAGGACTTCCGCCGTCCCGCCTGGATGGTCCGCCTGGGGATGCTCGGCTACGACGCCCTGTCCTTCGACCGCAGCTTCGAGTCCCACCGGATGCTCTCCCCCACCGCGGCCCTACGGCGGGAACCCGGCCTGCTGCGTGACGGCCTGCGCTGCGCCGCGCTGTACCACGACGCGCAGGTGGAGTACCCGGAGCGCCTCACGGTCGAGGCGCTGATCGCGGCCCGCGAGCACGGCGCCACGGTCGTCACCCACGCCCGGGTGGAGCGCCTGCACGCCGAGAACGGCGAGGTCCGCGAGGTCGAGTTCACCGACCTGCTCACGGGCGGCACCCACCGGGTGCGGTCGTCGGTCACGGTCAACGTCACCGGGCCGTGGGTCGACCAGCTGCTGGAACGCGCGCCCGGGTCATTCCCGCGGCAGATCGGTGGGACCAAGGGGTCTCACATCGTGCTCGATCCCTTCCCCGGCGCTCCCCGCGACGCCGTCTACGTGGAGGCGCCCGACGGGCGGCCCTACTTCATCGTCCCTTGGATCGGTCGCTACCTGATCGGCACGACCGACCTGCGCTACGACGGCGACCTCGACACGGTGGCGGCGTCCTGGGACGAGATCGACTACCTGATCGCCTCCACCAACCGGATCATCCCCGCAGCCCACCTCACCCGCGACCACGTCCTGTACTCGTACGCGGGGGTGCGTCCCCTGCCCTACACGGAGGAGAGGACGCCCGGCCAGATCACACGCAGCCACATCATCCGCGAGCACGACGAGGTCGGAGGGCTGCTGTCGATCATCGGTGGGAAGATCACCACCTGGCGTCGCCTGGCCGAGGAGGTGGTCGACACCCTGCTGAAGAAGCTAGACCGCCCCGACCCGGGCTGTCGCACCGCACGGGTTCCGCTGCCGGGCGGGGCGGTGGGCGACTTCGGCCGGTTCGCCGCCCGCTTCCGCCGCCGCACCGACCTGCCGGCCGCCGCGGTCGAGCGCATCCTGACCGTCTACGGGTGCCGGGTCCACGACGTCCTCGCGCTGGCCGAGGACGACGGACGTCTCGGTCAGCCGGTCGGCGATTGCGGACTGCTGGGTGCTGAGGTGCTCCACGCGCTGCGCCACGAGCTCGCCGAGACCATCGCCGACGTGATCTTCCGCCGGTCCATGATCGGCCTCGAGCCCGACAACGGGGCGTCCGCAGCGGAACCGGCGGCGCGGCTGGCCGCCGAGCACCTCGGCTGGGACCGTGCCCGGGTGCGTACGGAACTGGACCGCTACGAACGCGAGGCGGCGTTGCTGCAACCCTGAGGGACCAGCAGGGAGCGGGACCCCACCGGTTAGCATGCGTGCATGGTCCTCGTCCGCCCGCCGGCGCCTCCGTCGGCCGTCCCGGGCGGCCCGACCCGCGGCAGGTGACGAGCGCCTCCGACCGGCGCGCGACCGGCGGCTCGGTGCTGCTGGCCATCACCTCCCTCCGCATCGTGCTCACCCCGGTGGTCATCGGTCTCGTCCTCATCGGTGAGAGGGTGCGGGGAGCCACCGTGGCGGGCCTGGTCGTCTTCACCGTGGCTGCGCTCACGGACCTCGTGGACGGGTACGTCGCCCGGCGGTGGGGGCGCACGACCGAGTTCGGCTCCTTCCTGGACACCACCGCCGACAAGCTGCTCGTCTCGGGGGTGCTGATCGGCCTTGTGGCGGTGGGTCGCGCGTCGCCGTGGGCGTCGTTCCTGATCGTGGGCCGTGAGCTGTTGGTGCTGGGACTACGCGCGGTCATGGCTGCGCGCGGTACGCACGTCGAAGGCAGCGTCTGGGGCCGGTGGAAGGCGGCCGCCCAGCTGATCGCGATCGGGCTGGCCATCGTGCGTCCACCGGTGCTGATCGGTCCCCTCCTGCTCGACGAGTGGGCGCTGTGGCTCGCCGTCCTGATCACCGTCGGGTCCGGCGTGGAGTACTTCAGCCGCTTCCCGCTGCGGCCGGCCCCGGCTGACCAGCAGTGAGCGACGCCGACGGCGTGTTCGTCACCGGCGGCAGCGGCTTCGTCGGCCGCGCGCTGCTCGAACGTCTCGTGGCGGAGGGTCGCCCCGTCGCCGCCTTGAGCCGCTCACGTGACGCTGCCGACACCGTCAGCGCCGTCGGCGCCCGCCCCGTCCCTGGCGACGTGCTCGATCACGGCGCCCTCGTCGCCGGCATGCGAGGCTGCACGGTCGTCTACCACGTCGCCGGGGTCAACGCCTCCTGCCTGCGGGACCCGGGCGTACTGTTCCGTGTGAACGTCGAAGGCTCGCGCATGGTGGTGCGCGCCGCCGCCGATGCCGGCGTCCGCCGGGTGGTGGTCACGTCGTCGGCCGCGACCCTCGGGGAGCGGGCCGGCACGGTCGGCTACGAGGAGTCGCCTCACCGCGGCTGGTTCCTCTCCGACTACGAACGCTCCAAGTACGAGGCCGAGCGGGTGGTGTTCTCGACCGGCGCGCAGGCCGGTGTGGAGGTGGTCTGCGTCAACCCCTCGTCGGTGCAGGGCCCGGGCCGGGTGGGTGGCAGCGCTCGCCTGCTGCTGGACCATCTGAACGGCCGGCTCCGGGTCGCGGTGCACACCCGGATCAGCCTGGTCGACGTCGCCGACTGCGTGGCGGGTCACGTGCTGGCCGAACGTGCCGGCCGGCCGGGACGCCGCTACGTGCTCAGTGGCGCCACGCTCACACTCGAGCGAGCGCTGACACTGCTGTCGCGCCTGACCGGCCTCAGGGACCGACCCACCTTCCTCCCGGCGGTGGTGGCACGGCTGGTGGGCGCCGGTGCCGAAGCGGCCGGCCGGCTGCGCGGCACCGATCCGTCCGTGTGCCGCGAGGTGATCCGCACGCTGTTGCACGGTCACGCCTACGACGGCTCCCGATCGCAACGTGAGCTCGGACTGCACTACACCCCGGTCGAGGACACCCTGGCCCGCGCGGTCGCCTGGTACGCGGCGCACGGCCACCTCACCCGGCCCCTCCCGCGCATGCCCGGGGGTGCGGACGCCGCGCCGGAGGTTTAGCCGACGTCGACCCAGTCGAAGGTCCGCTCGACCGCCTTCTTCCATCCGGCGTAGGCGCTGTCACGCTGGTCCTGGCTCCACCCTGGCTCCCAGCGCCGGTCCTCCGCCCAGTTGCGGCGCAGGTCCTGGAGATCGTCCCAGAAGCCGACGGCGAGGCCCGCTGCGTAGGCGGCGCCGAGAGCGGTGGTCTCGGCGACCACGGGGCGCGACACCGGCACGCCGAGGATGTCCGCCTGCAGTTGCATGAGGGTGTCGTTGACCGTGGCCCCGCCGTCCACCTTCAGCACGTCGAGGTGCACCCCCGAGTCCTTCTCCATCGCCTCGGCGACGTCGCGTGACTGGTAGCAGATGGCTTCGAGCGTCGCCCGGGCGAGGTGGGCCTTGGTGTGGAAGCGGGACAACCCCACGATGACGCCGCGGGCGTCCGACCGCCAGTAGGGCGCGAACAGGCCCGAGAACGCCGGGACGAAGTAGACGCCGCCGTTGTCGTCGACCTGCTGGGCCAGCGCCTCGCTGTCCGCCGCGCTGTCCAGGATGCCAAGCTGGTCACGCAGCCACTGCACGGCTGAGCCGGTCACAGCCATGGAGCCCTCGAGGCAGTAGACGGGCTCGGCGGACCCCATCTTGTAGCCCACCGTGGTCACGAGCCCGTGCTGCGAGCGCACCACCTCGCTGCCGGTGTTGAGCAGCAGGAAGTTGCCGGTCCCGTAGGTGTTCTTGCCCTCGCCCACGTCGTAGCAGACCTGCCCGACGGTGGCGGCCTGCTGGTCGCCGAGGTCGCCCGTGAGCGGTACCTCCCCTCCGAAGGGCCCCTGCCCGCGGGTCTGCCCGTAGGCGCGCGGCTCCGACGACGGACGGATCTCCGGCAGCATCTCGCGGGGGACACCGAAGAACGACAGCAGCTCGTCGTCCCAGTCCAGCGTCTCGAGGTCCATCAGCATGGTGCGGCTGGCGTTGCTCACGTCGGTGACGTGCGCCCCCCCGTCGGGACCGCCGGTCAGGTTCCAGATCAACCAGCTGTCGGTCGTGCCGAACAGCGCGTGGCCGTCCTCGGCCGCTTCGCGGATGCCGTCGACGTTGTCGAGGATCCACTGGATCTTGCCGCCGGAGAAGTAGGTGGCCGGTGGCAGCCCGGCCTTGCGGCGGATCACCTCTCCCCGGCCGTCGCGCTCCAGGCGCGAGGCGATGCGGTCGGTGCGGGTGTCCTGCCACACGATCGCATTGTGGTAGGGACGGCCGTCGGCCGGGTTCCAGATGACCGTCGTCTCGCGCTGGTTGGTGATCCCGACAGCCGCGAGGTCGGTGGCCCGTAGCTGTAGTCGTTTGAGGCAGGTCTCCACCACGTTCTGCGCGCGGCTCCAGATCTCGGCGGGGTCGTGCTCCACCCAGCCGGACCGGGGCATGATCTGCTCGTGCTCCAACTGTTGGCGTCCGACCTCGGTGCCACCGTGGTCGAACACCATGAAGCGGGTGCTGGTAGTCCCCTGGTCGATCGCCCCTACGTAGTCGGCCATCGCGCGATGTCCTCCCCTCGGCTGGCGACCCGGCGGCGTCGCGTCCAGGCGGCAGGCCCCGCGTGCCCTCGGCGCATCGGGTCCTGAGCGGACGTCGACCCGCCCGGCCCCGGCTCCGTCGGTGTGGAGACCCGCCGGCCCGTGTGCACGGATCGTGGTGCCGGGCACGTCGGGTGGAACGGCGAACCCTACGGACGGCCGGTTCGAGGCGTCAAGGTCGGGGCGGCGGAGGTCGCTGGCTGCCCGAGCCCCGTGGCGTCGGACGCGCCCCCCCGAACGAGAAGAGCCGGCGGCGGTTCGTCACCGCCACCGGCCTACCGACGACCGTGGGGACTCAGGAGTGGCGCGAGTGCAGCGCCTGGTGCACGCTTTCGAACTCGGGCGTCTGACGGTGCTCGCCGTCCTGCCCCCCGTTCCCCCAGTCACGGGTCGACGCCGTGGTCGCCGCCTCCGGCTGCCCGGAACGATCGCGGCCGGCGGTCTCGTCCTGCTGACCGGCGCGCCGGCGGGCGATCGGCCCGTACCGCAGCGACAGGATCACCAGCGTCAGCGCGCCCAGCATCAGACCGAAGTCGCGCAGCGCGATGTCCCAGTACCTGCCCTCACCGACGGCACTGACGATGACCAGGTCGCCGATGATCACGCCGAGCCAGCCGGCCACCAGCAAACCCCCGATCAGGGGCGCCACCGCGACCGTCAGGCCCGCGAGGATCTCGACGACTCCGACCGCCATCATGATCTGCGTCGCGCTGCCGGGCAGGACGTCGGCGACCTCCGACCAGAGGTACTTGTCCCAGTCGATCATCACGTGGAAGAACTTGTCGAGACCGAACAGGATCGGGGCTACGGTGAAGCCGACCCGTAGCAACGTGAACCCGGCGAAGCCCGGATCGCGCAGGCTACGCGTCCCCGCAGCGGCGCTCGCGCTCATCTCCACCTCCTCGTGTTGTCCACACGACAACCCTAATGCGGCAGGGAGGAGACGCGTCCGTCCGAACGTTCGTCGGAGCGGCGACCGGACACCGCCAGCATCTTGCCCGGCGATGGGCCGATGCCCGCCCCCATGGTGGCCCGCTCGTCGCCGCCGCGGGCATCTGCGGCCTCTCCAACACCGCGCTCTCGTTCGGTCAACGGCTCCGGTCACGGTGGCGTGGGTCACCGACCGCCGCGGCGCAGCACGGGAGGCTCCGGTCGCTCGGCCTCCTCAGGGAGGTGGTCGACGGCCTCCCACGTCCAGCCCTCGTGGTGCACCAGGGACAGCAGGCGACGCCGCTCATCGACCACCTCGTCGAACGCGTCGCGCACCGCCGACCGTGGCACGCAGGGGATCCCGTGCTCCTCCAAGAGGCCGAGGCCCGGGTGGGGCGGCGGTTCGCTCGCGGTGTTGACGTAGACCTCCGGAATGGTCGTCAGCAGCGCCTCGATCGCCGCCCGCGGTGGATCCAGCGACAGCCGCGAGGGGCGCACGTCCGGATCGACGGCGAGTTCGAGGACGAGGAGCGTCTCATCCAGCACCGCAACCGCGGGCCCGACCGCGGCGTCACGGTCGCCGGTGTGGAAGAAGTGCAGCATCGGGTAGGCGAGGTGGTGCTCGGCGAGTCGGGCGAGCAGTGGGGTCAGGGATTGCAGCCAGCCCTCCAGCACGCTGAAGTTCCGCCCCGACCACCCCTTCGCGACGATCTCGGCCGCATGACTGCCGAGCCCCGAGATGAGCCGCGCGAGCTGCCGCTTCTGCGACACGGCCGTGGTTAGCGGGATCGTGTAGGTGATCACGAGCGTGACCAGCAGCAGCCCCGAACCCGCCGCGAACCACGTGGCCGTCTGCCAGACGGTCCCGCCCGGCCGGTAGTCGCCGATGCCAAGGGTGAAGACCGTGTAACCCGAGTAGTAGAGCCGGGATGCCATGTCCGCCGGCCGGTTGGTCGCGGTCTCGAGGATCGCCCCCGGCGTGGACGCGAAGATCAGGAACCAGCCGAAGATCGTCGCGGCGATCCACAGGCCGATGATCGACAGCGTGACCGCCATGCCGGAGACGTAGAGCGGGAACAGCCGCAACCGGGAGACGCGCAGCCGGCTCAGACCGCGCCACAGCAGGCCGGACACCAGACGGGTGACCGGCCCGCCTCGCCGGCCCACCCGCACGGTCGTCGCGATGGCGTCGCCCAATGCTAGGGCCACCACCGCGACCCCGGTGATGCCGAGGAAGGCACCCACCCGCCCTGCTCCCTGTGCGGACGTCCCACCTGCG
>DASZZX010000299.1:0-19641 GCA_036260415.1 Nitriliruptorales bacterium
GTCGTCGTCGGCGACGACGACCCGGAACCGATCACGCCCGTGGGGCGCGGCGGGCACGGCGCCGCGGGCCGCGCCGCGCCCGGCGACATCCTGCGTCATGAGGCCCCAACCGGGGCGGCCGGCAGGCGGATGCAGAGTCCCCTCCGCTCGCGCACGTCCGGGACCATCGCCACGCCGCGGACGACGGTGAGGGAGATCGCCACGTTGATCGCGTGAATCAACGCGTTGACGGTTGCGGCGACCACCCACATGCCGGCACGGCCTTCCAATGGCTGTGGGTGATGATGCATCTGCCGTGGGGCACGCACAGGTCACGATGGGCCATATCCGCCATGCCCCGTCCGGGTGAGGTGGCGGGGCTCACATGGGGTTGGGCGCGTCGTCGCGCCGCGTCGTGCGCCGAGCGCGGTTCGCCGAGGTCGCGTCGACGGCCGTCCTCGGCTCAGCGGCACGAGGGCATCCCCGGACGCCCCGGCCACGGCGGCAAGGGGCGATCCGGAGGCGGAACGAGGACGGGAACCGGGACTGTTCGAGGCGCTCGAGCACCTCCTCCGGCGACGCGCACGGGGGACGAACGGTGGCCGTTGGACCTGACGGGTCTGCATGGGCCCGTACGGTGGAACGGCGTGAACGCGGGACGCTCTGCTCCTCGTCACGACGGGGGTACGTCTCTTTGGTCGCGACACGGTGTCGGGCCGGGCCGCGGATCCTTTCCAGCGGGTTCAGCGTCGTCCTCGTGGATCGAACGCCCTACGTGCAGCGCGCGCTGGACAGCGGGGTCGTGGTCGAGCAGGCCAAGGGTGTCATCGCCGCCCGCCACGACGTCGATGTGGCGACATGGTTCGAGCGGCGGCGTCGGTACGCCCGGTCCCACCTCCGTCCCCTGTACGACGTCGCCCGCGGGGTGGTCGACGGGGACCTGCAGCTGTGACCGGGCGGCCCGACCGGGCTGACCAGCCTCGGCCTCGCGATCGTGCCGCGGGGGTGTGGCCTCGCCGGTCGCGCGCTGCCGGCAGGTCGAACCCGAGATCCACGAGCGCATCCCCGTTCGGTCGGTCGTGGACACGGTGCCGGCGGGGCGTTAGCGTCCGGGCCCATCATCTCCGCCCCGGACCCTGGCTGCTCGGGTACGCGTTGTTCCGGCGGCGGCGCGGGTGTACGAGCAGCCAACGGGGGAGCTAGATGTCTTCGCCGATTCAGGGGCGGCGGGTCGTGCCGTCCCAGGCTTTGCCCACCACGGGCGAGCATCCGCCAGCCCAGCGTCCGTCTGAGTCGCTGCTGGCGGCGTGGCTGTCGGAGGTCCTGCGACGCGGGGCGGGCTCGTCGCCCATGCCGACGGGGGGCCCGGCCACCCTGCACGCGCTCGAAGCCTCCACCGCAGTCCTGCCGCCCGAACTGGCGTCGCGGTTCGGGCTGGCCGAGGGTGCGACGTACGGGCAGTTCGTCGGACGTCTCTTGTGGGCGCGTAACGATCCGGGCGGCCCGCGGTGCCGGTCGTACCGGGCGGCTGCCTACTACCTGGCGGGACGACCCGACGCGCTGTTCGGACCGGACCTCATCGGTCCGGAGCCTCCCACCGTCCTCGCGGCTGGACACGACCGATGAGTGCACAGCGACCCGACGAGCGAGGTCCGGATCGTGACGTCGCCGCTGCTGTCGACCCGCTCGACCGGTTCGTGGTGGCGTGGTGGCGACCACCGGACATCGAACTCGTCGGCCCGACGGCCGCGCAGGGACCGGCGGAGGGTCTGGACCCGGTGCCGTCGGGCCCGCCTCAGCTCCCGACCGCACACGAGGCGGGAGCACGGACAGACCGGTCTCCAGCCGCCGACGCCAGGTCGCTGTGATGTCCTCGCAGGCCTCCGATCCGCGGCCGGCGGCAGATCGGAGGGGACGGTCAGATCTTCCCCTGCCACCACCGATCCTGGCGCGGATCCGTCTCGTCGACGCCGGGCCCTCCCCGCTGCCTGGCGCCGGGCACAGCTGGCCGTGCCCCGGATGCAGCCAACCCCGTCCGTCGACCCAGGCGTGGACCGCGATCGTCGAGAACCTCAGCGGACATCGGATGCGCCGGCAGATCCTGCTCTGCCAGCCCTGCGTGGACGCCGCCCGGGCGAACCCCGACCAGCCTTCACCGCAGGTCGACGCGCCACGGTGACCTCTCGCCACGCCCCGACCGCGACCCGACCATCCCCGAGCCGCTTCGGGCTGTGACAGATCCCCGAGGCTCGTTCCCACGCGACCCATCTCTGCCGCACCATGACGCGGCAGGTCCGTCGACGCACGTTCGGCAGCTGCTCGACGTGGCAGGTCCGCGGTCGACGACCGGTCGAGCCGATGCAGCTGCGAGCGTGCCGGCGAGGGAGTTGGATGGCCGGCAGGCACCGGAGTGCCGCTCGCACGAGAGGACCGGCCATGGGACGCACCCCGCAGGAGACGTTCCAGCACCACGTCGAGGCCCTGGGTGCGGAGGACCTCGACGAGATCGTCACGGACTACACCGAGGACGCGATCTTGGTCGACAACGGCACCATCCGGCGCGGCCTGGAGGGGGTGCGGCAGGGCTTCGTCGAGCTGATCGGCATCGTCCCGAACGCGTCCTGGGATCTGCCTACGCAGGTCTTCGAGGGCGACATCCTCTACCTCGAGTGGACCGCCGATTCGACTGAGAACCGGGTGGACGACGGCACCGACACGTTCGTCTTCACCGAGAACGGGCAGATCCGGGTCCAGACGGTCAAGTACACCCCCCGATCCAAGGGCTGAACGGGACCCCGCCCCGCCGGGCGGTCCGGCCGCGCCCGGCCGGCTGGGTGCGTGCTACGGCTCGTGCGCAGCGGCCGACCCGCCGGAGGCCTCGCCGCTCGCCGGCGATCCGGCCGCATCGACGAGGCCGTGCTCGAAGGCGTAGATGACCGCGGCGGCCCGGTCGCGCAGACCCAGCTTGCGGAGCGCGTGAGCCACGTGGGTCTTCACTGTGGTGGCTTGGACGAAGAGGGCACGGGCGATCTCGGCGTTGCTTCGGCCGCGCGCGAGCAGGTCGAAGACCTCTCGCTCGCGCTGGGTGAGGAGGTCGAGCTCCGGTGGGGGAGCGCTGCGCTGCTGGGGGATGCTGGCGAACTCGGCGATCACCCGCCGGGTGACCTCGGGCGAGAGCAGCGCGTCGCCCTGAGCGACCGTGCGGATCGCTCGGATCAGATCGTCGGAAGGGGCGTGCTTGAGCAGGAACCCGTCCGCCCCAGCTCGCAACGCAGCGAACACGTTCTCGTCGAGGTCGTAGGTCGTCAGGATCAGCACGCGAGCCTCGACCGGCGGGCTGGCGGTCCGCAGCTCGCGGGTCGCGTCGATCCCGTCGACTCCGGGCATGCGGACGTCCATGAGGACGACATCAGGTCGCAGCCGACGGGCCTTGGCGACCGCTTCCGCGCCGTCGCGGGCTTCGCCGACGACCTCCAGGTCGGGCTCGGACTCGAGGATCAGTCGGATGCCGGTGCGGACCATCGCCTGGTCGTCGGCGATCAGGACCCGGATCGTCACGACGGCACCTCGGTCCGGGTCGGCAGCGTGGCCTGGATGCGGAAGCCGCCACCGGGGTTCGGTCCCGCGTGCAACTCGCCGCCCACCAGCTCAACGCGTTCGCGCAGCCCGACCAGGCCCTGGCGGGCACCGGCCCCGGGTGACGCCGCAGGCCCGTGACCGTCGTCGGTCACCTCGACGTCGAGCCGGTCCAACCGGTAGCGGAGTCGGACCACGGCCCGGGCCGGGCCGGCATGCTTCATGGCGTTGGTCAGGGCCTCCTGCACGATCCGGTAGGTGGTGAGCTCAACGTCATCGCGGAGCGGTCGACGTTCCCCCTCGATCTCGAGCGTGGTCGGCAGACCCGTCCCGGACACGTCGTCGACCAGCTGTGGCAGCTCGTCGACGGTGGGCTGCGGGTGCAGGTCCCGGGCGGCGTCGGTCGCGCGCAGGGCCCGCAGGATGCGCGGCATCGTCGAGAGCGCGTTGCGCGCGGCCTGCTCGGCCGACTCCACCGCCTGCGCGGCGCGGTCCCGGTCCCGGTCCAGCCATCGGCGGGCGGCT
Organism: Nitriliruptorales bacterium; assembly: GCA_036260415.1. Taxonomy (GTDB): domain Bacteria; phylum Actinomycetota; class Nitriliruptoria; order Nitriliruptorales; family JAHWKO01; genus DASZZX01. The sequence continues at coordinate 4,081 of DASZZX010000299.1, forward strand.
GCCGTCTGCAGCGACACGACACCCAGGTGATGGGCGACCTGGTCGTGGAGCTCGCGAGCGATGCGGCGCCGCTCGTCCAGGATCACCTGCTGGGCGCGCTGCTCCTGCTGCCGTTCGAGCTGCTGTGCGTACGCGACGAGCGTCTCGACGTAGTCGCGACGCATCCGGACGTACCGGCCGCTCCCCCAGGCGATGACCGCGGCGAGCCCGGAGGGGCTGATGAGGACCGGGCCCGCCGGGCTGTCATCGATCCACGCGACCGCCGCCCCGTCCAGCAGAGCCGCGACCACCAGCACCACGAGCGCCACCCAGGCACGCCGGTCGCGGCTGTACGCGGCGGCGCTGTAGACGGCGACGTGCGGCCCCCAGAAGGAGGCGGCGTTCAGGTCACCGATCGCCTGCGCCGCCACGAGCAGAACCAGCGTCGCGGCGAGGACGACCAGCGGTCGGGTCCGACGCCACCACAGCGCAGCGGCCTGACCGACGCCCAGCAGCACCGACGCCCACAGTGGGACATCAGGATCGCCGGCCCACCACCAAACCGCTAGGCCCAACAGCGCGACGACGGCAACGAGCAGGACGACGGCCGCGTCGACGAATCGAGGTGGCAGGCGCCGCCGCGGTGCGTGCTCCATACCGGGACGGTACGCGTCCGGCGCGGACCGCCGCCTCCACCACAGGAGGAGATCGGCTCGTCGCAGGGTCGAGCTCGACGAGGGGAGACGGGTCCGACGGTGGAGACGAGGTCCGTGCGGGAGGCTGACGTCAGCGTCCGGGACGGTCCGTAGCGTCCGGTCTCGACGGCTCCACCAGCAGCGTGGACCACGGAGGACGACGATGACGGCACACAGCGCCCCGGCGATCGAGTCCAGGACCACCGTCGCGGTCCGCGCCACCGACCTCGTGAAGATCCACGGCACCGGACCGGCCGCGGTCCGCGCCCTCGACGGCGTCAGCGCCACCTTCCCGCGCGGCCGGTTCACCGCGATCATGGGTCCGTCGGGCTCAGGGAAGTCGACCTTCCTGCACATCCTGGCCGGGCTGGACAGCCCCACCTCCGGCACGGTCCGGCTGGGAGACACCGAGCTCAGCGGCCTGGGCGACGCCGCGCTGACCCAGGTTCGTCGAACCGAGATCGGGTTCGTCTTCCAGGCGTTCAACCTGATCCCGTCACTGTCAGCCCGCGACAACATCACCCTGCCCCTGCGGCTCGAGGGCCGACAACCGGATCCGGGCTGGTTCGACGCGGTGGTTGCGACCGTGGGTCTCGCCGATCGACTCGACCACCTGCCCGCGCAGCTGTCGGGTGGCCAGCAGCAGCGCGTCGCCGTCGCCCGCGCCCTGCTCACCCGGCCCGCCGTGGTGCTCGCCGACGAGCCGACCGGCAACCTCGACTCGAACGCCAGCGCCGAGATGCTGTCGTTCCTGCGCCGGGCCGTGCGCGAACACGGGCAGACGGTCGTCATGGTCACCCACGATCCGCACGCCGCCGCGTACGCCGACCGGGTGCTGTTCCTGGCCGACGGGCGCCTCGTCGACAACCTCAGCGACGTCGACGCCGACACGATCCTGGACCGCATCCGCACCCTGGGAGGCTGACCGATGCTGCACGTCACCTGGCAGCGTGTCCGGCGCGAGCTCGGACGCCTCGTCGTGTCGTCGATCGCCGTCGCACTCGGCGTGACGTTCCTGGTGGCTGCCCTGGTCCTCAACGAGTCGACCCGGACCGCGATCGAGCACAGCTACCGGCAGGCGTACGCCGACGGTGACGTCTACGTCAGGGCCGTCGACGGTTTCAGACGAGGGCCCGTCCAACCGCTCGCTCCGGTCCCCGGCGAGCTCGCCGACGCCATCGAGAGGATCCCGGGCGTGGAGTCTGTGGAGCAGCGCTACCGCAGCCCCGCCCAGATCCTGCCGCTGGGACCTCGGAGAGGAGACGTCGGCGGGGAGGCCGGCGTCGCGATCGCCGTGCCCGAGGACGTGGCCGACGCACCCATCGACGTGCGAGCGGGCCGCCTGCCAGCACGGTCGGGTGAGGTCGCCGTCGACGCGGCGCTCGCCGACCAGCTCGGTCTGACGGTCGGTGATCGCCTCTCCGTCCTGCTGCCGCAGGGCCCGATCGAGGCGCGGCTGGTCGGGACCGTGGGGTTCGGATCCCTCGACGGGCTCGCAGGTGGCGCGCGGGTGGTCCTGCCGCGGGACGCCGCCGTCGATCTGTTGGGGGGCGAGGGACCGCACGAGCTGGCGGTGACGGCCGCCGCGGGGGTGGAGCCGGTCGTGCTGCGCGAACGGCTCGTCCACGAGGTCGACGGCACGGCAGCCCGGACAGCGGCACAGGCCGCAGCTTCCGACGCGGCCACGAGCGCCACCTCCACCGCGGTTGCCGGCTACCTCCTCGGCGGCGTGGCTGCCGTCGGCCTGCTCGTCGGCGGGTTCCTGGTCGCCAACACGCTGCGCATGCTCGTGACCCAGCGGGCGCGGGAGCTGGCACTCCTCCGCGCGGTCGGTGCCAGCCGCCGACAGGTCGCGACGTCGGTGCTGCTCGAAGCCGGCGCGACCGGCTTCGCCGGGGCGCTGATCGGCACGGTGACGGGGTCGGTCGCCGGCGTCGGGATGGTCGCCGTGTCCGACGGGCTGCTGCCCGGTCTGCCGCCGACCTCGGCCACGCTCACCCTCCTGCCGGTGACGGTGGGAGTGGTGGTCGGTACGGGCACCGCCCTGCTGTCCAGCCGCGGAGCGATCCGTCGGGCCTCGGCTCTGCCCCCCGTGGCGGCGATGCGGGTGGTGGCGCTCGACGAACCCCGTCCCCGACGGCTGCGGCTCGCTGCCGGTGCAGCTGCGCTGCTGCTCGGCGCAGCGGTCGCCGTGTTCGGTGGTGGAGCCGGCACCTTTGTGGTCGCCGGAGGGACGGCCCTCGCGATCGTCGGCATCGGCGTGCTGTTCCCGGCCGTCAGCGGACCGGTGGTCGCCGTGCTGAGCGGTCCTCTGCGGCACCTGGGCCCCACCGCGCTCCTGGCGCGCCAGCAGGCCGTCGCCGCGCCGCGGCGCACCGGCGCGACGGCGGCCGCGATGGCTGTCGCCCTGGCGCTGATCACCTTCCTGCTGACCTTCGGGGAGTCACTCGGCGCCGCGTCCCCCGCGGTGGTGACCGGACGCCAACACGCCGAGCTGGTGGTCCGCAGCGACGCCCCGTGGGGTCTCCAGGCCTACCTCGAGGAGGTGGCCGCCGACCTCGAGCAGCGACCCGAGGTCGCGGTGGCCGAGGCGATCGCCTACGGGGAGTTCGCCGTGAGCGCCGGGCGAGGCGAGCCGTTGCACGACGCCACTTACTACGCCGCCGACCCGACCACGCTGCCCGCGCTGTTCGACGTGCAGGTCGAACGGGGCGACCTCGCCGCCACCGCCTCCGGCGCGATCGCCGTCCGCGGCCGCGTCGCGGAGGCCAACGGCTGGGCGGTGGGCGACCCGGTCGCGATCCGGTTCCCCGATGGGACGACCCGACACCTGCCGATCGCAGCGACCTTCAGCGGATCGGTGACGACCGACTGGATCCTGTCGCACGCTGCCGCGCACGGGCACCTCGACGCCGCGGGGCGGGAGACGTTCGTGCGCCTCGCCGACGGCGTGTCCGTCGAGGAGGCCCGCTCGGCGATCGCCGCTGTCACCGACGGCCATCCCGCGCTGAGCGTCCTGGATCGTGCAGCGCAGGAACAGCAGATGGCCGACGCCAACCGCTCCGGCATCGGGTTGGTCACCACCCTGCTGTCCCTGTCCGTCGTGATCGGCGGTCTCGGCGTGTTGAACACGCTGAACCTCGCGGTGACCGAACGGATCCGCGAACTCGGACTGCTCCGCGCGGTCGGCGGTACGCGCCGTCAGGTGCGCGCGATCGTGCGCTGGGAGGCGGTGCTGATCTCGCTCATCGGCTCGGCGTGCGGGGTCCTGTGCGGGGTGGGGTTGGCTTGGGTCACGACGCGTGCGTTCCCCGACGTGCCCATGCCCTTCGACCTGCCTGCAGGCGCGATCGGTCTGGCTGTCCTGGCGACCGTCGTCCTGGGTGTGTTCGCGGCTGCCCTGCCGGCGCGTCGCGCCGCCCGTCTCGACGTCCTGACGGCCATCCGGACCTGATCCTGTCGGCGCCGCTGGTCCCGTCCACCGAGCCCGCTGAACGCCTCGATGCAGCAGAGGTAGCTGGCCGTCAGCTGCTGTGCGTCCAGCACGGTGCGTCGCCGCAGCTTGCAGAGGACGCTGACGGCCCGGCCGATGCTGCGCCCGCGCTGGACACCTCGCGTGACTCGATCGAGCTGCACGGACGCGGCCTGCGCCTACTGGGGGTTGGGGTCGCCCGACAGACCGCGCTCGATCAGGATGAGGTGCTCGTCGTCCGCCAGGCTCAGGGTGTCCAGCGGGGCAGCGACGGCGATGATCATGGCGGCGACCACCGCGGGGCGGCGGACGGTGGAGGCGATTCGACCCAACACCGCTCGGGGATCGGCGCTCACCGGCACACCCGGCCTGGCGTGCTCCGCACGGCCGGCGGCACGGTCGATCAGTGCCGCCAGGGCGCAGGTGACCGTCAGACTGGACAGGATCGCCAGCTTGACCCCGAACTCCGTCGACTGCGGGTACACCAGCGCGGCGGCCAGCAGCGCAGTGAGCACACCGAACGCGAGGCGTCCGCGTGGCGTCCTGGGCGCCGTGGCGGGGTCGGACATCATGAAGAAGACGAAGATCAGCACCTCCGGGGACAACACCACGTTGACCCAGTAGAACGCCCCCGCGACCGGGACCGGGTGCCAGATGGCCCAGAAGCTCCGTCCCGCAGCCGCGAACACGCCGATCGACACCGCGAACGTGGCGGTGAACGCGGCGGCCATCGCCGCCATCCTCACCCGGCGCAGGATCCACACCGCCCCGGCGACGATGACCACGAGCGCGGCACCGACCGGCAGGCCCAACGGGCCCCACCACAGGTACTGGGGGAACACCCCTGCCGGGCCGACCACGAGCAGGACCCACACCAGCCCCACGTTGGACGGGTTGAACACGTGCCGACCAGCGGGGCGGATCAGGTACTTGGACGCCATGCCCAGCACGACGGCAGCGATGAAGTAGCCGATCCCGTTGAGGCTCCACCAGTCGCCGTGCTCGGTCCCGGTGGCCCGCAGCAGCAGCGCGACGCTGTTGCCGGTGAGCATGGCGCTGGCCGGCCACAACACCACCCCGTCCCGGCGCAACGTCACCGCGAGTTCGATCGCGGCCGCCGTGGCGATCGAGACCAGGATCTGAGCGACCGACAGCTTGAAGTCCAGCACGGTCTGCCCCAGCACCTGCACCGTCAGCAGCACGATCGCCAGGTGCAGACGCGGGTCGCGCCGGGTGGGCAGGATGACCGGGATGCGGCGTCCGCCGACCGACAGATGCGGTCGGTCAGCGAGCGCGGTCGTGGGAGCGGGGACGCTCACCGGCGGGCCCTCATCCGGCTGGCGGGGCGAGGCTGGCCGCGGCGTACGCGCTGGTGATCGGAGGGCACCAGATGACGACGGAACGGTACGCGGCCGGGTCGATCTCGGGGGGGACCGGGAAGTTCATCGAACCTGCGGTGGCATCCAGCACGGCCACGAGCGCAGCATCGGCCGCGAGGTAGTCCTGGGTGGTCTTGGGTGCGGCCAGCGGGCTCAGACGGATCTCGAGGTCGACGTTGGGGGTCACGAAGAACTCCTCCAGGCGCAGCGCGCTGCTGCCATCGGCCAGTCGGTAGATGGTCACCTGACCGCGTCCCGTCTGGTCGACGTCGTAGAAGGTGCCGGTCGAGGCCGCCACCGTCTGTGGCTCGTGCATCGCCGGCAGGGGCGGCTCGACCAGCGGCACGTCGATCTGCTGCTCGACCACCAGGCTCCAGGGTCCGTCGGCTTCGATGGTCAGCTGCGCCGTGCCGGTGCGGGTCGCGTAGCCGACCGTCTCGTCGGAGCACGTCGCCTCGATCAGCGGGTCCTCCTCGTGGGGGAAGGTCACCGCCATGTCGCCCGACCGGCAGCTGCCACGAACCCGCCACTGCAACGCCCCGTCATCGATCACGACCCGGTGGTCGGCCGGCCCGGCACCCTCGAAGGTTCCCAGTTCCTGCCACCACGGCGCCGACCGCACCCGCGTGGCCGTCGGCGTCGTCGACGGGCTGCCCCCGCCGACCCTGGCCACCGCCGGGGCCCGCGCGTCGGGCGGGGCCGTTCCCTGCAGGCGGCTGCGGATCCCGAGGACGTCACCGCCGTAGGCCGCGCTGGCCGCCAACGCCACCAAGCCCGCCACGGTGGCCACCTTTCGCAGGCGAGCGCGGACGCGGCCGTCGTCGGCCCCCACCGGTCACTGCCACGGCATGGTCGGGAACCACCCGTAGCCGAACAGTGCCGGCACCCGTACGACCCAGTAGACGAACGTGAAGGCCCCCGCCACCAGCAACCCCGCACCGGTCAGCCGCGCTGCCCGCTGCGGTTGCTGGCCCAGCCACCGCACCAACCGACCTCGGCCGGCCACCACGAGCACGACGAACACGGCCGCCAGCACCACCACGTTGCCCACCGACTGCAACGCGAACACCCCCGCCCCGTAGAGAGGGTCGCCGTGGTCGGCGGCGTAGCGGAACAGCTTGAAGAACAGACCGAACGGACGACCCACCAGGAAGGCACCGATCAGCGCCCCCAGCACGACGGCGTCCACGGGCCGGAACCGTCGCCGCAGCCCCGCCAGCGGATCGGCCACCACGCCCACCGCGGCCAGGCCCAACCAGGTGAGCACCGCCCCGATGATCCCGAACACCACCGTGGACTGCACCAGCCGCACCGGCATCCCCGCGGTGGTCGTCGCCGTGGACAGCTGGGGCAGTCGGTCGCCCAGCAGCACCCCGACGGCTCCGTACGTGGCCGACACCGCCAGCATCCCCACCGCCAGCCACCCCAAGGGACGCAGCAGCACCAGCATCCGTCGGCCGGCCGAACGTTCCTGGCCCACCATCGGCGCGACCGCAGCGAACGCGGCGATGTTGCAGGCCGTGAACGTGCCCGCCATCCCCGACACGAACGCGAACAGCGCCGCCGCCCCCGAGCCCGCGATCACCGAGCCGGCCGCGTCATAGCCCAACAGCGTGTCCGCGACGGTGCCGCCGATGGTCTGGTCCACGAACTCGAAGGACCACAGCACGGCGACGGCAACGCCGACCAGCAGGCTGCCGACCACGACCCACCGTCGGCTCGCCGTGGCCAGCACGGTTCCCGTCACCTCGGCGGTGCCGAGGCCCGTGGCGCTCAGGCGCTCTCCGGGCACGGCGCGGCTCGTCCCCATCGTTCCTCCTCCGCGGCTGCTGCACAGAGGTACCGCAGCAGTGCCCCGCCGGTAAGTGCGTGCGGCACCTACCTGCCGGCGCCCCCCTTTGCAGCTGCCATGCCACCCGCACGCCCGTGCCCGACGTCGACCCCAGCCCGCCCGGCAACACCTCCGCCTCCCCGTGCCCCTCGCGGCGGAGGCAAGCGTCAGGAGGCAGCTCAGCGCACGAGCCCGATGTTGAACTGGGCGGTGCCCAGCGCCCCGTACAGCCGCACCCACAGGGCGAGGTACATCTCCGTCCCCCGGGCGGTGGTGATGTCGCCCAGGTCGACGACGGACGTGGGCGGCCAACCCATCTCGGCGAGCAACCCCGTCACGACGCGTTTGGCCTCGGCGTCGTCGCCGCTGACGAACACGTGGTGGGGTGCGCCGAGCACGCCCGGGTCGACCATGACGGAGGCGGTCACGGTGTTGAGGGTCTTGACCACGCGCAGATCCGGGTAGGTCCGCTGGATCCGCTCCCCGAGGCTGTCGCTGTTGCTGATGGTCAGGATGGGCGGGAAGCCGCCGGAGACGTCGAGCGGGTTGGCCACATCGACCAGGACCTTGCCCGCGAGGTCCGAAGGGTCGACGGACGCAAGGGCCTCCAACGACGCCGCTCCGGCGGTGCAGTTGAAGAGCAGATCACCGGCGCGGGCGGCGTCGGCGAACGTCGCATGTGCCGCGCCCCCACCCGTCGCCCCGGCCCACGCGGTCGCGTCCGGGTTGTCGGCGGTGCGCGATCCCATGGTGACGGTGTGCCCCAGCGCCACGAGCCGGCTGCCGATGGACCTGCCGACGACCCCCGTGCCCAGCACCGCGATCCTCAAGACCCAGCTCCACGCGCGTGGCACCGCCGCCGGTGCCCTGGTGCGCAGGCTACGCGCCGCCTCCCGCCGGCGTTCTCCGGACCGAGCGCGCGCGCACGCCGGGGATGTCGGGTCCGGGCGCGGGCATCGAGGGTCGGACGTGCGGTCTCCCGTCCAGGATCGCCTGTGCGCTCCGTGCACGGTTCCCAAGTGAAAACTTGTAAATCAATACAAACACAGATATAAACAGAATTGAACGGACACCGCGGATGCGGAACGGACCCCGCGGATCCGGGAAGGGCGGACGTGTACGCGGAGGAGCGACGCGCGGTGATCGCGGACGAGGCTCGCCAGCATGGGCGGGTCGAGGTCGCCCGGTTGGCCGAGACGTTCGACGTCACACCCGAGACGGTCCGTCGCGACCTCACCGACCTCCAACGGCGGGGGGTGCTGCGCCGCGTGCACGGCGGGGCCATCCCCGTGGAGCGGCTGCGGTCGGAGCCTGCCGTCGCGGAGCGCGCCCAGCTGATGGGGGAGCAGAAGGGTCGCATCGCCCGCGCAGCTCTCGCCCACCTGCCACGAGACGGGTCGGTGCTGCTCGATGCGGGCACCACGACCGGGGCACTGGCGGACGTCCTGCCGGCCGACCGGCCGCTGACCGTCGTGACCAACGCGCTCCCGATCGCGCTCACGCTGTCCACCCGCCCCGCGTTGACCCTGCTGCTGGTCGGCGGCCGCGTGCGGGCGCGCACGCTCGCGAACGTGGACGACTGGGCGCTGCGTGCGCTCCACGAGCTGTCCGTGGACGTGGCCTTCGTCGCCACCAACGGACTCACCGTCGAGCGTGGCCTGACGACGCCCGACCCCGCGGAGGCGGCGGTCAAGCGCGCCATGGTGCGGGCAGGGCGGCAGGTCATCGTGCTGGCCGACCACACCAAGGTGGGCCAGGACCACTTCGTGCGCTTCGCCGAACTCCGCGACGTGGACGTCCTGGTGACCGACGACGGCATCGATGAGGCCGACGCCGACGCGATCACGGCAGCCGGCGTGGAGGTGGTGCGGGCGTGATCGTCACCGTGACCCCGAACCCGTCGCTCGACCGCACGCTCGCGATCGAGCGGCTCAGCCGGGGCCAGCTGCTGCGTGCCAGCTCCGTCCGGGTCGAACCGGGCGGCAAGGGCATCAACGTGGCGCGGGCGCTGATCGCCAACGGCGAGGCGGCGCAAGCCGTGGTCCCGCTGGGGGGCGGCGACGGCGAGCAGCTCCAGTCGCTGCTGGGCGAGCTCGGGCTCACCGTCGTCGCCGTACCGATCGCTGCCACCGTCCGCACCAACGTGACCCTGGTCGAGCCGGACGGCACCGTCACCAAGATCAACGCTCCCGGCCCCCACCTGCACGACCACGAGGTCGAGGACCTCCGCAAGGCCGCGGTGGCGGCCATCGGTGACGCCAGCTGGGTCGCCGCGTGCGGCAGCCTCCCGCCGGGTGCCGACGACGGCCTGTACGCCGAGCTCGTCGGTGACGTGCGCCGGGCGGGCGCCCGGGTCGCGGTGGACACCAGCGGACCGCCGCTGCGGGCCTGCGTCACCGCTGCGCCCGATCTGATCAAGCCCAACCTCCAGGAGCTGCAGGATCTGGTCGGCGCGGAGCTGGCGACCTTCGGGGCCGTGGTCGGCGCAGCCGACGGGCTGCGCCGACAGGGCGTGGGCGCCGTCGTGGTCTCCCTCGGCGCGCTGGGTGCCGTCCTGATCGACCACCACGGGGCGGTCCACGCCGACACGCCGCCGGTCGAACCGGTCAGCGACGTCGGCGCGGGCGACGCCCTGCTCGCTGGGTTCCTGAGCGCCGGAGGGGCCGGGCACCAGGCCCTGCGCGCCGCAGTTGCGTGGGGCGCCGCGGCCGTGCAGCTGCCGGGCACCGCCATGCCCAGTCCCGCCGACCTCGACACGACCGCGGTGCGGCTGCGGGACGTGGAGACCGACCGCCCACTCACCACGGAAGGAGCACCGGCGTGAGCACCATCACCACCATCGACGACGTGACGGGCCCCGAGCTCGTCAGCCTCGACCTCGCCGCGCACGACGCCAGGTCAGCCATCGAGGAGCTGACCGCGCTGTTCGAGCGTGCGGGGCGAGTGACCGACCGGACGGCCTACGCGGAGGCCGTGTGGGCGCGGGAGCAGGAGACCGGTGGGACCGGCATGGAGTCCGGCATCGCCATCCCCCACGCCAAGTCCAGCGCGGTGGCCCGCCCCAGCGTGGCGTTCGGCCGCAGCGCGACGGGCGTGGGGTTCGGCGCGGAGGACGGCACCCCGGCCGACCTGATCTTCCTGATCGCGGCGCCGGAGGGCGCCGACGACCTGCACGTGACCTTGCTGTCGCGCCTGGCGCGCCGGCTGATCCACCAGGAGTTCCGGACGGCGCTCCGACAGGCCGACAGCCCACGAGCCGTCATCGACATCATCCGTAGGGAGGTGCAGCTGTGAAGTTCGTCGCCGTGACGAGCTGCCCAACCGGCATCGCGCACAGCGAGATGGCGGCCGAAGCCCTCGAGCAGGCAGCGTCGTCCAAGGGACACGACATCGTGGTCGAGGTGCAGGGCGCATCCGGCGCTCCGCCCATCGACCCGCAGACCATCGCCGCGGCCGACGCCGTGATCTTCGCCGTGGACGCCACGGTGCGCGACCGCGACCGCTTCGCGCACCTGCCGTCGGTCGAGGTCCGCACGCGCGAGGCCATCGACCGGGCCGCGGCCATCCTCGACCGGGCCGCGGCCGCTGCCCAGGCCGCGCCGACCGACCGCCCCGCACAGGCGCCGACCCCCCAGGCGGCCGCTGTCACCACCAGCGCAGGCGCCGGGCGCGGCGAGGAGGTGCGCCGCTGGCTTATGACCGGCGTGAGCTACATGATCCCGTTCGTCGTCGCCGGTGGGATCCTGATCGCGATCGCGTTCGCCGTCGGCGGAGCGGTCGACGTCACCGAGGTCACGATCATCGATGACGGAGCGGTGCGCTTCCCCGGCGACGTCGACGCGGGCATCCTGACCTGGCTCGGCGCCGTGCTGCTCACGATCGGTAGCACCGCCTTCAGCATGCTGGTCCCCATCCTCGCCGGGTTCATCGCCTACGCCATGGCGGACCGCCCCGGCATCGCTCCCGGCATCGTCGGCGGCCTGATCGCCAACGAGATCGGGGCCGGATTCCTCGGCGGCATGGTCGCCGGTCTGCTCGCCGGTGCGATCGTCAACGCTCTCAAGCGGATCCCGGTCCGCGGCACCCTGCAGCGGATGATGCCGATCCTGGTCTACCCGCTGGTGGGCGTGCTCGCCGTCGGCGGGCTGATGGTGCTGGTGGTCGGAGAGCCCGTGGCCACCGCCAACCAGGCCCTGTCGGACTGGCTGACCGGCCTGTCCGGCACCAACCAGATCGTCCTCGGCGTCCTCATCGGGCTGATGATGGCCTTCGACATGGGCGGGCCCGTGAACAAGGTCGCCTACACCTTCGGCATCGCCGCGCTCGACGCCGGCAGCTTCGAGATCATGGCCGCCGTCATGGCCGCGGGGATGACCCCCCCGCTTGGGATGGCCCTGGCGACCGTCCTCCGTCCGAGCCTGTACAACCAGGCCGAGGTCCGCGCCGGCGAGGCCGCATGGATCATGGGCGCGTCGTTCATCACCGAGGGCGCCATCCCGTTCGCGGCCGCCGATCCCCTGCGGGTCATCCCGTCTCTGATGGCGGGCTCCGCCATCACCGGTGCGCTGTCGCTGCTGTTCGACGCCACGCTGCGTGCACCGCACGGCGGTGTCTGGGTGGTCGGGGTGATCGGCAACTGGGCGCTGTACCTGGTCGCGATCGCCGCTGGCACGGCGGTCACCGCCGTGACCGTCAACGTCCTCAAGTCGCTTCGCAGCGTGCAGGCGGAGCCAGCGCGTACCACCGAGGGGGTGACCGTCGGTGCCTGAGCGGACCGTGACCCTGCGCAACCCCACCGGTCTCCACGCCCGTCCGGCGAAGGTCTTCGCGAAGGCCGCCGCCGCCCTGCCCGCCGAGGTGGTCACGCTCACCAAGGACGGGCGCGAGGTCAACGCCAGGTCCGTGCTGTCGGTCCTCACGCTCGATTGCCATCAGGGCGATCAGGTCACGATCAGGACCGGGGGGGAGGGGGCGGACGCCGCGCTGGAAGAGTTGGTCGGGCTGGTCGAGTCCGGCCTGGGCGAGGGAGCAGCCTCGTGAGCAGGCGACTACAGGGGCGAGGGGCGGCGCCGGGCGCCGCCCTCGCCCCCGCCTTCATCGTCCGCGCACGCACCACCGCGACCGCGGTCGGCCGTCCGGCCGGGAGCCCCCAACAGGAACGGCAGCGGCTGGACCGCGCGCTCGCGGAGGCGCACGCGCAGCTGCTGCAGCTGGCCGAGCGGGTCGCCGCCGAGGTCGGCGAGGACGAGGCCGAGATCTTCGAGGCCCACGCGGAGTTCGCCGCCGACCCGGAGCTGGGCGCCCGCGCCCACGCAGCGATCGGGGGCGGCGCCAGCGCGGAGGACGCGGTCGCCGCAGGCTTCGGAGAGTTCACCGAGCTCCTGGCCGCGTCAGCCAGCGAGTACCTCGCCGCGCGTGCCGACGACCTCGACGACGTCCGCGATCGTGTCGTGGCGATCCTGCGGGGGGAGCAGGTGGGGATCGAACCCCCCGGCGAGCCGTCGGTGATCGTCGCCCACGAGCTGACGCCCTCGCAGACCGCCAGCCTCCCCCGCGAGCTGATGGCGGCGGTCGTGACCGCGACGGGCTCACCCACCAGCCACGCTGCGATCCTCGCCCGTTCCGTCGGGATCCCGGCCGTCGTGGGCGTCGAGGGTCTGCTCGACGTGGTCGGCGACGGGCAGCTTGTCGCCATCGACGGGCGCAGTGGGGAGGTCCTGGTCGCCCCCGACCCCAGCCAGCGCGCCGCCTTCGAGCGGCGCCTTGAGGAGGAGCGCGTCCACCGCCAGCGGTTGGATGACCTGCGCGACCAGCCGGGGCAGACGGCCGACGGCCACCGCGTCGAGCTGGCAGCCAACGTCGGTAGCCGCGACGACCTGAAGGCCGCCATCGCTGCCGGCGCCGAGGGCGCCGGACTGGTCCGCACCGAGTTCCTCTTCCTGGACCGCGGCACCGCCCCGACGGTGGACGAGCAGACCGCCTTCTACCGTGAGGTGCTGGACGCCTTCCCCGGCCACCGGGTCGTCTTCCGCACGCTGGACGTGGGAGCGGACAAGCCGCTGCCGTTCGTCGTGCGCGATCCCGAGCCCAACCCGGCCTTGGGCGTGCGCGGGGTCCGGCTCAGCCTCCAGCGCGACCCGCTGTTCCGCGACCAGCTGCGCGCGCTGCTGCGGACGGGTGGCATCGCCGGCGCGAGCAGCGGGCGCCTGGCGATCATGTTCCCGCTGGTCAGCACGGCCGCCGAGCTGATCGCGGCCCGCGAGGTGCTCGAGGGCGTCGCCCGCGAGGAGGCCGTGGACCTCACCGGAGTCGAGGTCGGGGTGATGGTCGAGGTCCCGTCGGCGGCGCTCTCGGCCGACCGGATCGCCCGTCACGCGGACTTCCTCTCCATCGGCACGAACGATCTCCTCCAGTACCTGTTCGCCGCGGACCGGCTGGTCGCCGACGTGGCCGAGCTGGCCGACGTGCTCGACCCCGATGTCCTGGGTTTGGTGGCCTCCGTGATCGACGCGGGTCACCGCCACGACGCGTGGGTGGGGGTCTGCGGCGAGGCGGCGAGCGACCCCGCCACGGCCGCGGCACTCACGGGCCTGGGCATCGACGAGCTGTCGATGACCCGGGTGGCCATCCCGGAGGTGAAGCAGACGCTGCGCGACCTGACGGTGCAGGACTGTCGTATGGCCGCCAACGCCGCACTGCGGGCCGACGACGCGCACAGCGCCCGGGCCGCCGTGACCCGGGTGCTGCGCACGGCCCGGCCCGACGCTTAGCGGCCATCAGGACCGCCGGCGTCAGGTTTCGTCGCGGTCGGGCCTGGTGGCCCGCCCGCGCTCCTCCAGTCGCCGCTCCATGGTCCGCCGGACCCGCTCAGCAACCTTCGGATCGCGGTCGAGCAGCCGTTTGAAGGGCTCCTGCGGGATCACCATGAGCTCGCTGTCCTCGACGGCCTGCGCCGTCGCGGAGTGGCTGGTCCGCAGCATGGCCGCCTGCTCGCCGAAGTAGCCGCCCGGTCCGATGTCGGCCAGTTCCACGTCACCATCGCGGATGCGGACAAGGCCGCTCAGCACCAGGTACACCGCGTCGCCCGCATCGCCCGGCTCGAAGATCACGCTCCCCGCGGGCCAGCGCAGGTTGGCCGCGTCGCCCACCGCCTCGAGCAGCGCTTCGTCGTCAAGGTCGGCCAGATCCTCCACGCTGCGGATCGCGCGCACCAGGGTGTGGGTGACCGTGCCGTCCACGTGGTACCTCCGACGGCTAGGTTGGTCGAGCCGTGCCGGAAACGTTCGCCACCATGGAGGGTAGGCGAGGATGACGCTGGAAGGCGTCCCGCTGCGCATCGCGCAGCTGAGCGACATCCACTGTGGCACGCCCACCTTCGAGCCGGGGCTCATGGAGGGCGTGATCGAGCGGGTCAACCGCATGCGTCCGGACGTCGTGGTCGTCGTCGGCGACCTGACCGCCGACGGCTACGAAGGGGAGTACGAGGACGCTGCCCGGTGGATCGGACGCTTCACCGCGCCCGCGGTCGTCGTCCCCGGCAACCACGACGCGCGCAACCTCGGGCACCTCCACTTCCAGCGCATCTTCGGTGAGCGCTTCCGTTGCTACCGCGAGTCGTTCGAGGACGAGCGTGCCGAGCGGATGCGTGCCACCGGGGTCACGATCGTGGCGGTCGACTCGTCGGAGCCCGACCTCAATGACGGCCGTATCGGCCGCGAGTGGTACGGCTGGATCACCGAGCAGTACCGCTACCCCGACGACATCAAGGTCTTCGCGGTCCACCACCACCTCGTCTCTGTCCCTGGCACGGGCCGTGAACGCAACACCGTCGTGGACGCCGGCGACCTCCTCGACGTCCTCGCCGGCCTGGACCTGGACATCGTGCTGTCCGGACACAAGCACGTGCCCTTCTTCTGGGGGCTCAACGGCATCCTGATCTGCAACTCGGGGACACCCTGCACCCGCCGGCTGCGGGGCCTCACGCCCCCATCGTGGAACGAGATCACAGTCGACGCCGCCACCATCAAGGTCCACCTGCACTACGAGGACGGGCGGAGGGAGCTGGCGGTGGTCCGCACCCGAGCCGACCGCTTCGCCATCCGCGACTCGTTCCACGTCACCGCTGAGTTCCGCGCCGCGACCCACGTGGTCGCCACCTAGTGGGTCAAGTAGCGTCCGGCGTAACGGCCGGCAGCATCACGCCGT
>DASZZX010000300.1:0-16458 GCA_036260415.1 Nitriliruptorales bacterium
GTACGAGTCGACCGTGCTGTACCACAAGATCCGTGAGGACCTCGAGGAGCAGGGGGTCATCTTCCTCGACACCGACACGGCGCTGCGCGAGCACGAGGAGCTGTTCCGCGAGCACTTCGCGACCGTGATCCCGCCCAACGACAACAAGTTCGCGGCCCTCAACACGGCCGTGTGGTCGGGCGGCTCGTTCATCTGGGTGCCCGAGGGCGTGCACGTCGACATCCCGCTGCAGGCCTACTTCCGCATCAACAAGGAGGCGATGGGCCAGTTCGAGCGCACGCTGATCATCGCCGAGCCCGGGTCCTACGTGCACTACGTCGAGGGCTGCACCGCGCCCGTGTACTCCAAGGACTCGCTGCACTCGGCGGTGGTGGAGATCATCGTCAAGCCGGGCGCCCGCGTGCGCTACACGACCATCCAGAACTGGTCCAACAACGTCTACAACCTGGTGACCAAGCGGGCGGCGGCCTACGAGGACGCCCGCATGGAGTGGATCGACGCGAACATCGGGTCGAAGCTCACCATGAAGTACCCGAGCGTCTGGCTGATGGGCCGCGGCGCCCAGGGCGAGGTACTGAGCGTGGCGTACGCCGCCGACGGCCAGCACCAGGACGCCGGGGCCAAGATGGTCCACCACGCGTCGGACACGTCGTCGCGGATCATCTCGAAGTCGATCTCGAAGGGGGTGGGACGCACCTCCTACCGCGGGCTGGTGCACATCGAGAGCGACGCCAAGCACTGCAAGTCCAACGTGCAGTGCGACGCGCTGTTGCTGGACACCAACGCCCGCAGCGACACCTACCCGTACATGGAGATCGAGGCCGACGACGCACGCATCGAGCACGAGGCGACCGTGTCGAAGATCGGCGACGACCAGCTGTTCTACCTGATGAGCCGCGGTCTCACCGAGGACGAGGCCAAGACGATGATCGTGCGTGGCTTCGTGTCGGACATCACCGCCGAGCTGCCGATGGAGTACGCGGTGGAGCTCAACCGTCTGATCGCGCTCGAGATGGAGGGCGCCATCGGATGAGCGTCACGGAGCCGACGACGGTCGAGCACGACCGATGACCAGGTTCGACGAGCTCACCGACGAGTACCTCGCCGGCCGCTCCGAGGCGGCTGGCGAGCCCACCTGGCTGCGCGACCGCCGGCTGGAGGCGTACAAGCGCTGGGTCGACCAGCAGTGGCCGCAGCTGCGTGGCGAGGAGCTGTGGAAGGACACGCCCTTCACGCGCTTCGCGGTGGACGTGCCGGTGGTGGTCGGCGACGGCCTGTCGGATCCGGTCGCGTCCCCGCTGCTGGACCGCACCGACCTGGCCGCGCGGGCCGACCTCCGCGACGGTCGCATCACATTGGTGGGCTGCGCCGAGGCCGAGCGTCATGGCGTGATCGTGACCAGCCTTCGGACGGCCGCCCGCGACCACGAGGACCTGGTCCGCGAGCACCTCGGACGTCTGACCGCCGACCGCGACCGCACCGTCACCGCCAGCGACGCCGCGTGGACCCACGGCGTGTTCGTGTACGTGCCGCCCGAGGTCGAGCTGGAGCTGCCGATCGGTCTCTCGGTGCAGGCGGCGAGCCCCGGCGCACACCTGCCCCGGGTGCTGGTCGTGGTGGACCACCACGCCCGCTGCCAGCTGTACCTCGAACACGTCGCGAACGGTCTCACCGACCCGGCCACGGTGGACGAGGTGGCGGAGGTGGTGGTCGGCGACGCGGCCAGCGTGGACCTCGCCACGCTGCAGGACTGGGAGGGCCCGGTCGGCCACGTGTGCCTGCAGGCGGCCGAGCTGCACCGTGACGCGCAGCTCACCCACCTCGCGGTCACCACCGGCGGCGCGACGGTCCGCCTGCGCCCCGAGATCCACCTGGTGGGCCCCGGATCGCGCATCGAGCCGCTCGGGGTGTACTTCGCCGACGACGGCCAGCACTTCGAGCACCACCCGTTCATCCAGCACGTGGCCGGTCACGCGGTGTCCGACGTGCTCTACAAGGGTGCGCTGCAGGGCCGCAGCCGCACGGTGTTCCGCGGCCACATCTACGTGCACCGCGACGCGGTCGGCAGCGACTCCAACGAGGTGAACAAGAGCCTGATCCTGACCGAGGGGGCCAAGGCCGACTCCACACCGTTCCTCGAGATCGAGTGCGCCGAGGTGAAGGCCGCCCACGGGTCGGCGACCGGTCAGATCGACGAGGACCAGCTGTTCTACCTCCAGTCGCGTGGCCTGCGCCCCGAGGACGCCCTGCGGCTGGTGGTGTTCGGCTTCTTCGCCGAGGTGCTGGAGCGCATCGAGCTGCCGGCCGTGCGAGCCCGGGCGCTGCAGCACATCGCCGAGGAGGTGGAGCACGCTGACCTCACAGCCCTGGCCGGCCGGGCGGCCCGCACCGTCGACCGGTCGGAGGGGGGTGGCGAGTGATGGCCTTCGAGCGCGTCGCCCGCCTCGACGAGGTCCCGGCGGACAGCGGCCTGCAGGTCAAGGTCGACGGTCACCCTATCTGCCTGGTCCGGGTCGACGACGAGGTGAAAGCCATCTACGACGTGTGCTCCCACCAGGACTACCCGCTGCACGAGGGGATGGTGTGGGGACGGTCGATCGAGTGCGCCCTGCACGGCTCGACGTTCAGCCTCGACACGGGCGCCGCGGAGGTGTTGCCCGCCACCGCACCGGTCCCGGTGTTCGCGGCCCGTGTCGAGGGCGGCGATGTCATGGTCGACGTCGGCCAGCAGCTCAACGACGCACCCATCCCCGACCACTGACCGACAGCCGACCCGACCGCCGAGACGACCGAGGAGACAGCGACCGATGGCCTACCTGGAGATCCGCGACCTGACGGTCGAGGTCGAGGGCAACGAGATCCTCAAGGGGGTCAGCCTCGACGTGGACCGTGGCAAGGTCTACGCGCTGATGGGCCCCAACGGCTCGGGCAAGTCCACGCTGGCCTACGCCCTCGCCGGCCACCCCGCCTACCGGGTCACCGGCGGTAGCGTCACCCTCGACGGGCAGGACGTCCTGCCCCTGTGGCCCGACCAGCGTGCCCAGGCCGGACTGTTCCTCGCGATGCAGTACCCGGTCGAGGTCCCGGGCGTGTCGCTCACCAACTTCCTGCGTATGGCTCTGAACGCGGTGTCGCCCGAGGAGGTCCCCATCCGCGAGTTCATGCAGCGGCTGAAGCAGGAGATGGCCGCGCTGGACATGGACGAGCGCTTCCTCGAGCGCTCGGTCAACGAAGGCTTCTCCGGCGGCGAGAAGAAGCGCTTCGAGATCGTGCAGATGGCGCTGCTGCGCCCGCAGGTGGCGATCCTCGACGAGACCGACTCCGGACTGGACGTGGACGCCCTGCGCACCGTCGCCGAGGGGGTGCGCGGCATGGTCGGCCCAGGGCTGGGCGTGTTGCTGATCACCCACTACACGCGCATCCTGCGCTACATCGAGCCGGACGAGGTGCACGTGATGCTGGACGGCCGCATCGTCCGCTCGGGTGGGCGCGAACTCGCCCACGAGCTGGAGGAGACCGGCTACGACGAGTTCCGCGCTCCCGTCCCCACGACCTGACCATGACCGTGACGACCGTGCCCAGAACCCACACCGTTCCCCCCGCCACCGTTGGGACGCAGGGGACCGGCACGGCACGATGTCGCCGCTGACCAGAGGGGAACCCCGATGCGCCTGGACGTGCAGACCATCAAGAAGGACTTCCCGACGCTGCGCCGCGAGGTGCACGGCAGGCGGCTGGTGTTCGTCGATTCGGCCGCGTCCTCGCAGACGCCACAGCCCGTGCTCGACGCTATGGCGGACTACTACGAGCAGCGGCGCTGCAACGTCGAGCGGGGGGTGTACCTGATCGCCACCGAGGCGACCGAGGCCTACGAGACGGCGCGGCGCAAGGTCGCCGCGTTCGTCGACGCGCCCGTCGAGGGCACCGTGTTCACGCGCAACACCACCGAGGCCATCAACCTGGTGGCCTACTCGTGGGTGCGCCGGCGCCTGGGGGAGGGCGACGCGCTGCTGGCCACGGAGATGGAGCACCACGCCAACCTGGTGCCCTGGCTGGAGGCGGCCAAGGAGCGGGGCTTCGAGCTGCGCTTCGTGCCGATCACCGACGACGGTCGCCTCGACCTCGACGCGGTGCCCCAGCTGCTGGCCGACGGCCGTGTGCGCTTCCTCGCGGTCACCCACCAGTCGAACGTGCTGTCCACGATCAACCCGGTCAGCGAGCTGGTGCGCCAGGTTCGGGCAGCGAACCCCGACTGCAAGGTGCTGGTGGACGGCGCCCAGTCGGTCCCGCACATGCCCGTGAGCTTCCGGGCGCTCGACGTGGACTTCCTGGCGTTCAGCGGCCACAAGATGCTGGGACCCACCGGGATCGGGGTTCTGGTGGCCCGTCCCGAGCTGCTCGACGCGATGCCGCCGTTCATCACCGGCGGATCGATGATCCTCGACGTCACCCTCGAGGGGGCGCGGTGGAACGAGCTGCCGCACAAGTTCGAGGCCGGCACCATGCCGATCGCGGAGGCGATCGGTCTGGGCGCGGCCGTGGACTACCTGGAGGGTCTGGGCATGGAGTCGGTGCGCGCCCACGAGGTCGAGCTGACAGCGGCGGTGCTCGCGGCGCTCGACACCGTGGAGGGCGTCACGGTGCACGGGCCCCGCGACGTGCGGCAGCGAGGCGGGGCGGTCTCCTTCCTGGTGGACGGGGTGCACGCGCACGACGTGGGGACCGTGCTGGACCACGAGGGCGTCGCGGTCCGTGTCGGCCACCACTGTGCCAAGCCGCTCATGCGCCGTCTGGGCGTGGCAGCGACCGCCCGCGCGAGCTTCTACGTCTACAACGACGAGGACGACATCGACGCGCTCGTGCACGGCATCCGGGCCGCCCAGGCGTTCTTCGCTGCGGTGCCCGAACGGCTCGAGCCGGTGACCACCGAGCGTGATCCCGAGACCGTCGGCGGTCCGGCATGAGCCGCTCGTCCAGCTCTCGTCGTCTCGCCGCTCCCCAGCAGGGGGGACTGCGATGACCCTCGACGACCTCTACCAGCAGATCATCCTCGAGCACTACCGGTCCCCGAAGAACCGCGCGCCGGCACTCGAGGGTGAGGACGTCCACGTCCACCACAGCAACCCGCTCTGCGGCGACGAGCTGGACCTGCGGGTGGACGTGGAGGACGGCCGCGTGCAGGCGCTGGTGTTCGACGGCGACGGCTGCTCGATCAGCCAGGCCTCCGCCAGCGTCATGACGGAGACCGTGAAGGGGCGCGACCTGGGGGACGCGCTCGACCTCGCCGAGCAGTTCCGCCTGATGATGCACGGCCAGGCACCCACCCGCATGGACGACCTCGGCGACGGCGTGGTCTTCCAGGGGGTCGCGAAGTTCCCGGTCCGGGTCAAGTGCGCCCTGCTGGGGTGGATGGCGCTGCGCGACGCACTCGAGACGTTCCAGGCGGGGGAGTCGGAGCACCGCGTGACCTGCGACGCGGAGACGTGACATGAGCCAGTTCGCACTGCCACCCGAGGAACCGACGCTGCGCGACGCGCCGGCCGCCCACGAGCCGGCCGCCCCGGAGCCGGCCGTCCCGGAGCCGGCTGCCGGGACGCCGTCGCGTGGTATCCAGCTCGAGGCGGACGGCATGCCGCCCGTCGACACGCTGCGCCAGGCCATGAAGGCCGTGATGGACCCCGAGATCGGCTACAACGTCGTTGACCTCGGGCTGGTCTACGACATCGAGAAGCAGCCGGGCGGCCAGGTCAAGGTGACCATGACGCTCACCTCGATGGGCTGCCCACTGACCGAGCTGATCGACCAGCAGGTCAGCGTCATCATGGGTGCCATGCCCGGGGTCGAGGACGTCCAGGTCGACTTCACCTTCAGCCCACCGTGGAGCCCGGAGATGATGTCCGACGACGTCCGCCTGGAGCTGCGGGCGATGGGCATGAACGTCTGACCTGTCGATCCGGCCCGACCCGCGCGGCCCCGCCCCCGCCCGGATCGTGCGTTCTCCTGCTCAGCGGAAGCGCGACGACGCACGATCCGGGAAGGCCACAGGACCCGGTGTCGTCGGCGACCGGACGCGGGCGGAGCCGGGCCGGCGTCGGGGACCAGACCTGGTTCGCACCGTTCCCCCTGCCGGGGAAGCTCTGAACCGGCCGGGTCGTTGAACCTGGCAGGTCCGGCCGCTTCCCGACCTGGAGCCCGCATGCAGCCGATCGTCGAGCGGCGCGAGCCCCTCACCAACGAGGAGATCGCCCGTTACAGCCGCCACCTGATCATCCCCGACATCGGGGTGCCGGGGCAGGAGCGGCTGAAGGCCGCCAAGGTGCTGCTCGTCGGCACCGGCGGGCTCGGGTCGCCGCTCGCCCTGTACCTGGCCGCAGCCGGAGTGGGCACGATCGGGCTCGTCGACAACGACGTGGTGGACGCGTCCAACCTCCACCGCCAGATCATCCACGGCCAGTCCGACATCGGCCGGCACAAGCTGGACTCGGCTGAGGAGGCGATCCGCGACGTCAACCCCTTCGTCGAGGTGCGACGCCACCGGGCATTCCTCACCAGCGACAACGCTCTGGAGATCATCCAGCCCTACGACCTGGTGATCGACGGCACCGACAACTTCCCGACCCGCTACCTGGTCAACGACGCGTGTGTGCTCCTTGGCAAGCCCAACGTGTACGGCTCGATCTTCCGCTTCGAAGGGCAGGTCGCGGTCTTCTACGCCGAGCAGGGCCCGTGCTACCGCTGCATGTTCCCCGAGCCACCACCGCCCGGCATGGTGCCCAACTGCGCCGAGGGCGGGGTGTTCGGCATCATCTGCGGCACGATCGGCTCCGCGCAGGCCACCGAGGCGCTCAAGCTCATCACCGGCGTCGGCGAACCGCTGATCGGCAAGCTCGCGTTGTACGACGCGCTGGACAGCCGCTGGAGCCAGGTGAAGGTCACCAAGGACCCCGACTGCCCCGTCTGCGGCGAGCATCCCTCCGTCACCGAGCTGATCGACTACGAGGAGTTCTGCGGCGTGCCCGCGCACGACCGCGAGGAGGTCGTCGACGCGCTCGTCGACCTGGAGGTCCTGCCCGAGGAGTACGTCGAGCGTAAGGAGAGCGTGGTGCTGCTCGACGTTCGCGAGCCGCACGAGTACCAGATCAGCCGTATCCCCGGCTCCATCCTGATCCCCAAGGGTGAGCTGCCCAGCAAGCTCAACGAGCTCGACCAGAACAGCGAGTACGTCGTCCACTGCAAGTCGGGCGCCCGCTCGCTCGAGGCGACCAAGCTGCTGCGCGGCGCCGGTTTCAAGGCCTGGAACATGCGGGGCGGGATCAACGCGTACTCCCGCCAGGTGGACCCCAGCATCCCGGTGTACTGACCCGGGGAGGTTGCGTACTTCCGCTGACTGGTTGGCGCAACCACGCACGATCCGGGGGTGGTTACGTCAACGCCTCTATGATGACGTAGGCTGCAGCATGTGAAGCGGCTGCAGATCATGATCGACGAGGACCTCGACGCGGCGCTGGAGCGTCAAGCCGCCGCCGAGGGCGTGTCGAAGGCTGCCCTGATCCGACGCTTCGTGCGCGAGCGGGTGTCCACGCTGCCGCCACGATCGGCGGATCCCCTGTTCCGGATGGTGGGCGTGGACGACGCCGAGCCGGCGGCCGTGGACGACGTCGTGTACCGGTGATCTTCGTCGATACCTCGTTCTGGGTGGCTCTGCGTCTGCGGCGCGACGGCCACCACGGACGGGCTGCTGCGCTCCTGGAGCGAGTGGGCGACCAGGGGCTCGTCACATCGAACGCGGTCCGGGGCGAGACCTGGACCTACCTCCGCAGGCGCGCTGGGCACGCCTCCGCCGTAGATTTCCTCGACGGGGTCGCGGCCTCCCCGCGGCTCCGCCTGGAGTGGGTCACCGCAGACCTCGAAGCGAGGGCGCTGGACTGGCTGCGGCGCCACGACGAGCGCGAGTACTCCTACGTCGACGCCACCAGCTTCGCCCTCATGCGGGAGCTGCGGATCTCGGAAGCACTCGGGTTCGACGGCGACTTCGCGGCGGCCGGCTTCGTCGAACTGCGCTGACGCATCGAGCCCGGTCGGGCAGCGGCACGCAGCGTGCCGCAGGGTGCGCGGAGCGCGCATGACCTCCTAGGCGGGCGGGTTCCCGTACCGTCCAACCCGCCTGCCTCGTCTTACTCGTGGACGGCCATCGCGGACCATGGTGGGCACCCCCTGCAGACGCGGTCGCACAACGGCGAGGTACGGGCGCGCGGCGAGCAGCGCGCGCCCCGCGTGGGCGTGCTCAACCTCGAGTACCTGGTCGAGCAGGGTGTGCGCGCGGTGCTGGGGGACGCCGGCGTGGACGTCGTGGTGCTCGGTCTCGACCTCGACGACCTCATCGGTCAGATCGAGCGCTCTGCCGTCGATGCGGTCCTGGTCGCCCTGCCCAGCGCCCCGACCTTCGCGGGCGACCCCCGCAAGCTGATCCGCTCGGTCCGGCGGTCGCTACCCCACCTCGGGGTCGTCGTCCTCGCCCGGCAACTGCGTCGGGAGGAGGCGCTGGACCTCCTGCAGGGGGGTCCCGGCGGGATCGCTTACCTCCAGGTCTCCGCGTTGCGGCCGGACCCGGACCTGGCCGGCGTGGTCGAGCAGGTCGTAGCGGGCCACACCGTGGTGGACCCCACGATGATGGGGCGCCTGCTGGAGGAACCGTCGCCGCAGCCCGACCCGACGCTGGAGGAGCTCACGCCACGCGAGCGTCAGGTGATGCAGCTGATGGCGACCGGTCGGACCAACGAGGCCATCGCACGCGAGCTGGGCATCTCCCGGCGGGGCGTCGAGAAGTACGTCAGCCACATCTTCGCGTGGTTGCAGCTGGACCACGAGCCGGATCTCAACCGGCGCGTGACCGCTGTGATCCGTTACCTGCAGAGGGCAGCGCGCTGACGCCGCCGTTGCCTGCCCGCCGCGGTGTACCGCTCGACAGCCGTGGCGAGGGTGGGAACTCGACCAGGTTGTAGTGGTGGCTGACGGCCACGGCTTCCACCTTCGAGTGCGCCCCGAGCTTGATGAGCAGGTTCTGGATGTGCGTGCGAGCGGTGGAGTAGGCGATCCCGAGACGGCGGGCGATGGCGGCGGTGTTCTGCCCGTCCACCAGCAGGGCGAGGATCTCGCGTTCGCGCTCGGTCAGCGAACCGGCCGACAGCATCGTGGGCCCACGGCGTGACGGGCCACGCAGCGGCCCGGCAGTCGCGGCGCGGTGGGTCACGGCGGGGGTGCGGCGCATCCCAGGCCGTCCCTCGAGCAGCTGCAGGATCCGTGTCAGGTCGTCGGCCTGCGAGGCCACGGCGTCGGCGCCGGCCTCGAGCGCGTCGTGAGCTGACCGGGGGTCAGCGGCCGTGCCCAGCGCCACGATGCGGAGTCGCGGAGCGGCCGCGCGTGCCCGGGCGATCGCTTGGAGCGCCGCCGCGTCGAGGAGGGTGGCCCCAAGGAGGAGACCGTCAGCACGGTGGCGGCGGACCGCGTCCGGGGCGGCGGCTGGGTCGGCCACGCGGGCGCACACCTGGTGATCTCGCTCGGTCAGAGCCACCGCCAACGCCTCCACGAAGAGCGTGTGACGATGGCACAGAACGATCCGCATCAGGTCGTCTCCTCGTCTGCGCGGGCTGGTGTCCCCGGGGCTTCGCCGGCCGGCCCTGCGAGCGCTGGCAGCGCCACGCAGACCCGCCCGCCCTCGTCCGTCACGTGGATCGTGGTGCGACCACCGTTCGCCCTGGTCAGCTCCTCCGCGACCAGCAGCCCCATGCCTGCTCCATCACCCACCACGGGTGGGAACGACCGCCCGCCCGAGCCCGCCACCGTGACCGTGACGGACCCGTCGGACCAGAGCATGGCCACCTCGACCGAGCCGTCGGGGCCAGCGGCCTCGCTGGCGTCGCGCAGCAGGTTGTCGAACACGCGCAGCAGCTCCACCTCGTCGCCGGGGACAACGACCGAGCGGCTCTCGAGGTGCAGCCGACCGGGCCACCGCCGGCGCAGGTGGTCGGCCGCGTCCCGGACCACCTCGTCCAGCCGCACGGCTGTCACGTGGCGCTGTCGGGCGGTGAGCCGACGGCAGAGGTCGCGCAGCGCGGCCGCTTCCCGCTGGATGTCGGCCAGCAGCCCGTCCGCGTCGGCCGGCAGGTCCGGCACCCCGCGTGCGAGCTGAGCGAGGACGGTGACCGCGGAGACATGCTGGCGGACGTCGTGGCACAGTGAGCGGACGGCTCCGTCTGTCGCCGTACGCGCCATCTCCTGGGACAGCGTCGTGGATGACGGCGGGTGTGACGTCATCCCCGCTGCTTCCGCGCGCTCTGCCTGGCCGCCACGTCCCCGCCGTTCCTCTGGATGGCGTAGTCGTTCCGGACTAGCTAGATCTCGGTAGATGATGGGCCGTTCGGGCGCGGACACAATGGTGCCAGCCTCACCGCCGTCAGGTGCGGAAAACCGTCACTCCTCGTCGCGCTTGGATTACAACGCGTGACATATGTGGGTGGAGACGGACCCGGTGCTGTGTCCGGCCGACCACCCGGCGCGTTGTCCACCTGCAGGTGACGTAGGCCGCCCTCGCCATCTGTGGTTGCGCACCGGAGGGCAGCCTGCAACGCTCGCGCGCATGGAGACGGTCCGGGTGGTGCTCGTGGACGATCACCGGGCGTTCTCCGGTGCGCTGAGCGCACTGCTGTCCCGCCAGCCGGACATCGAGGTGGCGGCCTCGGTCCCCTCCGCCAGCGCCGCCCGGGCGGCGATCGACACGCTCGCCCCCGACGTAGCGGTGATCGACGTGGACCTCGCCGGCGAGAGCGGGATCGATCTGATCGAGGCCCTGCGGTCCGCTGACCCGTCGTCGCGCGTGGTCGTGCTGACCTGCCACGACGACGTCGAGACCGCCGTCGCCGCTGCTCGTGCGGGCGCGTTGGGTTTCGTCGCCAAGGACGACAACGCGCACGAGCTGACCACCGCGATCCGGCGGGCGGCACGGGGTGAGGCACATTTCCCGCCGCACCTGTTGAGCCACGTGCTGCGCCGGTTCAGCGGCGATGGCGCCGACCGGTCGCCGGATCTGAGGGACGTGTCGGGCCTGACGCCGCGCGAGCGGGAGGTGCTGGGCTGCATGATGGCCGGCCTGGAGCGCAAGGTCATCGCTCAGCGCCTGCACCTATCGCCCAACACGGTCAGGACACACGTGCGCAACATCCTGTCGAAGCTGGATGTGCACTCCACACTGGAGGCGGTGTCGCTCGCCTACCGGGCGGGACTGCGCCCGCCCGGCGAGCTGCTCGCCCACCGCGACGCCACGCCGTCCGCGTAGCCGACGCACGATCCGAGGGGTCGCGCCGGGAGGGCGTGTCCGACCTGTACCGGATCGCCGGGTCCGTGGGCTCAGAGGGCTATGGGCTCTCCTCCGTTCGGCGTAGTCCAACTCGCACGTCCGCTGGAGTCCACGTGCGCCATGCATCGTCACGCTGAGGTAGCTGAACGTGACGGAGAGAGAGACGTGCCGATCGGGCGGGGTGCTACGGCCACGCGCACGCCGTCGCGGGCGGAGCCGCCCCACGACGATGGCTCGGCATCGGAGGGTCCGGCCGCACGGGTCCTGGTGAGCACGGCGGAGGCGGCGCTCCGTCAGACCCTGGCGGTGGCGCTGCAGCGGAAGGGCTTCGTCGCCGAGGCCGTGGCACCGGAGGCCGATGAGCTCACCAGCCGCGCCCGCCAGCTGGCCGCCACGGTGACCCTGCTGGACGCCTCGCCGACCACGTCACCGTGTGAGCTGTCGCTCCGCGACGAGCTGCCCGATGTCCGCGTGCTGCTGCTCGCGACCTCCGGACAGGACGACGTGGGACTCCCGGCGCGCTTCGACCACGTCGAGGTGGTCCCAGCCCACCTCGCGCTGGACGACCTCGTCGACGTGCTGAACGGGGAACGGACCGTGGCCGAGGCCGCCGCGCGGCGCCCTCGCCCCGACACCCCGTCCGGCCGCGCCGACCCCTCACCGATCGGTCAGCTCACCGCGCGTGAACGCCAGGTCCTCGAGGCGTTGATCGGCGGCGCCACAAACACCCGCATCGCCGAGAGCCTGGGCATCTCCCGCCACACCGTGCGCACCCACCTGCAGAACATCTTCGCGAAGCTCGGCGTGCACAACCGCCTGGAAGCGGTCGCGTTGGGGCTGCGGGCGGGGCTGCGGCCAGCATCCCACAAGGCCCCCTGGACGGCGATCGGAGAAGGACGATGAGTGCCACGAGCGTGCTGGTCACCCACGAGCACCGGCTCCTGCGCGAGTGCCTGGTGGAGGCGTTCTCCGCGCAGGACGACCTCTACGTGGTCGCCCACACAGGCGATGGCCGGGACGCCGTGCTGGACGCCCAGCGGACCTCGCCGGGCATCGTGCTGCTGCGGCCCGTCCTGCCGCGGCTGACGGTCACCGAGGCCTGCGCCGCGATCAAGCAGGCCGTGGCGAGCAGCCGCGTGGTCGTGATGGCCGACGGCGACGACCCCGCCCTGCTCCTGGACACGATCGAGGCCGGGGCGGACGGCTACGTCAGCCTGACTCGTGACCTCGACGACCTGCTGACGGCGGTACGGCGGGTGCAGCGTGGCGAGACGGTCGTCCCCCCACTCCTGCTGGGGCACATGCTGCGACAGCTGATCCTGCGCCGACGCCGCACCGAGCGGACGTTCCAGCGCTTCCTCGACCTGACCCCACGCGAGAAGGAGGTGCTGAGCCTCCTCGTGCAGGGATGTCACCAGGAGACCGTCGCAGCCGAGCTGTTCATCTCGGCGCAGACGGCGCGGACCCACATCCAGAACCTGATTTCCAAGCTGGGGGTCCACTCCCGGTTGGAGGCTGCGGCCCTGGCGGTCACCAACGGTTGGCTCGACATGCTGCCCTCCGAGTCGAGGAACCGGCGTGACGACCTGCTCAGCCGCATCGCCTAGCCGCCGACCGAAGCCCGTCCGCCGCCATCCCGGAGAGGCGCATGACCGAACGACCCCCCGACGGCATGTCGCTGCGTCGTGACGGGTTGCTCGGCACGCTCGCGGCGCGCTCGGTGCGGATGCGCGCCGACCTCCCGCTGGCTTTCCTCGACGCCCTGCTGGCGGTCTCGGCGTACACGGCCATCATGGTGGTCCGCTTCGACGGCCAGATCCCGGTGCGCTACCAGGGGAACCTCCGCTGGTTCCTTCCGCTGGTGGTCGCCGTTCACCTCGTCGCGAACTGGCTCGGAGGCCTGTACGGCGAGATGTGGCGTCACGCCGGTGTGCAGGAGGCGCGGCGGCTGACGCTGGCGGGCGGCGGGGCGCTGCTCGTTCTCGGAGGGGGCCTGGTGCGCGGTGACCTCGTGTCGGGCTCGGTGGTCGTCCTGGGCGGCGCGACGACGGTGATCCTGTACGGGGCCGTGCGCTTCCAGTCGCGGCTCCTCGCCTTCCGGCGACGGGCCACGTCCCCGCAGGTGCGCGGCGTGGTGGTTATTGGCGCCGGGGACACGGGGGCTGCCATCGTGCGCGACATGCTCGAGTCCGAGGCGCCGCTGCTGCCCGCCGTGGTGCTCGACGACGACCCCCGCAAGCAGGGCCGGTCCCTGCACGGGGTGCCCGTCGTGGCCGGAATCCCGTACCTGCCGGATGCGGTGCGCGCGTTCGCGGCCGAGGAGGCGATCCTGGCCATCCCCTCGGCCGACGGTGAGCTGGTGCGCACGGTCGCGAACGTCGCCGACGAGGCTGGCGTGCCGCTACGGGTCGTGCCGGGCGTCGGCGAGATGGTGAACGGGCGCCCCACCGTGGCGGATGTCCGCGACCTGCGCCTGAGCGACCTTCTGGGCCGGCTGCAGGTCCAGACCGACCTGGCTGCGGTCCGGGGCCTACTGGCCGGTCGGCGGGTGATGATCACGGGCGGCGGCGGGTCGATCGGCTCGGAGATCGCCCGGCAGGTCGCTACCTGCGATCCCGCCAGCCTGCTCCTGTTGGACCACGACGAGACGCACCTGTACGAGGCGGCGGCCGAGCTGGACGGAGGATGCACCGAGCTGCTGGCCGACATCCGCGACCGTCAGCTGGTCGACCGACTGGTCGCCCGCCACCGTCCGGAGGTGATCTTCCACGCGGCCGCCCACAAGCACGTCCCCATGCTCGAGCGGCACCCGTGCGAGGCCATCCGCACCAACGTGCTCGGCACCCTCCACGTGGCCGACGCCGCGGTCCGCCACGGCGTCGAGCGGCTGGTGCTCATCTCGACGGACAAGGCGGTGCGCCCGTCCAGCGTCATGGGCGCCTCCAAGCGCATCGCCGAGCAGATCGTCCTGTCGCGCAGCGACGGTGACCGCCCTTTCTGCGCGGTGCGGTTCGGCAATGTGCTGGGCAGCCGCGGGAGCGTCATCCCGCGGTTCCTCCGGCAGATCGAGCGCGGCGGACCGGTGACCGTGACCGATCCTCGGATGACACGTTTCTTCATGAGCATCACCGAGGCGGTGCAGCTGGTGCTGCAGTCGGCCGTGTTCTCTGCGGGGCGGGAGGTCTACATGCTCGAGATGGGGGACCCCGTACCCATCCTCGAGCTGGCGCAGCGCATGATCCGCCTGTCGGGCCGGCGGGTCGGCACGGACGTGCCCATCCGGATCGTGGGCGCGCGGAAGGGCGAGAAGCTCAGCGAGGAGCTGTTCTTCCCGGAGGAGGCGCCATGGCCGACGGCGCACCCGTCGATCTTTGCCCTGTACCCGCCCTTGATCGATCCCGCGATCCTCCACAGCGGTGTCAGCCGGCTCGCCGGCATCGCCGCGGCCGACGACGAGGACGAGGGCGCTGGGCTCCTGCACGAGCTCGCCGCGAGTGATCCCGGCTTCATCCCGGTGCCCGACCACCGGGTCGGCGGGCTGCTGACGGAGACGGGGCTGAGGGCGCATGACAGCCGGTGACCACCTCCGCGCCATCCGCGGTCGCTGGCACATCGTTGTCGCAGCCGTCGTCGTCGCCGTCGCCGTGGCGTGGTGGAGCGCTCCGGGCCGGACGCCGGCTGCCACCTACTCGGACCCCGAACAGGTGCACGTCGAGAGCTACACGGCGACGCACACCCTGATCCAGGATCTCGCACCTGGAGGGGCGAGTCAGACGCCCACGCTGAACGTGAAGCTGCTGGGAGCGCTCGCCCAGCGCGGCGACATCCCCCGCCGCGTGGTCGAACGGCTCGGGTTGGAGGAGGCGCCGGCCGCGGTCGCCTCCCGTCTGCAGATCACCCCTGAGCCCGACCTCGGCATGATCACCATCACGGCGTCGGAGCCCGACGGCGAACGCGCCGCGCAGCTCGCCAACGCCTTCGGGGAGGAGATCCTCGCCTACGCAGGCGAGAGCGCGGAGGCTCTCCGTCAGGACGCCCTGGAGTTCACCAGGACCCTGGTGGCGTCGCAGCGTCGGCGCATCGAGGAGCTCAACGCCGCGATCAGCAGGCTCCCCCAGGACAGCCAGGATGCCGAGCTCGTCGTGGTCGAACGGGACGCGCTGCTGGCGGCCTACGGGCGGAGCCTCAGCCGGCTCGAGGATCTCTCCACGGGCGCGGCGTCACCGGGACTGGTCACCTTGACCGCAGCGGTGCCGATCCCGGTCATCGCCGAAGCGGGTGGCAGCAGCCCCATCCAGGCGGTCAGCGATCCCACGACACGCCTGCGGCTCGCGATCCTGATCGGGCTGCTGCTCGGAGCCGGCCTGGCGCTACTCCTCGAGCGGGTGGACCCGCGGGTGCGCTCGCGACGCCAGGCCGAGGAGGCCTTCGGCCTGCCCGTTATCGCCGACGTGCGCGTCCGCGGCCGGGTCGCAGGTGCGCTCCGTCGGTGGTTCGCCCGGAGGCGACCCACCATGTCGGCGGTCGCCACCGCGGCAGTCCCCTACGAGCGCCTCCGGTTGGACGTCCAGCGCCGTCCACGCTGGGTGCTCCCGCCCCCCTCGCCAGGCGCCGGCCTACCGGACGCCGCACCCCGCGTGTCCGCGCTGGCCGTGCACGACCCGGTACGAGTGGTCCTGGTCACGTCGGCCGTCGACGGCGAGGGCCGAGCAGAGGTGTTCGAGCAGCTGGCGTCCTCCTTCCGCGCCGCCGGGAACGAGGTCGCCTCCATCGTCGATCAGGGCGGCGGCGCGAGGTCAGCAGAGCGCCTCCGCGCGGCCCGCGACCGGTTCGACGTCGTGCTGGTGGACGGGGGACCGCTGCTGCTGGCCAGCCACGCTGCCGCCGCGATCTCCGAGGTCGATGCGGTGGTCGTGGTTTCCCGTCTGGGCCGCACGTCGATGGCCGACGCGGCCCTTGCCCGCGAGCAACTGGCCGCACTGCAGGCACCCGTCCTGGGGGTGGTCCTCAACGGGAGGAGAGGCTCCACCGGCCTGCTGCCGACGCGCGGCCGGCCGCGCAGGGCCGGCCACGCGTGGGTGGCAGCCCGTCGCGGTCGTGCCACC
>DASZZX010000301.1:0-3476 GCA_036260415.1 Nitriliruptorales bacterium
GTGGCAGCGACCCTGACGGTGGCCTGATCCGCGCTGGTGCTGGCGGTCTGGGCGCCGACATCCACGACCTCGAGACCTTCGCGGGCCAGCCCGGCGATGATCAGCGCGAGGGCGACCGCCTGCGGGTCGCTGCGATCGACCGGCCCGAGTCGTTGGTGCACCGGCCGGCTCGGGTTGTGCGCGGGCTGGTCGGGCAGGTCTGCGATCGCCACCTGCTGTATCGGCGGTCGGCCTTCAGCGGCAGGGTTTCCGCCGGTGCAGCCGACGAGCCCGACGGCGGCCGTGACGGCGGTGGCGAGGGTGCGCATGGCTCCTCCCGGTCGTGCAGGGAGTCACCACGCGTGTCGCCGGGATGTGACCGCTGCGCGGTGTGTGCACGCCGGTCACGAACCGCGGAAGCGGGGGGCAATTCCCTGACCGGCTCCGGATGGATCGGAGCCGCGGCGTCTGGACACGGAGGTGCTTCATGGCGCTAGGGATGGCCCGGGTGTTGGCCCAGGTGCCGCCGCTTGACCCTGCCGACGGGCGGGAGTGGGTCCCCAACTACGACCAGATCATCTCGGCGCTCAACGGGCTGACGCTGGCGGGGCTGCTGTTCGCCGCCGGGGTGGTGGTGGTGGGCGGGGCGACCTGGGCGCTGGCAGCCAACCGGGCGCACACCCAGGGCGTGACGTGGGGTCGGTTGATGGTGATCGGCGGGTTCGTCGGCGCGATCGTGATCGGCGCGGCCGCGGCGATCGTCAACGCCGGGTTCCGGCTGGGCAGTTGACCGATGCCGGGCGGCTACGGCGATCGGTCCGTGTCCCAGCGGCTGTGGCTGGCGAGTGCCGCCGCGTTGGTGGGGCTGTTGGCGGTGGGGGGTGGCTGGCTGGTCTGGCAGGGCCTGGCCCATCCGGCCGTGTCCCTGCGCGCGACCGCACCGGCCGTCGAGGCCCACGACGCGGCGGTCACGGGCGGGTGGGGTGCACCGGAGCTGATAGGTGGCGTGCCGTGGGGGTTCCCGCTCACCCCGGACGGGGCCGCCGCCGCTGCGCTGACCGCGGTGACGGTCACCGGCCAGCCCGAGGTCGTGTTCGATCCGGCGCGGTTCGCCGAGGTCGCGGCGGTGGTGTTCACCGCCGACGAGGCGGTGGCGCAGGGGCGGCAGGTGGACGCGGCGCGCACCGAGTTCGACCTGTCAGGCTGGGGACGCCAGCCGGTGTCTCGCCGCCTGTACTTCTTCGCTCCGCTGGCCGCGCGGCTGGTGGCCTACAACTCGGCCGTGCAGTCGGCGCGGGTGGAGGTGTGGGCGATGACGCTCGTCGGCGTCGGGGACGCGGGCGGGGCGGTGTTCACCACCTCCACCGTCGACCTGGAGGCGGACGGCGCGACCTGGACGGTCACGGCACTAGACACGGTCGAGGGTCCCACCCCGCTGGTGCAGGCGACCGCGTCGGCGCCGGGACGCACCCGCGTGCTGCTGCGCGACGCGGTTGCGGCCTGGCCCCTGCCCCTGCCCGTGGTGGGACGCCAGCCGTGAACGGCGGCCGTCGGTTCGCCTCCGAGGATGGCGCGATCCCGTTCGTGGTGGTCGGGGTCGCCGCCCTCGGCGGGGTGCTCGGGCTGGCCTGGGCCGGCCAGGAGTGGGCGCAGAGCCTGCTGCGCGAGGCCGGGGGTGAGCTGACGGAGTGGGTGCTGCGCAGCGCGTTCTGGGCGCTCGACCTGGTCGCCCTGCAGGCATCGACCGAACCGGTTTCCCGCGACTGGTACACGCCCGTGCTCGAAGGGCCGGCGCTGCCGATCTACGCCCTCGCCGCCCTCGTGATGGTTGCCACGCTGACCGCCGAGGTCGTCGCCGGTATCGCTACCGGCAACACGACCCGCATCATCCAAGCCATCTTCCGGGCGCTGCTCGCCGGCATGCTCGCCTCGGCTGGCGGGGCGCTGCTGCTGGCGATCGGCGGGGCGCTGTCCAACCTCGGCCGGATCGCGCTGGACGCATCCGGCACCGGCGTGGACGCGCCGCTGATACCGCTGCAGGAGGTGCTGATGGACTCCGCCCTGCGCCGCGACGGCGGCGCCGAGCTGTTCGTGGTGTTCCTGGCCGGGCTGGTGATCGTGTTCACCTCGCTGGCCATCTACTTCACCCTGGCGATGCGGCCGGTGCTGCTGGCCGCTCTCATCGTGTTCCTCCCCGTCGCCCACGCCCTGTCCGTGTGGACGCCGATGCGGCGCGTGCAGGTGCGCGCCTGGAGCCTGGCGTTCGCGGTGCTGTTGGCCGACGCCGCGATCCTGACCATGTTCGCGGTTACCAACACGGTCATCGGCCAGCCCGAAGGCGTCGACCGGCTGATCTTCGGCACGTTCGGGCTGCTGCTGGCGGCGCTCGCGCCCGCCGCGTTGGCCCGGGTGGTGGGCGCACCGGAGTTGCAGACCGCGGTGCAGTCGACGTCCCGTGGCGCACGGCTCGTCGCCGTCGGCGCGGGGGCGCTGGCCCTCAAGGGGGCGCTGACCGCCCACCAGGTCGAGCGGCGCCTCCGTACCGCAGGCAGCGGGCCCGGCGGCATGCTCATGGGTGGGCCGCGAGGAGGCGGGGGCGGCCCGGACGGGACGCCGCCGACGGGTGGGCGCGGACCGGCCGGCCCATCCGGCGGGTTCGGCATCGGCGGGGCAGGACCCTCGAGCGACGCCGGTTCGCCGGCCAGCCACCCCGACGCGCACGCGGGGACCGCGCCCGCGGCCAGTCAAGGGCAGCACCGGGCGGCAGCTCCCGCAGGGGCCGCTCGGTCGACCACACCCGACGCAAGCCCCGCTGCCGCGACGGCCGCCGGTGGCTCGACGCAGCCGGCAACCGGTGGCGGGTGGACGGCGGCGCTGAACCGCCCGGTGGTGGGGGCAGCTCGTGACTGAGCTTCCCGTCTACCAGTTTCCCTCACGCCCGACCCCGGCGCTGCTGTTCGGCCTGTCGGCGGCGCGACTTGCCGCCCTCGCCGTCGCCGGCGTCGTGCTCGTCGCCACCATCACCCGGCCCACGCCCGCGAGGCTGCTCGTCGGGCTGACCATCGTCGGAGTGCTGGGGGCGGCTGCGGCGGTGAAGCTTGGCGGGCGGGCGGTCGTCGACTGGCTGCCGGTGTGGGTCGCGTTCGGCTGGCAACAGGCCACCCGCAACAGCGAGTTCTACGCCAACCCCGACCTCGACGCCGGGCTGCCCGAGGGCACACTGGATCTGCCCGGTGAGCTGTTCGGGCTCGAGATCCACCACGTCACCGGCCCGGCCCGCGCCACCGTCGCCAACCCCACACCGGCCGCCTACGGGATCGTCCGCGACACCTTCCGGCACCGCCTGATCGCGATCGCCGAGCTCGCCGGCGAGGACTTCCTGTTCCTCGACCCCGCCGACCAGCAGGCACGCATCGGGGCTTGGGGTCGCGTCCTCGACCACGTCGCCCAGTCACTGCCCGAGCTGACGCGCCTGCAGGTGGTCCACACCGTCGGCC
>DASZZX010000302.1:0-14352 GCA_036260415.1 Nitriliruptorales bacterium
CCTACCACCAGCAGCCGACGGTGCACCCGCCGCTACGATGCGCGCATCACGAGCGACGAGGAGGCGGCCTTGGGCGTCAGCGCGTACGTCCTCATCCAGACGGAGGTCGGCAAGGCGGCGGACGTGGCGGAGCGCGTCGCCGCCATCAAGGGGGTGGCGGACGCCTCGGACGTCACCGGACCGTACGACGTCATCGTGCGCGCCGAGGCGCGCAACGTGGATGAGTTGGGCAAGATGGTCGTATCGAAGATCCAGGCCATCCCGGGGATCACGCGGACGTTGACCTGCCCGGTCGTGCACCTCTGAGGTGCCGCACGTCACGCCCCAGCGTCCGGGCCGCGAGCTAGGGGGCGTAGTGCCCGTCGGCCTGAGCCGCTTCCAACGCCAGCTCCAGGAGACGGCTCACCAGCGCCGAGTACTCCAGACCCTCCGCCTGCCACAGCCGCGGGAACATGGAGCTCGGCGTGAAGCCGGGGATGGTGTTGATCTCGTTGACGAAGAGGTCCCGCTCGCCGCGCAGGAAGAAGTCGATGCGGGCCATGCCACGGCAGCCGATCGCGTGGTAGGCCTGCCGGGCCGTCTCCTGGAAGGCGACTGTGAGGTCGTCGGGGAGGTCGGCGGGCAAGATCAGCTCGGAGGCGTCGAGGTACTTGGCCTCGAAGTCGTAGAACTCGTGGCTGGGCACGATCTCGCCTGGTGCGGTGACAGCGACCTCGCTGTTGCCGAGCGCACCCACCTCGATCTCGCGTAGATCCTCGACCCCCTCCTCGACGATCGCCACTCGGTCGTACTCGAACGCCTCCTGCAGCCCGGCCTCCAGTTGGTGGCGCCCCTTGACCTTGGTGATCCCGATCGATGAGCCCTGCCGGGCCGGCTTGGTGAAGATCGGGTAGGAGAGCGCACCTTCGATCTCGTCGAGCAGCGCGCCGCGTTCGCGCTCCCAGCGTTCACGGCGCACTGGCAGGTACGGCACCTGCGGGAGCCCGCGCGCCTTGAAGGCGTTCTTCATGGCGCGCTTGTCGATGCCCACCGAGGAAGCGGTCACGTCGGCGCCGACGTAGGGGACAGTGAACGTTGCCAAGAGCCCCTGGACCGTGCCGTCCTCCCCGTACGGGCCGTGCAGCACCGGGAACGCCACGTCGATCCCCGACACGGCCTCGTAGCGGTCGTCGTCCACGTCGAACCGCACCAGGGCCGGGCCCTTGCGCCCCAGCACGAGCGCGACGGTGGAACCGTCGTCGTCCACCTCGGGCAGCGCCCGGCCCGGGCGCGTTTGGATGTCACCGTCGGTCAACACCCACCGTCCACCCCTGGTGATCCCCACGGGGACGACCTCGTAGCGGTCGCGGTCGATCGCCGCGAGGACCGAGCGAGCGGACAGGCACGACACGCCGTGCTCGCTCGAGCGGCCGCCGTAGAGGATCAGCGCACGTCGCCTCATGGGTTCATCCGTCCCGCCCACCGGCCGCGCCCAACGCCACCGCCGACGGGGGACGGTAGGCGGTCGAGGCGCCAGGTTCCCACGGACAGCCGGCCGAGCCCGCTCCGGGGCTCGGCCCGGTTCTTCGGGTCGCGGCGAGCCGAGCCCGTGCGCGGCAACGCCACGGTCACGAGCCGACCTGGTCGTCGTCGGGGAGGCCGTGCATCTCCGGCTTGGGTTCGCGGGTCATCAGCTGTGGGACGGCGTCGCGAGGGTCCCCGCCGTGGTGGATCACGCCCACCACCGCGGCGGTGATGGGCATCTCGATGCCGCTGCGGTCGGCGAGACGCAGGATGGCCTGCGACGACTTGACGCCCTCCGCGACCATGTTCATGGAGCCGATGATGTCGTCGAGCAGCTCACCGCGGCCCAGCCGCTCACCCACGGTGCGATTGCGCGAGTCCTCGGAGGTGCACGTCACCACCAGATCGCCCACCCCTGCCAGGCCGAGGAACGTCAGCGGCCTGCCTCCCAGGGCGACCCCCAACCGGGTCATCTCCGCCAGGCCGCGCGTCACCAGCGTGGCCTTGGTGTTCTTGCCCAACCCCATCCCGTCGGCCATGCCGGCGGCCAGTGCGATGACGTTCTTGACCGCACCTCCGGTCTCGCAGCCGACCCGGTCGGGGTTGGTGTACACGCGGAAGTATGGGGTCATCGAGGCCGCCAGCACGTCCCGCGCGCGCTGCTCGTCCGGACAGGCCGCGACGGTCCCAGCCGGGAGCCGCTGCGCGCACTCGCGGGCGATGTTGGGGCCGCTGACCACCACCACCCGGTCGGGGTCGCAGTCGAGCGTCTCGCGCACGAGCCGGCTGCCGGTGCGCAACGTGTCCACGTCGACGCCCTTGACGAGGCTGGCGAGCGTCGCCTCCGCGGCGATCGCGTCCCCCCATGCGCGCAGCTGGTCAGCCAACCCCACCGACGGCACCGCCAGGATCACCACATCCGCACCGTCGAGCGCGCGCTGCGGATCGTCGGTGGCCTCCAGTGAGGAGGGCAGGTCGATGCCGGGCAGGTAGCCGCTGTTGCGACGGTCGTGCTGGATCTCGTCCGCGACCTCACGGCGTCGCGCCCACAGGTGGGTCGGCCGACCCGCGTCGCAGCAGATCAGCGCGAAGGCGGTGCCCCACGAGCCCGCCCCCATGACCGCGACCTTGCCGGTCACACCGTCCTCCCGTCCGGGCCGGGCCTCGGGCTCGGCTGCTCTCGGCCTCCGGCGCCGGTCGGGCTGGCCACGTCCTCAGGCGCCGGTCGGGCGACCTCAGGCGCCGGTCCGGCTGGCCACGACCTCAGGCGCCGGTCGGGCTGGCCACGACCTCAGGCGCCGGTCCGGCTGGCGCCGACGTTAGTAGGCTCGACCGGCTGCCGGCCGGAGGTCGCCCGACGACACCCCTCGCTGACGCGCCCGTCGTGGCGCTGGTCCCCTTCCGTGCGCCGGGGCACGGCAAGACCCGGCTGGCGACCCGCGATCGCGCCGGCGTGCGCGGCCTCACCCCTGCCGAGCGCGCCGCCCTCGCGGCGGCCATGCTGTCCGACGTCGCGGCCGCGCTCACCGGCGCCCCGGTCGACCAGCTCGTGGTCGCGGCCAGCGACGCGGCGGCCGCGACCGCCGCATCGGCGCTGGGACTGGCGGTCGTCGTCGATCCGCCCGCCGCCGCCGGACTGGACCACGCCCTCGACGCCGCGGCCCGGCGCACCGTGCAGGAGGGGACGCTGCTCGTGGTCGCTGCCGACCTGCCGTGCCTGCAGCCGGCCGAGGTGGAAGCCGTGCTCACGGTTCGTGGCGCGGTGGTGGTCGCCCCGACCACCGATGGTGGCACCGGCGGGCTGCTGCGTCGCCCTCCCACCGCCGTGCCGACGGCGTACGGCCCCCGATCGGCCGAGCGCCACCTCGCGCTGGCGGCCGCACGTGGGCTCCCCGCCGCGCGCGTCGAACTCGACGGCTTCCGGCACGACGTCGACACCTGGGCGGACCTGGCCGCCCTCCACCAACGCAGGCCCGGGCCGGCCACCGCGGCGTTCCTCGACCGCATCGCCGGCCGGTTGACGGCGACCGCGTAAGTCAGCGCTCGGGGGCCCCGACGGCTTCCTCCGACAGGAACTCCACGCCGTCGGCACCGGCCACGCGGCCCAGCACGTCCTCGACGTCGGGCCGGCGGCCGTGCAGCCGCAGCTCCATCGCCACGCGGTCCCCGAAGGGCCGCAGGTCCATGCGGTCGAGGCGCACAGCCGCCTGGCGCAGCGTCTCGCGCACCCGACCGGCGGTGGCCAGGTCAGCGACGACCACGTGCACGGTCGTGTCCTCGCGGCGACCGGCCCGCAGCAGGGCCGCGGCCAGCCACTCGAGTGGCCACAGCGCCAACAGGGTGATGACCACCAGTGCCAGACCCGTGGTGTACGCCCCGACCCCCGCGTTGAGCCCGGCAGCAGCCGATCCCCACAGCGCTGCCGCGGTCGTCAGACCCTGGGGCTTGCCGCCGGTGGCAAAGATCGCACCGCCGCCGAGGAACCCGATGCCGGACACGATCTGGGAGGCCACCCGGCTCTCGTCGACGTTGCCGAACGGGAAGTGCCTGACCGACGCGTACGCGAACGCGGCCGCTGCCACCCCGACCACGATGTTGGTCCGCAACCCCGCCGGCTTGGCGCGCAGCTCGCGGTCGATGCCGATCCCAGCCGCGAACAGGGCGGCTGCCCCCAGGCGCAGGAACGGTGTCCAGTCCATGCCGACCTCACGCCCCGCGTCGCTCGGGGGGGCGACGCCGACCTGCGCCGGCGGGGTCCGCCACGCGCGTGCGGCGGCGGTGGCGCCACCACACCAGGCCGGCCCCGAGCAGCGCCCCGACGGCGAACGATCCCAGCAGCAGCACGATCAGCGGCACACCACCGCGCACGTACTCGCCCCCCTGCCGGACCACCTCGGTGCCACCGAAGATCCAGTGGAAGTCGACCGGCTGCACGTTGATGGAGGTGAACGCGACGAACAGCACGGCCACCACCACGAGGGCGATCCGCCCGACCTGTTGGGTGAACGGCACGGTCCGGGGGGCCGGCGGCTCGCGCTGTTCGCCGCCGCCGTCGCCCCGGTCGTGGGCGTCCGGCGGTCGGGCTGCGTGGTCCTGGTCGTCCGCCACCCGCCCTCCTGGTCGCGCGCGTGCGCCGCCGATCGTAGGAACACCCCAGGCTGCGTGCGCCCGATCGTCAGCGGCGTGCCAGTACCCTCACGCCACGCGAGCGGAGGGCGCATGCCCCAGGGGACCGTCAAGAGCTTCGACCCGGTGACCCAGCAGGCGGTGATCCTCGACGATCGTCTGCGCCAACTGCCCGTCAGCCGTCAGGTGTTCGCGGCGTCGGGACTGCGTGAGCTGCGCCTGGGTCAGCGCGTGCGCTTCGAACTCGACGACGAGGACGGGTCCGAGCGGGTCACCAACCTCAACATCATCAGCCTGTGAGTGATCGCGGCCCGGGCGGAACGACCGCGGGTCAGCGCACGGTCCCGGTGAGCTCCTCGAGGACGCTGGCGCTGCGGACCAGCAGCCCCTGGCCGTGGTCGAGACCCTCCTGGTCCGCCCACCCGCGTGTGCTCTCGAGAGCCTGGCGGAGCGTCCGGGCCGCCTCGGGTGCCGTCCCGCCGTACCCGGCCAGTGCTGCGGACGCGACCTTGTCGGGGTCGAGCTCGACCAGCTCCCGCAGGATCGACGGCGGGTCCGACTCGTCGCGGTAGGCGAGCGCGGCCGCCGCCTGGAACGCCGCGCTGTCGACGTCCCCACCGGACGCGATGATGGCCAGGTGCATCAGCGCTTTGGCCGACAGACGGTCCTCGTCGGCGACCGCTTCCACCAGCGGGGCGAAGGCGCCGAGCGCGTCGGCGCCGAGCAGCGGCCGGTGGATAGTCACGTGTTTGGTCCTGACCGGGACCGGCTGGTGCACCTCGAGGTCGTGCGGTGGCTCTCCCGTGAGCCACTCGTGCAGGGGGCGGGCGGCTGCCCAGTAGCCGCCCTGCTCCCGGGCCGAGCCGGGCACGCCGATGGCCTTGCGGGGGTCGACCGTGAAGCTCACCAAGCCCCGGCCGTGCTCGGCGGCCTGCTGACGCGCGTGATCCAGGTGGAGGTAGGCGGACACCCGACGGCCGTGGGCGTAGACGCCCGGCGCGGCGACGTCCTCGGGCCCTGGCGGCCCGTAGCGGTCGCTGAGATCGGTGCGAGTGCGCAGCCCCTCCTCCTCGATGAGCGGCAACCGCCAGGTGGGCGTGACGTGGTAGACGGTGAGGCGGGGCACGGTCCGTCAGCGACGCCGCAGCTGGCGGTCCAGCTCACCGCTGAAGCGTCGTAGCTGCTCATCGGCCCGGTCGAGGTCCTCCTTCGCCGCGTTGGTGATCGCGACGATGCGCCGCTGCCACCGGGCCTTCTGCTCCGCGGAGACCCGTGCGCTCTCCACCCGCTCGTGCAGCTCGCGCAGGCCGTCGGTGAGAGCCAGGAAGCGTTCGGCGTCCAGGAGTCCTCGCTTCCTGGCCGGACGCTGCATCCCCACGAGCGGACCCCCCGACAGCCGTTTGGCGCGCCATGGTAACCGCCCGCGGCGCCTGACACGGGCGGACCGTCACACCGGGGGTGTGCCCGGCACCGGGACCTGTGGCGGCCGGTCGGGGAGTTCCTGGGCGTCGGCAGCATCGACCTCGTCGCGGCGGATCCCCAGGAGGAACAGCACCGCGTCCAGGTACGGCACGGTCAGCGACGTGTCGGCGGCCTGCCGCACCAGGGGCTTGGCGTTGAAGGCGACGCCCAGTCCTGCGCGCGCGAGCATGTCGAGGTCGTTGGCGCCGTCACCGATCGCGACCGTCTGCTCCAGAGGGACACCCTCCCGGCGGGCGATCTCCTCGAGCACGTCGGCCTTGACCGCCCGGTCCACAAGCCGGCCGATCAGACGGCCGGTGACCCGACCGTCGACCACCTCCAGCTGGTTGGCGACGGCGTGATCGAGGCCCAGCTCCACGCGGAGCGCGTCGGTGAAGAAGGTGAACCCACCGGATACGATGCCCAGCCGGTAGCCCAGCCGCTTGAGGGTCCGCACCAACGTGCGTGCACCCGGCGTCAGGCGCACCTCTCCGCGCACCCGCTCCAGCTCGGCCGCCTCCAGGCCCGCCAGCAGCGCCACCCGTTCCCTCAGGGCGTCGGCGAAGTCCACCTGCCCCGCCATCGCGCGTGCGGTGATCTCGCGGACCTCGGCCTGCCGGCCGACGGCGGCGGCGAGCAGCTCGATGATCTCGTCCTGGATCAGCGTGGAGTCCACATCGACGACGACCAGTCGCTTCGCCCGGCGCTCCAGCCCCTCGCGCTGCACGGCGACGTCGACCGCGTGCTGCTGAGAGGCCTCGAACAGACCGGCGCGGAGACGGTCGAGGTCCCCGCCCGACACCGCCAGCTCGTAGCTGACGACGGGGTAGCGGGACAGACGGAAGATACGGTCGATGTTGGCGCCCGCCTGGGCGGTCGCGCGGGCGACCGCTCCCAGGGCCGCCGCGGTCAGGGGCTGGCCGATCACGGTCACCGCGTGCCGCGGCTGTGGCGGCGCCGGCGGCTGCGGCTCGATCGGCTCGAAGTCCACGTGGAGGTCGCGCTCCCACCCCAGGAACAGCAGGTCCTTGAGAACCGCGTCGGCGCTGGCCGACCTGGCTCCGCCGTCGGGCAGGCCCAGCAGCAGGTCGAGCGTGAGTCGGTCGCGGGTGGTCACCTGTTCCATGTCGTAGACGTCCACACCCGCGGCCGCGATCACGTCGAGCAGCGCGGCGGTGATGCCCGGCCGGTCCCGTCCCGCGACGCGGACGAGCAGGGTGCGTCGGTCGTCCACGGGGCAGAGGGTACCCTCCACCCCCCTCGTTCCGGCTGGGTGGCGGTCGCGCCGTCCCTGCTCGGCCCC
Source organism: Nitriliruptorales bacterium (assembly GCA_036260415.1). Classification (GTDB taxonomy): domain Bacteria; phylum Actinomycetota; class Nitriliruptoria; order Nitriliruptorales; family JAHWKO01; genus DASZZX01. The sequence continues at coordinate 7,394 of DASZZX010000302.1, forward strand.
GCGTCACCCGCTGCGTAGACTCGCCGCCCGTGCGTCCGGCCCGCCCCCCCGCAACCGCTGCGCGCTCGGGCGCCAGCGCGAGACGACGGCCCCTCAGGTCCCAGCCCGCCGCTGCCGCGGGTCTCGCCGTGGTCGGCACCGGGCTCCTGCTGGTGGCCACCCGGCTCGGTCAGGCCGGCGTGGCGCCCGCCGTGGCCGGTCCCACGCCGTCGTCCGTGCCGGCGGTCGCCGGGCCGACATCGGGCGCGACGACCGCGGCCCAGCAACCAGCGACGTCACCGGCGGTCCCGACGACCGCCGCCGCGACCGCCACCCCGCACCGCTTGGTCGATCGGTCCACGGTCGGGCGACCCTGGGGGACCGTCCCCGGCCTGCTCCAGTTCCGTGGCAACCCTACCCACACCTGGTACGGGACAGGCCCGATCCCGGACGCCCCGCGGGTGCTGTGGCGCTACCCCGACCGGCCGATGTGCACCGACGAGGTGGTCGGCGGCGCCGCGGTGCGGGAGCCCGCGTCCACCTCCTCTACGCAGGCGGGCGGAGCCGTCAAACGGTGGTGCGGGTCGGGCTGGACCGGGCAGCCGGTCGTGTGGGAGCGACCGGACGGCCGTACCGAGGTGATCTTCGGCGCCTACGACGGGGCGGTGCACTTCGTCGACGCCGCCACGGGCCGGGACCTGCGGCCGGCCTACGCCACCGGAGACATCATCAAGGGCTCGGTGACCCTGGACCCCGACGGCTTCCCGCTGCTGTACGCGGGCTCACGCGACGGCGCGCTGCGCGTGCTCGCCCTCGACCGCGAGCGCCCGGAGGAGCTGTGGGCCCTGACCGCCAACCGGCATCGTGTGTGGAACGACGACTGGGACGGCAACCCCTCGATCGTGGACGGCATCCTTCTGGAGGGCGGCGAGGACAGCTGGTTCTACGCGGTCGCGCTGCACCGCCACCGCGACGCATCCGGCCTGGTGCAGGTCGCCCCGCAGGTCGTGGCGTCCGTGCCAGGCTGGACGGACCAGCTGTTGACGGAGCTCGGCGACCGCAACGTGAGCTTCGAGAGCTCGGTGGCCGTCTTCGAGGGGCGCGCCTACCTCGCCAACTCCGGTGGGCGGGTGGTCGGCTACGACCTGGAGGGCATCGACCGGGGTGAGCTGCCGGTCGTGTTCGACTTCTGGATGGGCGACGACGTGGACGCGTCGGTCGTGGTGGACGGTGACGGTGCCCTGTACGTCGCCGCCGAACTGGAACGACGGCTGCCCCGTGCCCTGCAGGTCGGGCAGCTGGTCAAGCTCGACCCGTCCCGGCCCGACGATCCTGTGGTCTGGCGTCTCGACGTGCCGGGCCGTGTTCGCCCGTCGGGAGCTCCGGACGCGGGTGGCATGTGGGCGACCCCTGCCCTGCACCGGGGGATGCTGTACGTCACCACGCACGCCGGTGATCTGCTGGCCGTCGGAACCGACGACGGGGTGGTGCGGTGGCGCGAGCGCATCGGCTACCACGAGTGGTCGTCCCCGGCGGTGGTCGACGACACGCTCATCGTGGGCGCGTGCGAGCGTGGCGGCGCCCTCGCTTGGGACGTGACCGACCCCGACGCGCCGTCCCCGCGGTGGGCGGTGCAGCTGCCCACGGGTGGCTGCGTCGAGAGTACGCCGGCGGTGTGGCGCGGGCGCATCTACGTCGGCTCACGTGACGGGTTCTTCTACGCCCTGGGCAGCGACTGACGCGGCGAGCGGGCGACGCGGCTCGTCCGGGCGCAGGTCGCCAGACGCGCCGGTTACCCTCGCGCACATGGTCAGCCGCAACCCCGTGCTCGACGAGCTGGGCGACTACCCCCTCGCGCCACTGCAGGAGCTGGCCGAACGACTGCGCGCCGACGGGGCGCCGGTCTACGACTTCTCGATCGGGGACCCCGACGAGCCCACGCCACCGTTCATCCGCCGCGCCCTGGTCGACGCGCTGGGACCCGTCAGCCGCTACCCGACCGCGCCCGGCCGCCGCGACCTGCGGGAGGCGGTGGCCGACTGGCTGGCCCGGCGCCACCGCGTCGAGGTCGACCCGGACCTGCACGTCCTTCCGAGCGCCGGCAGCAAGGAGGCGATCTTCCACCTGCCGCTCGCCGTGGTGGACCGCGACGGGCAGCGGCGGCACGTGCTGTGGGGGGAGCCCGGCTACCCGGTGTACGGGCGGGGGGCGCAGTTCGCCGGCGGGATCTCCGACCCGATGCCGCTCGGGGATGACGACGGTTGGCTGCTCCGACTCGACCGGCTCGAGCGCCAGCGGCTCGCACGCGCCTGCATCGCGTGGGTCAACTACCCCCACAACCCGACCGGCGCGGATGCGGACCTCGACTACTACCGGCGGCAGGTCGCGGTGGCACGCGAGCACGACCTGCTGCTGTGCTCGGACGAGTGCTACCAGGAGATCTGGTTCGACCGTCCGCCGCCGTCCGTGCTCGAAGCGTGCGACGGGGACCTCAGCGGGGTGCTCGCCTTCGTGTCGCTGTCCAAGCGGTCCGGCATGACCGGCTACCGCAGCGGGGCGATCGTCGGCGACGCGCGGCTGATCCACCGTCTGCGGTTGCTGAGGCCCAGCATCGGCACGGCCTCGCAGACATTCGTTCAGGCGGCAGCGGTGGCGGCGTGGCGCGATCAGGACCACGTCGGCGAGCGCCGCGCCGTGTTCGCCCGCAAGCGCGCCGTCGTGCTGCCGTCCCTCGAGCGCTGCGGCCTGCTGGTCTCCGGCAGCGACGCCACGTTCTACGTGTGGTTCCGCGCGCCGGCCGGCGACGACGCCGGCTACGTCGCGGCGCTGCTGCGCGAGCGCATCATCGCCACGCCGGGTCGGTCGTTCGGCCCGTCGGGCACCGGCTGGGTCCGGCTCGCGCTGGTGCCGACCGCCGAGCAGTGCGCGGCGGCCGTGCGCAGGTGGGAGCAGGCGGTCGCCGACGGCCGGCTGCCCTCCTGAACGTCGGGGACAGGGCCGCTAGCGTCGCGCGCGTCAGCCCGACGGAGCCCCCGTGACCGAGCACCTGCAGCGCACCGTCCACGCCGCCTTCGAGACGGGCGGGGAGGAGTGGAAGGCCACCGAGGTCCGCGACGCGGTCGCCGAGACCATCGCGCTGCTCGACCGCGGCGAGCTGCGCGTCGCCGAGCCGCCGCAGGGCGACGGGGACTGGACCGTCAACGCCTGGGTCAAGGAGGCGATCCTGCTGTTCTTCCGCCAGGCCGAGATGACGCCGATCGAGGTCGGTCCCTACGAGTACCACGACCGGATCCCGCTCAAGCGGGGCCACGCCGCCGCCGGTGTGCGGGTGGTCCCGCCCGCGGTGGCCCGCTACGGCTCCTACCTGGAACCGGGGGTCATCATGATGCCGAGCTACGTCAACATCGGAGCGCGGGTCGGCGCCGGCAGCATGGTGGACACCTGGGCGACGGTCGGCTCGTGCGCACAGATCGGCCGCGGGGTGCACCTGTCCGGCGGTGTCGGCATCGGCGGGGTGCTGGAGCCGTCCGCCGCCCGCCCGGTGATCGTCGAGGACGGCGCCTTCATCGGCTCCAGGTGCGTGATCGTGGAAGGCACCAGGATCGGCCGCGAGGCGGTGCTGGGCGCCAACACCGTGATCACGTCGTCCACACCGATCATCGACGTGGCCGGCGACGAGCCCGTCACCAGTTACGGCGTGGTCCCACCCCGGGCCGTGGTGATCCCCGGGACCCGTCCCAAGGCCTTCCCAGCCGGCACCTACCACCTGCCCTGCGCGCTCCTGATCGGCCAACGCAGCGAGTCGACCGACCGCAAGACCTCCCTGAACGAGGCCCTGCGGGCGTTCGAGGTCCAGGTGTGAAACCGGGCGCGAACGACGTCCCGCCCCCGTTCGACCTGGGCGGGCGGCTCGTGGAGCTGTGCGCCCCGCTGTCGGTGACGGGACGGGAGGCGGAGCTGGCAGATGCGCTCCAGCTGCGCTTCGCCGGCCACCCGGTGCGGCGGGTCGGTGACAGCCTGGTGGTCGGCGCACCGAGCGAACGACCGCTCGTCGCGCTGGTCGGCCACCTCGACGTCGTGCCACCAACGGAGGCCGATGCGCAGCCGCGGGTCGAGCAGCGGCGCGAAGGACCGGTCGTGGTGGGCCGCGGCGCCTCGGACATGAAGGGCGGCCTCGTCGTGGCCGAAGCCCTGTTCATCGACGCTCCGCTGCGCGCGAGCTCCCCGTACGAGCTGGTCCTTGTGCTCTACGCAGGGGAGGAGGGCCCCGCCGACGCCAACGAGCTCGGGGCGGTGCTCGCTGCGGTGGACTGGCTCACCTCCGCACAGCTGGCCGTCGTGCTCGAGCCGACCGACCTGGAAGTGCACCTCGGCTGCCTCGGCAGCATCCACGCGGAGCTGCGCTTCACGGGACGTCAGACGCACTCCGCCCGCCCGTGGCACGGCCAGAACGCCCTCACCAGGGCGGGGGCGCTGCTCGCCGAACTGCACGAGCTCCAGCCGGTGGAGGTCGACGTGGACGGGGTCCGGTTCCGCAACGTCCTCACGGCGACCCAGGCGCGGACCCGCAACGCCCGCAACGTCGTCCCCGGCGAGTTCATCGTGAACGTCAACTACCGCTTCGCGCCCGACCGCACGCTGGCGGAGGCGGAGGACGAGCTGCGCGCCTGGGTCGACCGGCGCGCCGAGGTCTCGGTCGTCGACCGCGCCCCTGCGGCCGCCCCGCGGTTGGACGCGCCGCTGGTCGGGGCGCTGATCGATCACCTGGGGGCACCGGTGGCAGCCAAGCAGGCGTGGACGGACGTGGCGCGTTTCGCCGCGCACGGCGTCCCCGCGGTGAACTACGGACCGGGGCTCACCTCGCAGGCGCACCAGGAGGGGGAGTGGGTGCCGATCGCCAACCTGCTCGAGGTGCACGCGCGTCTGCGCAGGTTCCTGGCGCGGTGACACGCCGGGGGGCGTAGCATCGGCCGCAGCACGCCGGTGACACCCAGAAGGTTGCCCTGTGAGCGTCGACCCTCCCCCGCCCGAGCCGCCGTCTGGCGCTCCGCCACCGTCGCAGGCGGGTCCGCCCCCGCCGCCCGGCTCGCCCGGCGGCTACGGGCAGCTGCCGGGCCAGCCGTACCCACCGCACCCTTCCGGCCTGCCGAGCGACGTGCGCAACTGGGCCATGGCCGCCCACCTGTCGACCATCGTGGCCTCCTTCGTGATGCTGCCGTTCCTCGGACCGCTCATCGTCTGGCTGATCAAGCGCGAGGAGCACCCGTTCATCGACCAGCACGGGAAGGAGGCGCTGAACTTCAACCTGTCGGTGCTGCTGTACACGGTCGTGGGCACGGTGGCCGCCGTGCTGGTGGCGATCGTGACCTTCGGTGTCGCCATGCTCATCGTGGTCCCGCTGGCTCTGGCCCTGGGCATCGGGTGGCTGGTCGTGACGATCCTGGCGGCGGTCAGAGCGTCCAACGGCGAGCCGTACCGGTACCCGGTCACGATCCGGTTCGTGTCCTGAGCGGGCGTCCCCTACCGACGGACGCACCGTCGCACGGGCGCGCCGGGACCAGGGCGGGAACCGGCCCTGACGAGCCACGCCCCGGGCCGGGGCGTGAGCGCCGCCTCAGGACCCGGCCGCCCTCTGCCGACACACTGCTCGTGACCCACAACCCGAGCGCGGATCCGACCGTCGTGTTCTCCAGCGACGGTCGTGAGCTCCGTCGCGCGTCGGCGGATCGTCTGCTCGGCGACCGCGCACTGCGGACCGTGCTCGACACCGCATCGTGGCAGACCCTGCACGTGGCGGTCGCGGACGCGCCGTGCTCGGGCGTGGAGCTGTTCACCCACGACGGGCGGATCCTGGACGCGACCGTGGTCGCGGTGCACGACGGCACCGCAGTGGTCCTGCGCGACGTGAGCCGCTACGCGGAGGCAGCCGAGCAGCTCGCCGCCATGACGGTGGAGCTGGGACGGCGCACCCGCGACCTCGTGACTCTGTACGAGGCGACCACCGAGCTGGGTTCCACCCTCGATGTGGGGGAGCTCAGCCAGGCGACCTGCCGGATCGTCGCCGGCTACCTGGACGCCCAGGCCGTGGAGCTGGACCTCCACGGTGAGCGGTCCTCCTGGCCCGATGGCGCACCGCCCGCCACGCCCAGCCAGGCCCTGGAGCTGTGGACGGCGCGCGGCCCGCTCGGCACCGTCCGCTGGTGGCGATCGCACCCGCTGACCTCCGCGGAGGAGCGCACCGTCCGGCTGCTGGTCGCCCGGTCCGCGATCGGTCTCGACCACGCGCTGCTCTTGGCCGCTGCGGAACGACGCGCCGAGCGGGACCCGCTGACCGGTCTGCTGAACCGGTCCGGCGCGGCCCGGGTTCTCGCCGGCTTCACACGTCCGCACGCTGTGGCGCTGGTGGACCTCGATCACTTCAAGCGCATCAACGACCGGCACGGTCACGCGGTCGGCGACCAGGTCCTCTGCGCGGTGGCGCGGATCCTGGCCCCCGGACGTGCGGTGGACGTCAAGGCTCGCTGGGGCGGTGAGGAGTTCCTGGTCGCGCTGGAACGGGCCGGCGTCGACGAGACCGTCCGGTGGCTGCGCGAGCGACTGCAGGAGGTGCGCGCGACCGTCCGCGCCGCCGGCGAGCCGGTGTCGTTCTCGGCCGGCGTCGCGCTTGTGGGGCCGCAGGGTCTGGACGCGGCCCTGGCCGAGGCGGACGCGATCCTGTACGAGGTCAAGCGCTCGGGACGCAACGCGGTCCGGGGCGAGGGCCACCCGCCGGAACCCGTCGCGGTCGCACGCGAGGCGAGCGACGCGGGCGGCGAACCGCTCACGGCCGCGTGTGCGGTCACCGGGTCGGTCGCCCGTGCGGGGACGCCCGCGCACGGTTCGGAGGGATCAGTAGCCCCGACCGGATTTGAACCGGCGTCTCCACCTTGAGAGGGTGGCATCCTCGGCCGCTGGACGACGGGGCCGCCGGGCCGGGGGGG
>DASZZX010000303.1:0-9932 GCA_036260415.1 Nitriliruptorales bacterium
GCCGGCCAGCAGCACCACGTGGTCGGCGTCGGACGCCTCGGGCACGCTGTGCGTCGTGTAGATCACGGTGCGCCCGGCGGCGCGCTCCTCTCTGAGCACGCGCGCGAACCGTTGCTGCGTGGGTACGTCGAGACCGGTCGCGGGTTCGTCCAGCAGGATGAGGTCGGCCTCCTGCGCCAGGCCCTGGGCGACGTAGACCCGCTGACGCTGGCCTCCGGACAGCTCGGAGAGGTGCCGGCGGTCGAGCCCCTCGATGTCCACACGTCGCATCGCCCGGTCCACCGCCTGGCGGTCCGCGCGCGTGAGCGGCCGCCACGCGCCCCGTCGCACGAACCGGCCCATGCGCACCACCTCGCGCACGGTCAGCGGGACGTGGGCGTTGGCGACGGTCTCCTGCAGGACGTGCGCGACGCGCCGTCGGGCCGCCGCCGGTGGCTGACCGAGCACGTGCAGGGTACCGGCCACGGGACGGATCAGCCCCGAGATGGCCGCGAGCAGGGTCGACTTGCCCGACCCGTTGGGACCGATCACCGCGCTGATCCGCCCGGCGGGGACCGCGAGTTCGTCGACGCGCAGGGCGACGTGCCCGCCGTACGCGAGCGCTACGCCGGACGCACGCACGGCCACTCCGTACGGGTGACCCGCGGAGCGGTCGTCGCGGGACGGTGCCGTCGAGGCGCCCGGCTCGCTGCGTCGGTCGCTGGCGTCCGGTCGCTGCCGGGGGTCGTCCACCGGTGCCTCCGTCGACCGCTGGGATGCGTTTGTATCATGGGAAGCGTTCCCATTATCTTGCCACGGTGGGGCGACGCGCGTCGAACCGGAGCGCACGATGGTCAGCGCAGGGCCCTCGGCGGTGCAGCGCGGAGTGGTGGGGCTGGCAGTGTCCGCGATGGCCGTGGCGGGCTGTGGCGGGGGTGGTGGCGGCCGATCGGCGGCCAGCCAGGACCTCCACGTGGTCGCCACCACCTCCATCCTCGGCGATGTGGTGGGCAACGTGGTCGGTGGTGCCGGGCGTGTGGACACGCTCATGGAGGCCGGCATCGATCCGCACAGCTACCGGCCGTCGGCGGAGGCGGCGCGCCTACTGGGCACGGCCGATCTGGTCGTGGCCAACGGACTGCAGCTGGAGGAGACCTTGCTCGACGCGCTGGCGGCGGCCGAGCAGGAGGGAGCCGAGGTGCTGCGGGTCGCGGACCAGCTCGACCCGATCCCCGTCGGCGCAACGCTCGGCGACGACCACGCCGACGACCACGCCGACGACCAGGGCGGGGACCGCGCCGCCGACCAGGGCGGCGACCCCCACGGGCACCCACCGCTGGACCCGCACGTGTGGCTGGATCCCCTCCGCATGGCCGAGGCCGTCACGCTGGTCGCCGAGCACGTCGCCCGCGTGGCGCCGCACGCTGCGGGGCGGGTGCGTGCCAACGCCGCCGCGTACCGCCGGCAGGTCCTGAGCCTGCACGAGGAGGTGCAGGCCGTGTTGGGGGAGATCCCGGGTGGGCGGCGGCTGCTGGTGACCAACCACGACGCGTTCGGCTACCTGGCGGCACGCTACGAGCTGCGGGTGGTCGGCACGGTGGTGCCCGGCGGCACCACACTCGCGGAGACCAGCCCCCGCGAGCTCGCGCGGCTCGCCGCGACGATCCGCGCCACCGGTGCCCCTGCCATCTTCACCGAGAATGTCGCGCCCGACCGTCTCGCCCGCACGCTCAGCGGCGAGGTGGGCCGCAAGGTGCGGGTCGTGCCCCTGTACAGCGACGCGCTCGGCGAGACCGGCTCCGGCGCCGACACCTACCTCGGCATGCTACGCACCGACGCCCGGCTGATCGCCGACGCGCTGGGGACCTGAAGCGGAGGGCCGGTGGACTGGCTGATGGAGCCGTTCGCGGTGGGCTTCATGCAGCGCGCCCTAGTCGCCGGTCTGGTCGTGGTGGTGATCACGTCGGTGGTGGGCACCTGGGTGGTGCTGCGCGGCATGACGTTCATGGGCGACGCGCTCGCCCACGGTGTCCTCCCTGGCCTGACGCTCGCCTCTCTCGCCGGGTTCAACCTCGGGCTGGGCGCGGCGGCCGCGGCATTGGTCATGATCGCTGGTATCGGCGTGGTGCAGCGGCGCGCACCTCTCGCCGAGGACGTCGGCATTGGGCTGCTGTTCGTCGGCATGCTGGCGGCGGGCGTCATCATCGCCAGCAAGGCTCGTTCCTACGCTGGGGATCTCACGGCGATCCTCTTCGGAGACATTCTGGGCGTGACCGACTCCGACATCCGCCTGGCAGCTGCCGCCGCGGTTTTCGTGGTCGCCGCCTCGGTCCTGCTCTACCGCCCGTTCGTCGTGCTGGCCTTCAACGAGCGCAAGGCTGCCGTGCTCGGGATGCGCCCAGGACTGACCCACGGCGCGATGCTGGTCCTGCTCGCCCTGGCGATCATCGCCTCGTTCCGAGCCGTGGGCGTGCTGCTCGTGTTCGGCTTCCTGGTGGCCCCGCCCGCTACGGCCGCGTTGCTGGCGCGGCGGGTACCGAACATGATGGCGGTGGCGGCAGGGGTGGGTGCGGTCGGGGTGTGGGGCGGGCTGTTGGCCAGCTTCCACCTCGGGACGGCCGGCAGCGCCACGATGGCCGGGGTGACCGTCGCGGAGTTCTTCCTGGCACTCGCCGCGAGAGAGATCGTGACGTGGAGGGCCGGCCGTTCACCCGACCACGCCGGGACGCCGGTCGCGGTGGACGGCGGCGACCGGCCGGGGTCTGGGGCGCCAGGGGGGAGCCGGTAGCCTGCCGTGATCATCCCTTCCGATCCTGGAGCGAGCCGGTGCGTCCCACCACCCGGGTGGCGCTCGCCTCTCTCGCGCTGGTCGTGTCCGCGTGCGGGGGCAGCCTCGCGGCGGGCGCCGCCGTCGCCGCGACCGTCAATGGCGAGGAAATCCCGACCGACACTCTGGCCGTGCTCGTCCGGGCCCAGACCTCCGATCCCGAGGATCCGTCGCCGCCCGCGCCGGAGCAGTACGGGCAGGTGCAGCAGATCCAGCGCGACACGCTGGCCCAGCTGATCCAGGACGAGATCGTGGCGCAGGCCGCCACCGAGCTGGGTATCGACGTCAGCGACCAGCAGGTGGAGGAGCGCTTCCAGGATTTCGCCCGAGAGTTCGAAGGGGAGGAAGGCCTGCGCGAGGAGATCCGCCGCCGTGGTCGCACGGAAGCCGACGTGCGCGGACAGATCGCCGCGCTCGAGCGCCGACAGCTGCTGGAGGAGCACTTCAGCGAGCAGGACGAGGTGGACGCGGCCGAGGTCCGAGCCGCCTACCGCGAGCGGTTGGAGAGCCAGTACACGGTCGCGAACGTGGCCCACATCCTCGTCGAGGAGCGTGCCGACGCCCGACGCATCATCGACCAGCTCCGCGCGGGCGCCGACTTCGCGCAGCTGGCACGTGAACACTCGCAGGACCAGGCGAGCGCACGCAACGCCGGGTCGCTGGGGGAGAACCCGCGGGGAACCTTCGTCGAGGAGTTCGACGCAGCGGTCTGGAACGCCGAGCCAGGCGAGATCGTCGGGCCCGTGCAGACCCGCTTCGGGTTCCACGTGATCAGGGTCGATGCTCTCCGCGAGTTGCCGTTCCAGGAGGTCGAGCAGTCGCTGCGCCAGGAGCTGGCGCAGCAGGCCAGCCGTGAAGCGCTCGACACCTGGCTGAGCGAGGCGCTGGCGTCCGCCGACGTGCACGTGGCACCGCGCTTCGGGCGGTGGGATCCGACCACAGGTCGCATCGTGGCGGACACCGATATTCCCACCGTCGGGGACGGCGCGTCACCCGCGACGCTGCCCAGCCCGCAGGCGTCCCCGACCGGGTGACAGTGCCAACCACCGCAGCCAGGGTCGTCCTCGTCGCCTTCTCCGAGCGGCTGCCCGATCTGTTCCCGCTGCAGTCCTGGGAGGCGCTCAGTCGGGCGCGGACCGTCTGGACCCGCGACCCCGACGCGCACCCGTCCGGCCCCTACCTGGCGCTCGGCGACATCCCCCTGGCACGCCTCGAACCGGCGCGGTTGGACATCGCCGGCCTGGACCTGACCCAGCCGGGATCGCCGCAGGACCGCCGCTACGCCCGTGCGCTGCTCGGCCGCGCGACGGCCTGGGGCGAGGCGGTCTACCTGCTCGGGCCGACCGACACCGACGCGTCGACCCGGACGGTGGCGCACGAGGCGGCCCGCGCCGGCGTGGAGGTCGAGTACGTCTTCCACCACGAACCACCAGGCAGCGAGGTGCTGCGCCTGGCGGAGGTGGAACGGACGCTGCGCCACCCCGAGACCGGCTGCCCCTGGGACCTGCAACAGGATCACGCCTCCCTCGGCCACCACCTCCTGGAGGAGACCTACGAGCTGCTGGACGCCATCGCGGTGGCCGACGATGCGGCCATCGCCGAGGAGCTCGGCGATGTGCTCCTGCAGGTCGTCTTCCACGCCCAGATCGCCTCCGACCGCGCCGCGTTCGACCTCGACGACGTGGCGCGAGGCATCACCGACAAGTTGGTGCGTCGCCACCCACACGTCTTCGCGGGTGTCGAGGTGTCGGGCGCCGACGAGGTCGTCGCGAACTGGGAGGTGCTGAAACAGCAGGAGAAGCGGCGCACCGGACCGTTCGACGGCGTCCCGTCGGCGCTGCCGGCGCTGGCGCTGACCCACGCGCTGCAGCGACGCGCCGCCCGGCTGGGCTTCGACCAGCACGATCCCGACGACCTCCGCGACAGGATCCGTCAGCAGCTCGACGCCCTGGACGACGCGGCCGGCGGGGACGACCGCGCCGAGCAGCTGGGCGACCTGCTCGCCACGGTGGTGGCGCTCGCCCGGCACCTGCGCGTCGACCCCGAGCAGACGCTGCGAGCCGCCGCCGTCAGGTTCCGCCGCCATTTCGAGGCGGTCCTGGCCGCGGCCCATCGCGCGGGGATCCACCCCGACGACCTCGACCCCGACGCCTGGCTGCGGCTGTGGCACGACGTCGAGCCGGCCGAGCCCTGACGGTCGGACCGGCGGCCGCCGACCGGTCCAGCGGCCCTAGCACCCCGCTGCGCCCACGAACCGGCCGCTCCCCACCCGGTCAGTAGGCTCGGGTGACGATGACGCGACCGGAGGCAGGACCGTGCCCCCGAGGTGCCCGGAGTGTGGCCGCTTCCTGAGCAACGCCTTCGTGCAGGGCCTCCTCGCCGAGCCCGGTGTGTGCCCCCGGTGCGCGACCACGCTGACCGCCGATCAGTTCCACGGTGCGGATGCGCTGCTGGAAGCGCCCGAGCCCATGGCGGAGAGCGTGCGCCCGCCGGACCTGCCGCCCGAGTCGGTGCGCCCGGCCGAGGACCGCGACGTGCTGGCGGGTTGGGACGAGCCCGCCACCGTGGGAGCCGACCGCTCTGGGCGGGTGGACGGCGGCGCGGTGGCCGGCCTCCCCGTCCGGGAGGTGGCGGGCGTGGTCGGGGCGGGGATCGTCGGTGGGCTGCTGGGTGGCCTCCTGGGTGCCCTGCTGTCGCGGCGGCGCACCCTGCTGGCGGTGATCGGCACGCTGTTCGGTGCGGGCCTCGCTGTCCTGGCCAGCCAGCGGCAGGGTGGCGGAGCGTCCGCACCTGACCACGGGTCGTTGCAGATGTTGTGAAGATACAACCGTGTCATCTACCGTTGTTCTTCGTGCTCACGAGGAGTCACGACCGGGGAGCGAGCCGTGGAGCCCACGTCCATCGAGTTCGTGCACGCCCGCGAGGTCCTGGACAGCCGAGGTCACCCGACCGTGGAGGTCGAGGTGGTACTCGCCGACGGCTCGTTCGGACGCGCCGCCGTGCCGTCGGGGGCCTCCACCGGTGAGTTCGAGGCGGTCGAACTGCGTGACGGGGACAGCGGCCGCTACCGCGGCAGGGGGGTCACCAGGGCAGTGGCCAACGTCAACGAGGCGATCGGTCCGCCGCTGATCGGGCTCGACGCGACGCGCCAGCGGGACGTGGACCGCCTGCTGACCGATCTGGACGGCACCGACGACCGGTCGAAGCTCGGCGCCAACGCCATCCTCGGGGTCTCCCTCGCGGTGGCGAAGGCGGCCGCCGAGGGGTGCGGCCTGTCGTTGTATGCGTACCTGGGCGGGCCGGCCGCGCACGTGCTGCCCGTCCCGATGATGAACGTCATCAACGGGGGCGCCCACGCGGAGAGCAACGTGGACGTGCAGGAGTTCATGGTCGTGCCGGTGGGCGCGCCCTCCTTCCGGGAGGCACTGCGGGTCGGTGCCGAGGTGTACCACGCGCTGCGCGATGTCCTCCGCGACCGTGGGCTGGCCACCGGCCTGGGCGACGAGGGCGGGTTCGCACCCGACCTGCCCGCCAACGAGCGTGCCCTCGACCTGCTGGTCGAGGGCATCGAGCGCGCCGGCTACACGCCCGGAGAGGACGTGGCCCTCGCGCTCGACATCGCCTCCTCCGAACTCCACGAGGATGCGACCTACCACCTGGCCGGCGAGGGTCGTGATCTCGATCCCGCCGCGTTCGTCGACTGGCAAGCCACGTTGGTGGAGCGCTACCCGATCGTGTCGATCGAGGACGGCATGGACGAGGAGGACTGGGACGGCTGGCGGGCGCTGGCCGACCGCCTCCGCGACCGCTGCCAGCTGGTCGGTGACGACCTGTTCGTCACCAACGTCGAGCGTGTCCGTCGCGGCATCGAGCGGGACGTGGCCACCGCGGTGCTGGTCAAGGTGAACCAGATCGGGACGCTGACCGAGACACTGCACACGGTCGAGACCGCCCACCGCGCGGGGTGGGCCACCGTGGTCAGCCACCGCTCCGGGGAGACGGAGGACGCCACCATCGCCGACCTCGCGGTCGCGGTGAACGCCGGACAGCTCAAGACCGGCGCCCCCGCCCGCAGCGACCGGGTCGCCAAGTACAACCAGCTGCTGCGCATCGAGGAGGAGCTGGGCGACCAGGCGCGCTACGCGGGGTGGTCGGCGTTCCCGTTGTCGCGCCGGGTGGGCTGATGGGATCCCGCGGCGCTGCTCGCTCGTCGCGTCCGGGCCGACCTCCCCCGGTCCGACGGGCCCCTGAGCCGGTCCGTCGCGGCGTGGTCGGGGCGGTGACCGGGGTGCGGAGCGCCGGGGCGGTCCTGGGGGCGGGGGACCGGCCGTTCCTGCTCGCGCTCGCGGCGCTGATCGTGATCGGCGCGCTGATGGTCGCCGCGCCCCTCGTCCGCTACCTCGACGGACAGGACCGCCTGGCCCTCCTGCAGCGCAAGGCGGCCGCGCTGGCCGCCGAGACCGCCCGTTTGGAGGCGCGCGAGCGCGACCTGACCAGTGCCGAGCACGTCGAGCTGCTGGCGCGCGAGCGGCTGGGGCTGGTGAGGCCCGGCGAGATCCCCTACGTGGTGGTGGTCCCCGAGGCCGACCGGCCGAAGGTCGCCATGCCCACCGCCGGGGAGCCGAACCGCACCGACCGGTGGTACCGACGCCTGTGGGAGGCGGTGGCCGGGCTGGTGCGCTGAGAGGTTGCCCGCGCTCTGCGGCATCCGTAGTCTGACCTGCGGGCGCCTTCGGGGCGCCCGATCGCCGCGCCGAGCCCGTCCTCTTGGCACATCCTGGGGCAGGCCCTCGTGGCAGGTCCATGTGGGAGGTGCGGCAGCGGTCCCCCGCAGCGCACCCACGCCGGCACGGCCGCCAGGCCACGGGCCGGCCGAGAGGAGGTCGATTGCTCAGCGAAGGTCAGATCATCAAGGGTCGGGTCGTCCGACTGGAGGAGTACGGCGCGTTCATCGAGGTGCCACTGTTCCCCGAGGATCCCGAGGATCAGAGGGTGGTCACCGGTCTCTGCCACGTCTCCGAGGTCGATCGCGACTACGTGGAGAACATCTTCGCCTACCTCGCGGAGGGGCAGGAGGCCGAGGTCAAGATCCTCAACATCAAAGAGGACGGCAAGGTCGACCTGTCGATCAAGCAGGCCGACCCGGACTGGGAGCCGGAGGCGCCACAGCCGCGGCGCAGCAAGCTCGACAAGGACTTCGACAAGCGCCTGCGGCGCTTCATGCACCAGTCGCAGATGATCCAAGGTGAGGCACGGCGGCAGCGCGAGTCCCGCCGTTGAGACGGCCAGAGGCGGTCCCCGCCCGGCCGTGACCGACACCCGATCGTCGGCTGTCACCGTCCCTGGTGATGACGCGCTGCGAGCCGATCCCGACGCGTCGTACCACCGCGCCGCCACCGCACCGCGCATGCCACCGGCGGAGCGCGCCGTGGTGTCGGCGCAGCTGGGACGTGTGGCCCGCGGCGACAACGCGGTGGTCCACCGGTGCGTGTACGGGCTTCCGTCGGTGGTCCGCGTGCACCCCTACCTGGAGGACGGCGCCCCGTTTCCGACCGTCTTCTGGCTCACCTGCCCGCTGGCGCGTCGGCACGTCGGACGACTCGAAGCCGATGGCGCCATGGCGTTGGCGAACCGAAGGCTGGAGGAAGACCCCGACTGCGCGGCCGTCTACGCCGCTGCCGCCGAGCGGTACGTCGGGTTCCGCGACCGGCTCGACCGCCCGATCGCCGGCGACCCCACCGCCGGCGGGATGCCGACACACGTCAAGTGCCTGCACGTCCACCACGCCCACTTCCTGGCCACCGGGGATAACCCGGTCGGGGCGTGGACCCACCGGCGCCTCACCCCGATGGCGTGCCCCGGCCCGTGCGTGGAGGAGAGCCTGCTCGCTGACGCCTACGGTCCGTTGCCGCCGGACGTTGCGATGTCCGGGGCGTGGGAGCATGCGGCGCCGTGGGGGCAACGTCCGAGGGGCTTCCGGTGAGCGGCTCGAGCAGCGCAGCGATAGCCGCCGGACGGTGAGCGGCTCGAGCAGCGCAGCGATAGCCGCCGAACGGTGAGCGGCTCGGGGTCGCGGCGGCGCGCGGCCGTGGACGTGGGCACGAACTCCGTGCGCCTGCTCGTAGTCGACGCCGACGGGACGTCCCTCGCCCGCGAGATGAACATCACCCGGTTGGGGGAGGGCGTGGACGAGCGCAGCCGACTGGACGACGAGGCGCTCGCCCGCACCCTTGACACCATCGGACGCTACCGGCAGGTCTGGGAAGAGCTTGGCGTCCACGACGACGTGCGCGTGGCGGCGACCTCGGCGGTGCGCGACGCCCGCGACCGCGACCGCTTCTTCGACGGCGTCCGACGGGTCGCGGGCGTCGAGGCCGAGGTGCTGTCCGGCGAGGAGGAGGCAGCGACCACCTACCGCGGCGTCATCGGCGCTCTGGACGTGGAGCGCCCGGTGGCGGTGGTGGACGTGGGTGGCGGCTCCACCGAGCTCATCGTGGGTGACGGTGGCGGCGGGCTCGCCGCCTCGATCTCCTTGCAGCTGGGGTGCGTGCGGCTGACCGAGCGCCTCCTCCCGTCCGACCCTCCCAGCCAGGCGGAGCTGTCGGCCGCACGCGAGGAGGTGCGTGACCAGCTCGACGGCGCCGCCGGGCAACTGGCCGAGCGCGGTGCCGACCCGGCTGACTGCCGGACCCTGGCCGGCGTGGCGGGCACGGTGACGACGCTGGCGGCGCTGCACCTCGACCTCGAGCGCTACGACCCCGAACGTGTGCACGGCACACGCATCTCCAGCGACGCCGTGACGCGGCTCGGTCGACGGCTCGCGTCGATGACCGCCGACGAGCGGCGCGGGTTGGGTCCGATGGCGTCGGGTCGCGAGGACATCATCGTCGCGGGCGCGCTGGTGGTTGAGGGCGTGCTGGAGCGCTTCGGCTTCACCGAGCTGGTCGCCAGCGAGGCCGACATCCTCGACGGTCTCGCGCTCCAGCTGCTCGATTGAGAATCGACCCTTCCCAGATTGGCAGGTTGCGTTTACCATTTTCGCATGAGCGAGGCGCGACGACAGATCCTTGAAGACGTAGCGGAAGGCCGGATCACTCCTGAGCAGGCGGCCGAGCGCCTGGACCAG
>DASZZX010000304.1:0-3578 GCA_036260415.1 Nitriliruptorales bacterium
GCGGCGACCGGCTGCGTCCCGCCGCGGCAGGACCGCGAGCCGGCGCTGGACGCCGCGCCCGGCACGACCCCGCCCACCGTCGCGGAGCGGGAGCCCGCGCCCCGTGCCCCGTCCCACCCCGAGGTCGCCGCCCGCAGCGCCGACCGGCAGGCACCGACCCCGTTGGCGGTCCTGTGCCGGGCCGCGTGGGGCGCTGCCCCGCCGTCCGGCGCCTACGCCAGCCACCGTCTGCGAGCCCTGACGGTCCACCACACCGCCGTGCCCCACGACGACGCCCGCGAGGGTCCCGCGCGGGTCCGCCAGCACCAGCGACACCACCTCGAGGCCGGGTTCGTCGACCTCGCCTACCACTTCGTGATCGACCGGGACGGTCACGTGTACGAGGGCCGTCCGGTGGATGCCCCCGGGGAGACCTTCACCGACTACGACCCGGACGGTCACTTCGTGCCGTGCCTCGAAGGCGAGTTCGGATCGCAGGAGCCGTCGCAAGCCCAGGTGGACGCCCTCGTGCAGCTGCTCGCGTGGGCGGCCGCCACGTACGCGGTCCCACCGGCGACCATCCGCGGACACCGCCACTACGCGCCGACCGACTGCCCGGGCACGTCGCTGCAGCGCCTCGTCGACGACGGCAGCCTGCAGCGTCGTGTGACGGATCGTCTGACGCGGGGGGGCGTGCAGCTGCAGCCGGTCTGCGGCGAGGAGGGGCGTGACCGCATCGCGACGATCGAGGCGGGGCGGAGCTGACCAGCGCGTTAGCCGCCCGGCCCGGGTGACCGCTTGCGTCCGCGACGGCCGTGCAGACGCCCTGTCCGTGACCGCAGATGCGATCAGGGACCGCGTCGTGACGCGGCGGGGCCGCCGCGAGGGCGCCATGGGCCCTCCTAGGATGCTGCCCGACCGCGTGCCGAGGGGCGAGCATGCTGCAGGAACCCACGGTCGAGCAGCTCGGTCGCCTGCGGCGGCGGGCGCTGCGCCGGGCCGAGCAGGGGATGGCGCTGCACCGCGACGAGGCGGCGGCGCTGCTCACGTGCCGCGGGGTGGAGCTCGAACGGCTGGGGGCGATCGCGGGGCGGGTGCGCGACGCCGGCGGTCGGGTGCTGGCCGACGGACGGCCGCGGGTCACCTACTCCCGCAAGGCGTTCATCCCGCTGACGCACCTCTGCCGTGACACCTGCGGCTACTGCACGTTCGCGTGGCCGCCGAAGCACGACGTCCCGGCGTACCTGTCGCCGGACCGCGTGCTGGACATCGCCAAGGCCGGGCAGCGGGCCGGGTGCAAGGAGGCGCTGTTCACCCTCGGGGACCAGCCCGAGCGCCGCTACCCGAGGGCGCAGGCGTGGCTGGAGTCGCACGGGTACGCCACCACCCTCGAGTACCTGCGAGCCGTCGCCATCCGCGTGATCGAGGAGACCGGGCTCCTGCCCCACCTCAACCCCGGCGTGATGTCGTGGACCGACCTGGCGACCCTCAAGCAGGTGTCGGCGTCCATGGGTCTGATGTTGGAGTCGACGTCACGTCGCCTGCTCGAGCGGGGTCAAGCGCACTGGAAGGCTCCCGACAAGGACCCGGAGGTGCGGTCGCGAACCATCGAGGACGCCGGGCGGCTGTCCGTGCCGTTCACCTCGGGTCTCCTGATCGGGATCGGGGAGACGCTGCCGGAGCGGGCCGACACGGTGTTCGCCCTGCGCGACCTCCACCGCCGCTACGGGCACGTGCAGGAGGTCATCGTCCAGAACTTCCGCGCCAAGCCCGACACAGCGTTCCGTCACCGTCCCGAGCCCACCTTCGAGGACCTGCTCGCGACGATCGCCATGACGCGCATCGTGCTCGGTCCCAAGGCGCACGTCCAAGCCCCGCCCAACCTGTCACCCGGCAGGTACGGCGCGCTGCTGCGGGCCGGCATCGACGACTGGGGAGGCGTGTCGCCGGTGACTCCGGACCACGTCAACCCCGAGATGCCCTGGCCACACCTGGACGAACTGGCGCGCCGTTCGGCCGCGCAAGGGTTCGTGCTGGTCGAGCGACTGGCGGCCCACCCCGAGTACGTGCTGACACCCGACCCGTGGCTGGCGGGTCGCATGCGTGGACCCGTGCGCGCGCTGGCCACAGCCGATGGTCTCGCCCGTGAGGGGCAACGGCCGCGGCCACACCCGTGGCAGGACCCCGACGACGGCACCGTGACCGCTTCGATGACGGCGGAGATGCTCGCTGTGGTGTCGGGTGACGAGGCGGCCGGCTCGGCCGCCGACGGGCGCAACACCCGGGCGGCGGACGCCGCCGACCACCGCGCGGTCTACGGGGACGTCCACTTCATCGCCTCCGGGGTCGCGGCGGGCAACCGTCGGCGTGTCGAGCGCTCGGCCCGCTCGGCGGTCCGTCCCGAGGTGGCCGCGGCGCTGGCCAAGGCCCGCGGGGGACGGCTGCTCGACGACAGCCAAGCCCTGCTGCTGTTCGACACCACCGGCGTCGAACTGGAGGCGCTGTGCCGCACCGCCGACGAGGTGCGCGCCGAGCGCGTGGGTGAGGTGGTCACCTACGTGGTGAATCGCAACATCAACTTCACCAACATCTGCTACACGGGCTGCCGGTTCTGCGCCTTCGCCCAGCGTCGCAACGACCGTGACGCGTACAACCTCTCGCTGGAGGAGGTCGCCGATCGCGCCCAGGAAGCCTGGGAGACCGGCGCCACCGAGGTGTGCATGCAGGGAGGCATCCACCCCGACCTGGGTGGCGACTACTACTTCCGCGTGCTGGATGCAGTGAAGACGCGCGTGCCGGAACTGCACGTGCACGCCTTCTCCCCGATGGAGGTGTGCAACGGCGCCACCCGGCTGGGCATCTCCACCCGCGAGTGGCTGGAGGAGGCCAAGCGGTGCGGTCTGGGTTCGGTGCCGGGTACCGCCGCGGAGATCCTCGACGACGACATCCGCTGGGTGCTGACCAAAGGGAAGCTGCCGGCGGCGGCGTGGATGGAGGTCATCACGGCCGCGCACGAGCTGGGCATCCCCTCCACCGCCACCATGATGTACGGGCACGTCGACGAGCCGCGGCACTGGGTCGCCCACCTCAAGCTGCTGCGCTCGATGCAGGAGCGGACCGGTGGCTTCACCGAGTTCGTGCCGCTGCCGTTCGTGCACCAGCAGGCGCCCATCTACCTGGCCGGCGTGGCCCGTCCCGGCCCGACGTGGGAGGAGAACCGCCGGGTCCATGCGGTCGCGCGGCTGCTGCTGCAAGGCGCGATCGACAACATCCAGCTCTCGTGGGTGAAGATGGGCCTCGAGCGCGCCGTGACCATCCTGCAGGGGGGCGTGAACGACCTGGGCGGGACTCTGATGGAGGAGACCATCTCGCGCATGGCCGGCAGCGAGCACGGCATCCGCCAGACCCCGGAGGCACTGCGGGCCACCGCGGCCAGGGCGGGACGGCCCGTCGCCGAGCGCACGACCACCTACGACCGGATCGTCCCCGAGGGGATCCGCTACCGCGTCGCGCCGCGGTCCACGCCGGCCTGACCCGCCTCTCGTGCCTGCCCGGCCCCTCGTGCCTGCCCGGCCCCTCGCACCTGGCCCGGCCGTCGC
>DASZZX010000305.1:0-11533 GCA_036260415.1 Nitriliruptorales bacterium
CCACGCCTCGTGATCCCCGTCGGCCAGCATCGTGAGCACGACCGTGGTACCCATCCCCGTCCGTGACGGGTCCTCGGCCGCCCCTTCCAGCACCGCCTCGTGCGCTTCCCGCAGGGCAGCGGAGAGCACCTGGTCGGGACCCTCGTCACGGTCCAGCGACGAGCGGTGCAGCGCACGTCGGAGGGTGTCCACCGCGATGCGGCTGGCCAGGTGACCGGCCGGGTGGCCTCCCAGGCCGTCCGCGACCGCGAACACCCGCGCATCCTCGTCGACCAGCAGCGCGTCCTCGTTGCGTGCGCGCTGCAGGCCGACGTCGGTGGTCGCGCCCACCTCCACGGCTGCGATCCTCTCGCCCGTTGCCACCGTATCGGTGCCGGTGGCCGCGTCCGTGGCAGACCGGCCCCGGTCCGCTCTGACCCCCCGCCCCAACGGACAGGGCGCGACGACGGTCGCGCGACCGGCGGGGAGCACTGACCGTCCGCAGCCCGAAGGACGTCGACATCCCCCCGGGATGTGCGGCCGGCGACGTGCCTCGCGGCGGTAAGGGACGGCACGACGTGCGGCTCGGGTTCGGCTGGGAACGTGCCCCCGGCAGGAATCGAACCTGCGCGTGACAGAACTTAGGAGGTTCCCGCTCTCTCCACTGAGCTACGGGGGCAGACCTCGAGGGTACCGGCCGCGCGGGTCAGGAAGGCTCCTCGCGCAGCAGATCCCGTACGACCGCAACAACGTCGGGGGTCGTCGTCTTCCCGAAGTGCCGTCCTGCGACGCGGCCCTGGCGGTCGATGAAGATGGTGGTGGGGATGGCGCTCGGACCCACCCCGCGGAACTTCGAGGCGTAGACGTTCGCGGGATCCAGCAGCGAGTCGTACGGCACGTCGAACTCGCGCCAGTGGGCAGCCGCGTTGGCCTCGGTGTCCTGCAGGTCCACCCCGAGGAACGTCACGTCCAGTCCGGCCAGCTGCCGGTATGCCGCGTTCAGCTCGGGCTGCTCGGCGCGGCACGGCCCGCACCACGACGCCCAGAAGTTGAGCACGACAACGTCCCCACGGAAGTCGCCGAGACCCGCTGCGCCGTCGGCGACCAGCAGCGGGGCGCGGTCGCTCGGGGCGGTGACCCGCTCAGCCGGCGGGGTCAGCCGGAGCCCGGTGACGCTGGCGTCCTCCGCGGAGGGCGCCCCTCCCGTGGCGACCAGCACGACCACGCCGACGGCCACGAGCGGCACCAGCGCGGCGAGCAGCCTCGCCGGCGACGTTGCCCGTCGCGTGCCCTGCACCTCGTCCCTGCGTTCGGTGTCGGAACGCTGCAGCGTACCGGTCGACCCCCGGCTGCCACCGGGGAGCGGCGGCCGCGGGGACGCCGGAGCACCACCGGACGGGGAGGCACCTGCGCGCACAGGCGGCGCTGGGCGACCATGGTGGCAGTCCGAAGGAAGGAGACACGGTGGTCGCGGTCGCCACGGTGATCATCGCGGTCGTCGTGTCGATCCTCATCGCCCGCGTTGCCACCGTCGCCCTGAGCGTCACCGGACTGTCCCGCGAGTCGGCCCGCTTCCAGGCGCGGTCCGCGCTCACCGGCACCGGGTTCACCACCGTCGAGGCGGAGCGCGTGGTCGACCACCCGATCCGACGCCGCATCATCATGGCGCTGATGCTGATCGGCAACGCCGGGATCGTGACGATCATCGGCACGCTGGCGATCTCGTTCACCAACGTCGGTGACCGCGGCGACGCGTTCCTGCGGTTGGGCCTGCTGCTGGGCGGTCTGTTGGTGGTGTGGGCAGTAGCGAGGAACGACCGGGTCGACCGTCTGCTCACCCAGGCGATCGCCCGGTTGCTGCGCGAGTACACCGACCTCGACACCCGCGACTACGCGCGTCTGCTGAAGCTCTCGGGCGACTACGCGGTCACCGAGATGACCGTGGACCCCGATGACTGGATCGTCACCGAGACTCTCGCCGACCGGCGGCTCACCGACGAGGGCATCATCGTGCTCGGCATCACCCGCCCTGACGGCAGCTACGTCGGGGTGCCCCGGGGCGACACCCCGGTGCGCCCGGGCGACACCTTGATCCTCTACGGCCGCGCGCCCTTGCTCGCCGAGCTGGACACCCGACCGACCGGTGACGAGGGCGACGAGGCCCACGGCCGCGGCGTGGTCGACCACCGTGTGGTGCTCAACGCGGAAGCGTTCGTCGACCCGGCACGCGACCAGACCGGGCGGGACGAGCAGGACGCCCCGCCGACGGTCGAGCGGCGCTGACGGCCACCGCGTCGAAGTGCGGAGGGGTCACCGCGTCTGGCCCCGGCGGGCCTCCTGGACCGCCTGCAGCGCCTGTTCCAGCAACCCGACCCGGTCGAGGATGCGCAGCGCCCGGCCACGCCGGTCGGTCCCGCGCTCGGCCCGCCAGCGCGCCGCCAGCTCGTCGCGGTCGGGTCGTCCCTCGGCGACCGCGCGCTCGAGCTCGGCGAGCAGCTCCGGCAGGTACTCGCGCGCGCTGCGGGGGATCGCCGCCCCCTCCGCGGCGTGGCGCCAGGCCGCCACCGGGTCGGACGGCTGGCCGGTCACGGCCGTCTCGGGTTCATCAGCTGGTCGACCGGCGCGTAGGCGTCGGTGAGCGTCGGCGCGTCCCCCACGAACCGGCCCAGCGCTGCCCCCACCAGCGCCGCGTCGTCGTCGCCCCGGCGGGCGTTGCGCGCGAGGGCGGCGTCCAGCGGCAGCGGACGGTCCGACGCGACCAGGACGAAGTTGCCGCCCTCACGGTTGGCGAGCCGTGCGGGCGGGGCCAGCACGGCGACGTGGTCGAAGACCCGCCGCAACGTGGCGGTCTGCGCCCGCGCGAAGGCGTTGGGCGGGAAGTCGATCAGGTTCATCACGTACACGCCGCCGGGACGCAGGCGTGCCTGCACCTCGCGCAGGAACTCCGACGTCGTGAGGTGCCAGGGGACGGTCAGGCCGCTGAACGCGTCGCCGATCACGACGTCGTAGTCGCGCTCGGGCAGCTGCGGGAGCGTCACACGAGCGTCCCCGACCGTGATGTCGAGACCGGTTTCCGGCTCCAGTCCGAGTTCCTCGCGAGCCACCTCCACCAGCGCCGGGTCGAGCTCGAGCACGTGGCTGGTGGAGCCAGGCCGCGTCGCCGCCAGGTAGCGCGGCAGCGTGAACCCTCCCCCACCCACGTGCACGGCGTCCAGCGGGGCGCCCGTCGGAGCCACCGCGGCCAGCACGTCGCTGGCGGTGCGGGCGTAGCTGAAGCGCAGGTAGGTCGGGTCGTCGACGTCGACGAAGCTGTGCTGCACGGTGTCGAGCAGCAGCAGGCGACGGGACGGGTCCTGTTCCTCCGGGACCACCCGCGCGCAGAAGTAGGGGCTCTCGTAGGTGCAGGTTCCGAGCGTCGCCGCCGAGGTCCCCGTCGCGGCCACTCCCAGCAGCGCCAGCGCGGCCGCTCCGCCGCGGGCGTCGCCACGCAGTCCCAGCCAGAGAACCGCACCGAGCGCGACCAGCGCCCCGCCCAGACCCAACACGATCGCGCGGCTGGGGAGCGCCGCCACCAGCAGGAAACCGGTCGCGAACGTGCCCACGATCGCGCCGGCGGTGCCCAACGCGGCGAGGCGGCCCACCACGGTGCCGGTGTTGCGCAGGTCAGCCAGCTGCAGCTTCACGACGGTCGGGGTGACCGCGCTGAGGGTCGCGGCCGGGGCGAAGAACCCGACGAAGGCCAGCAGGACCACGCCGACGGGACCGCTCTGGCGCACCGAGACGGACGCTCCCAGCGACGCGATCGCGGCGGGTGCCAGCAGGCCCAGCACACCGCCCGCAGCGACCAGCGGGCCGAGCAGGCGTCGCGGGTCCATCCGGTCCGCGGCCCGCCCGCCCAACCAGCTTCCCAGCGAGATCCCGGCCAGCACAGTCCCGATGACGCCGGTGTAGGTCTCCAGGGTCACGCCGACGTACGGGGCGAGCAGCCGCCCGGCGAGGATCTCAAGGACCAGCACCGCAGCGGACGTGAAGAAGATCAGGAGGCCGGCGGCCAGGGGGTGCATGGCGGCACGGTACCCGTCGACTCGATCGTGCGTCCTTCCGCCACGATGCCAGCGCAACCACGCACGATCTTCGGGCCGGCGGGTGGGTGGGGGCGCCGGACGGGAGTGGTCGCGGCACGAGGGCAGTGTGGTCATCGAGGCCCGCGGGGGCGCCGGACGGGGCGCGGGGCGCCGGTCGAGCTGAAGCTTGCCGACGCTGCCGGCGTCGGGGATGCTCCGGTGTCGCGGTGCGAGCTGACCGCCCCTGCGGGGAGGTCAGAGGAGCCGGGTGGGGAGGCACGGGTGATAGACACGCATGCTGGTGGCGAGGGGACCCGCCTGCACCGCACGGCACCGACTTCCACGGTGGGCACCGGGACCGACCGGCTGCGGCGCCGGGGTCCGCGGTGGCGGCACGTCACGCAGGCCGCGACGGTGGCCGTCGCCGTGGCGCTGACTGCGGGCGCGGTGGCGATCGCGCGGGCGGTCGCGTCACCGGTGCCGCAGCTACGGGTGGAGGAGTCGTCCGCGGACGATACGGTCGGCGAGGGACGGGAGGTCCGCGGGGTCGGCACCGTGATCGTCCAGCCCGACGGAACGGCCGTGTTCTGCCAAGGTCTGTACTGGGCGGACACCACCGCCAGCGACCCTGGGGTCCCCTCCTGCGCGTACGGACCTGGTGTGCCCCTGACCGGCGTCACGGTCGAGCAGATGCCCCACCCGCGGATCAACCACGGGGTGGCCTGGAGCCCCGCCACGGTGACCGGAGCCCTGACAGCTGGCGCGGTGCACGTCGACAGGATCGACCCGAGCCGACCGATCGACTCCCCGGTCGAGGAGCGACCGTTCCGGCCGGAGGACCCCTTCCGCGCCGTCCAGGCCCTCTACACCGAGGATCAGTTGGCGCGCGCCCAGACCGCCATCAACCGCGATGAGGAGCTGCGCGCACGCCTGCCCGGTCGGGTCCTATTCGCACACGACATCGACGTGGCCGGCCAGACGGTGGACGTGGCCATCACCGTCGACGATCAGCGCACCCGTGACGCGATCGGCCAGCGCTACGACCTGGGGATGCTCCGGCTGCGGCCGGGCTTCGAGATCGTCGCCGAGGCCGGGCCGGAACCGACCGACTGACGCCCTGCCGCGGCGCCCGTTGCGTGCGCCGCCACCGGTCACGACGGGCGCCGGTAGCCTGGCCCGCCCCGCGACCGACCACCAAGGTTCACGCGTGGCCGAGTACATCTACGTGATGAAGGGCCTGGCCAAGGTCGTGCCTCCTGGCAGGACCATCCTGGACGGCATCTGGCTGTCGTTCCTGCCGGGCGCCAAGATCGGTGTGATCGGTCCCAACGGCGCGGGGAAGTCCTCCCTGCTGCGCATCATGGCGGGCCAGGACACCGAGTTCGACGGCGAGGCCTGGCTGGCGCAGGGCTACTCGGTCGGTTACCTGCCGCAGGAGCCGCAGCTGCACCCCGGCAAGGACGTCCGCGGCAACGTGATGGAGGGGGTCGGGGGAGCGGTCGGGCTGCTGGAACGGTTCCACGCCTTGAGCGCTCGCATGGCGGAACCGCTCGATGACGCCGAGCTGGAGAAGGTGTACGCGGAGTTCGCGGAGGTGCAGGACGCCATCGATGCCGCGAACGCCTGGGATCTCGACCGCACGGTCGAGATCGCGATGGACGCGCTGCGCGTCCCGCCCGGTGACGCGGACGTGACCACCCTCTCAGGTGGTGAACGGAGGAGGGTCGCGCTGTGCCGGTTGCTGCTGCAGCAGCCCGACCTCCTGCTCCTGGATGAGCCCACCAACCACCTCGACGCCGAGTCCGTCGCCTGGCTGGAGCGTCACCTGCAGGAGTACGCGGGCACGGTGGTGGCCATCACCCACGACCGCTACTTCCTCGACAACGTGGCCGGGTGGATCCTGGAACTCGACCGTGGCAAGGGCTACCCCTACCAAGGCAACTACTCCGGCTGGTTGGAGCAGAAGCGCCAGCGGCTCGAGCGGGACGACAAGCAGGAATCCGCCCGCCAGCGCACCCTCGCCCGCGAGCTGGAGTGGGTGCGGCAGTCGCCCAGGGCGCGTCAGGCCAAGAGCAGAGCCCGCATCCAGGCGTACCAGTCGCTGCTGGCACGCGGACCGGCGGAGCGGACCGCCACGGCCGAGATCGTCCTGCCCGACGGGCCGCGGCTGGGCGACCTCGTCGTGGAGGCCGAGCACGTCAGCAAGGGCTTCGGCGACCGGCTGCTGATCGAGGACATGACCTTCTCGCTGCCACCCGGCGGCATCGTCGGGGTGGTGGGCCCCAACGGTGC
Source organism: Nitriliruptorales bacterium (assembly GCA_036260415.1). GTDB lineage: Bacteria > Actinomycetota > Nitriliruptoria > Nitriliruptorales > JAHWKO01 > DASZZX01. The sequence continues at coordinate 6,336 of DASZZX010000305.1, forward strand.
CGGCAAGACCACGCTGGTGCGCATGATCGTCGGCGATGAGCAGCCCGACCGGGGGGAGCTGCGGGTGGGCGACACCGTGCAGCTGGCCTACGTCGACCAGAGCCGTGACGCACTCGACCCCGACCGCACCGTGTTCGAGGAGATCAGTGGCGGGCAGGAGATCCTCGACGTCGGCGGCCGCGAGGTCAACGCGCGCGCCTACTGTGCCACCTTCAACTTCCGCGGGGCGGACCAGCAGAAACTCGTGGGTCGCTGCTCGGGCGGGGAGCGCAACCGCATCCACCTGGCGAAGCTGCTGCGCACCGGCGGCAACCTGATCCTGCTCGATGAGCCGACCAACGACCTCGACGTCGACACACTGCGGGCGCTGGAGGAGGCGCTGATTGACGTCGCCGGCTGCGCGGTGCTCATCAGCCACGACCGCTGGTTTCTCGACCGTGTCGCGACGCACATCCTGGCGTTCGAGGGGGACAGCCAGGTGTTCTGGTTCCCGGGCGGTTACAGCGAGTACGAGCAGGACCGCCGCCGCCGGCTCGGCCCCGAGGCCGACCGGCCGCAGCGCATCCGCTACAAGCCCCTCGCGCGCCGCTAGGTGGCCGTGCCGTGCCCGCCGGGGTGGTTGCTACGCTCCCCGCTTCCCGCCTGGAGTGAACGTGAGCCTTCTGCAGGAGCGCCTGGACGAACCGCTGATCCGCGAGGTCCTCCAGACGGCCCTGTCGGGGGGTGCCGACTTCGCCGAGCTGTACGCCGAGCACCGACGCGGACGTTCGCTGCGGCTGGAGGACCGCCGCATCGAGGAGCTGACCTCCTCGCTGGACATCGGCGCCGGCATCCGCGTCAGCCGCGGTGCCACCACCGCGTACGCCTACACCAACGTGCTCGACCGCGGCGCCCTGCTGGAGGCCGCGCGCGTCGCCGCCGCCGGTGCCAGGGGACCCGCCGGGCGCGAGGTCGCCGACCTGACGCGACCCCAGCGTCGGGTCGAGCACCCGGTCAGGATCGACCCGTTCGAGGCGGACAAGCAACGCCTGGTCGAGCTCGCCACCCGCGCCGACACCGCCGCCCGTGACCTGTCAGCCGACGTCCGACAGGTCGTGGCTACCCACCTCGACGCCACCACCGACGTCCTGATCGCCAACAGCGAGGGGCGGCTGGTCGATGACCGACGCACCCGCACCCGCTTCGCGGTGCAGGTGATCGCTGCCCGCGATGGTGTGGTCCAGACCGGATTCGATGGTCCCGGGGCGACAGCGGGCCACGAGTTGTTCGACGCCCACCCGCCCGAGGACGTCGCCGGTCGGGCAGCCGGTCAGGCGGTCGCGATGCTCGACAGCCGGCCCGCGCCGAGCGGGGAGATGCCCGTGGTCCTGTGGCGCGGCGATGGCGGGGTGCTGTTCCACGAGGCGTGTGGACACGGGCTCGAGGCCGACATCGTCGCCAAGGAGGCCAGCGTCTACGCCGGCAAGCGTGGCGAGCGGATCGGCAGCGATCTCTTGTCCGGGGTGGACGACGCCACCGTGCAGAACGGCTGGGGGTCGTTCGCCTTCGACGACGAGGGCACCCCGGCCCAGCGGACGGTGCTCTTCGACGCGGGCGTCCTCACCGACTACATGACCGACCGCAAGAGCTCCCGCCGGCTCGGCCTGACCGCGACCGGCAACGGCCGGCGCCAGTCGTACGCCCACCTGCCGATCCCCCGCATGACCAACTCCTACATCCTCCCAGGGTCGGGCGACCCCGAGGAGGTGATCGCCGGTCTCGACCACGGCGTGCTGTGCAAGGGGCTCGGCGGTGGGCAGGTCAACCCGGCCACGGGCGACTTCGTGTTCGGCATGACTGAGGCCTACCTCGTGGAGGGCGGCGAGGTCCGCCACGCCCTGCGGGGCGCCAACCTGGTCGGCAACGGACCCGAGACGCTGCGCAGGATCGACGCGGTGTGCAGCGACTTCGCCCAGAAGCAGGGCATCTGCGGCAAGGACGGGCAGGGTGCACCGGTCGCGTTCGGCACACCCACCCTGCGCATCGCGCGCATCACGGTGGGAGGCACGGCGTGACCGTGGATGAGGGTCCCGAGGCGCTGCTCGAGCTCGCCCGGCGGGTGGTCGAACGCGCACGGGCCGGCGAGCAGGTCGAGGCCTTCGCCCTGCGGAAGGTCGAGACCGAAGTCGAAGCCCTCCGCGGCGAGGTCGATGCCCTGTCCTCAGCGGAGACCCGCGGCGTGGGCGTCCGAGTGATCGTGGAGGGCCGGCAGGGCTACGCGTCCACCGCGGTCGTCAACGAGGTCGGTCTGGGCGAGGCGCTGACCGAGGCGCGTTCCAACGCCGTGGTGGCCACACCCGACGACGCCAACCGGCTGCCGACGTCCCAGGCGCCCGCCGAGGTCGGCGAGCTGGTCGATTCGCGGCTGCTCGACACGCCGGTGGAGGAGAAGATCCGTCTCGCGCTGGAGCTCGAGCGTGTGGCCACCGACGACCCGCGGGTGCGTGGCGTGGACATCGCCAAGTACGGCGATGTGTACGTGAGGGCCGCGCTGGCCTCCACGGAGGGTCTGGCACTGACCGCCGCACGCACCGACGCCTGGGCGTTCGTCATGCCGCTGGCCTCCGACCACGACGAGACCCAGACGGGGCTCGGCGTCACCATCGGTCGTTCCGCCGACGAACTCGACGTGGAGGCGGCCGGACGTGAGGGAGCCCAACGGGCCGTCCGCCTGCTCGGGGCCACCAAACCGGACAGCCGACGCACCGCGGTCGTGTTCGACCCGTACGCCACGGCGTCGTTCCTCGGCGTCCTGGCACGGACCCTGTCGGCGGAGGCGGTCCTCAAGGGCCGGTCGTTGTTCGCCGACCGCCTCGGTGACCAGGTGGCGGGAGAGGACCTCACCCTGCTGGACGATGGGCTCCTGGCCGATGGCCCGGCCACCGCCCCGTTCGACGGCGAGGGCGTTCCCCAGCACACCACGGCGCTCATCCAGGGGGGGACCCTGCGGTCCTTCCTGCACAACACCTGGTCGGCGCTGCGGTTCGGGGAGGGTGCCTCGTCCACCGGCAACGCGTCGAGGGGCAGCTTCACGAGCTCACCGGGGATCGCCCCCACCAACCTCTACCTGGAGCCAGGGCCGCTCGACCCGGCTCGGGTGCTGGCAACAGCCGGAGAGGCCGTGTACGTGCAGGACGTCGCAGGGCTGCACTCGGGTGCCAACCCGATCAGCGGCGACTTCTCCGTCGGGGTGACCGGGCTGGCGGTGCGCGGCGGCGAGCTCGCCGAACCCTTCCGGGAGGCGACGGTGGCCTCCACCATCGTCGAGCTGCTCCGCGCCATCACCGTGGTCGGCGACGACCTACGCTTCCTGCCGTTCCACGGCGCCCTCGGCGGGTCCACCGTGCTGGTCGCCGAGATGTCCGTGAGCGGCCGGTAGACGCCGATGCCGCGGTCAGGCCGGGTCTTCCTGCGGCCGCCGGAGGCGGCCGACCGCGAGCAGTTCGTCCGTCTGGCGCGGGCGAGCGTCGCCTTCCACGAGCCGTGGGTCGACGCCCCGAGCACCCCTAGGGAGTTCGACGAGTACCTCGAGCGGGGCGCAGCCGAGGACACCGACTGTTCGCTGCTGTGCCTCCGCGAGGAACGCGAGATCGGCGGCGTGTTCAACCTGACCCAGATCGTGTACGGGGTCTTCCGCAGCGCCTACCTCGGCTACTACGCCTTCGCGGACCACGCCGGTCAGGGCTACATGACCGAGGGGCTGGAGCTGGTCCTGGACCGCGCCTTCGGGACCCTCCGCCTGCACCGGCTCGAGGCGAACATCCAGCCGGGCAACGATCGGTCGAAGGCGCTGGTCGAACGCTGCGGGTTCCGCTACGAGGGCTTCTCCCCCCGCTACCTGTACATCGGCGGTGCGTGGCGCGACCACGAGCGGTGGGCCATCACGGTCGAGGACCGGGACGGCTGATCACCCGCCCGGCGTCGGTGCGCAGGCTCACACGTGGCTGACGGGGCCGATCCACAGGTACGCCGCTCCCACCAGGACCGCGGCCAGGACCAGGTAGCGCGCGAAGCCGGTCAGGTCGTCGGTCTGCACCAGCCGCAGCAGGTAGCTCACCGCCCAGTACCCGGAGACGGCGGCCACCGCCGCACCGACCACGATGGCGGCCGGGGAGAAGCCTCCGGCCTCCACACCGGCCAGATCGGGGACCTTGAGGATCGTGGCGCCCGCCACAGCCGGGATCATGAGGAGGAACGAGAAGCGCGCCGCCGCCTCGCGCGACAGGCCGCGCAGCATCCCGACGGCGATGGTCGCACCCGAGCGGGAGATGCCGGGGAACAGTGCCAGCGCCTGTGCGGCGCCCACGACCAACGCGTCCACCCACCCCACGGTGGTCTCGTCGCGCCCCGGGTCGACGTCCGCGGGGACGCGCGGGTGGGCATCCATCGCGCCACCCGCGACCACGGCTCGGGCGCGTCGGCGTCGTGCCGCCTCCGCCACGGTCAGCAGCGCCGCCGTCACAAGGAACAACCCGGCCACCCACAGGGGACGCGCGAACGCCAGGGCGACGACGCTCTCGAGGGTCAGCCCGGCCAGCGCCGCCGGGACCGACCCCACGGCCAGCAATGCGAGGGTCAGGCGGACCCGAGCGGTCTCCCCCCCTTCGACGACACCGATGCCCAGCGAGCGGGTCGTCAGGTACCAGATGTCCCCGGCGAAGTAGGCGACGACCGCGACCAGGGTGCCGGCGTGCAGCGCCACGTCGAAGGCCAGCGTCGGCTGCGGCCATCCCAGCAGGTACGGCACCACCACCAGGTGACCCGACGACGACACCGGCAGGAACTCGGTGAGTCCCTGCACGAGACCGAGCACGATGGCGCGCAGCAACAGACATCCGGATCGGCGTGGAGGCGAGCAGCGTAACCAACCTGGTCGAAGTACTCGGACCGGTCCCGCCAGTCGCCTGTCGGCGGGGTGCGTCACCCCCCGTCGGATGCCCGGTGGACCATCCGTGGCGACGGGGCGGGGCTCGGCCGCCGACGTGACCGCGCTCGGGAATCACGCTCACCCCGCCGCTGGCAGCACCGCCACGGTCACGTCACCTGTCGTGGCAGCAGCCGCCAGGGCGGGGCTCGGCCGCCGACGTGACCGCGCTCGGGAATCACGCTCACCCCGCCGCTGGCAGCACCGCCACGGTCACGTCACCTGTCGTGGCAGC
>DASZZX010000306.1:0-3135 GCA_036260415.1 Nitriliruptorales bacterium
GTCACCACCGCGAGCGGTTCCATCGAGGCGTTCAGCACCAGCGCCGGACCTGCTGCGACGGTGTGACGCCCGGCCACGGTCGGCGACCGACCCAGGGCCCTGGCCGGGTCGTGGGTCGCCGGGGTGTCGTCCACGCGGGGCAGTGTACGGCTGTTCCCGGCCCGGGGACCGTCGAGCTGCGTTCGCGGCGGCGCACGCACCTGACAGGTGTCGGCCGCCCCTGCCCAGATCGTGCGTCGTCGCGGTCACCTGCGACCGTGGGGGCGCACGATCGACCGGCAGGGGCCACGGAACAGCCGGGCGCGGCCGACCGCCGAGGCCGGGACGCGGCCGACCGCCGAGGCCGGGGCGCGGCGAACGCGCGACCTCCCCGCCCCACGGAGGCGGCCTCGCGGCGGTCGCTACCATCCGCGGCGGACGGGCCGGCACCCGGTCCAGCGGAGGACGCGGTGGCGAGGACGGTGGCGGGGCCAGCGCGTCAACGGCGCTCGCGGCTCGACCTCTCCCGGCTCGCGAGCACCCTCGAGGCCATCGAGCACAACGTCCGCTCGGTCGTCGAGGGCAAGCCGCAGGTGGTCCGCCTGGCGGTGGTCGCGCTCCTGGCGGAGGGCCACATCCTGATCGAGGACGTCCCGGGGGTCGGCAAGACCCTGCTGGCCAAGGCACTGGCCCGCTCGATCGACTGCTCGGTGCAGCGCATCCAGTTCACACCCGACCTGCTGCCCTCGGACGTCACCGGCGTGACCGTCTACAGCCCCGACACCGGCGAGTTCGAGTTCAAGCCGGGCCCGGTCTTCGCCAACGTGGTGCTCGGCGACGAGATCAACCGGGCCGGGCCGAAGACCCAGTCCGCGCTGCTGGAGGCGATGGAGGAGCGCACGGTCACCGTGGACGGTGTCACCTACGAGCTGGGGGTGCCGTTCCTCGTGATGGCGACGCAGAACCCCATCGAGCTCGACGGCACCTACCCGCTGCCGGAGGCTCAGCGCGACCGCTTCATGATGCGGCTGGCGATCGGCTACCCGGACGTCGACGCGGAGCTGGACATCCTGCGCAGGCACGGGCACGGCGACCGCCTGTCGCGCCTCACGCCGGTGGCGGACGCGGCGACGGTCGCGGCCTCGATCGAGCTGGTCCGCGACGTCCACGTCGCCGAACCGGTCGAGCGCTACATCGTCGCGCTGTGCCGCGCCACCCGTGTGCACGAGGACGTCGAGCTCGGGGCCTCGCCCCGCGCGTCGCTCGCGCTGCTGCGGGCGGCGCGAGCGCTGGCGGCGACCGACGGACGTGACTACGCCACCCCCGACGACGTGAAGATCCTCGTCCCCCACGTGCTCCCGCACCGGCTGATCCTGCGGCCCGAGTCCCAGCTGGCGGGACTGCTGCCGCTCGACGTCGTGGCCGACGTGGTGGACGGGTTGCCCGCTCCCACGCGATGACCTCGCGGCGGTGACGGTGTGCTGACCGACCGCGGCAAGCTCCTCCTGGTGGCGGCCCCGACCACCTGGGTGGTCGGCCGGCTGCTCGCGATCCCCCAGCTGTGGATGGCAGCGGTCGCGACCGTGGCGCTGCTGGCCCTCGCGGTCGGATACGCGCGCGTCGCCAGCGCCCAGCTCGCCCTGCGCCGTGCGGTGCATCCCCAGCGCCTCTTCCACGACGCCGACGGCGAGGTGGTGCTCGACCTGCGCAACGACGGGCGGCTGCCCACGGCCGCTCTCGTCGTGGAGGACCTCGCGCCTGCGGTGCTCGCCGACCCGCCCCGGTTCGTGCTGGACCCCCTCCCGTCGGGAGCCACCCGGCAGCTCGTCTACCCGCTGCGCGGGCGCCAGCGGGGGCGCTACACGATCGGGCCGGCTCTGGTCAACCTGCGCGATCCCTTCGGCGTGGCGCAGCGGCCGGTCCGCTTCGGCGGCACCGTCGAGGTGGTCGTCTACCCGCCGGTGTGGGCACTGCCCGACGTGCTCCCGCCGCTGGGGCGCCAGGGGACCTCCTACGACGGCGCCCCGCGCCCCGTGGCCACCTCCGGCGAGTTCGCCAACGTGCGCGAGTACGTCCGCGGCGACGACCTGCGCAAGGTCCACTGGAGGTGCACCGCCCACCGCGGCAAGCTGATGATCAAGCAGGAGGAGTCCCCCCAGGACGTCGAGGCCACCTTGCTGCTGGACGTCCGCCGCGACGCCCACCGCGGGGTGGGGCCGGGGTCGACCTTCGAGCAGGCGGTGGAAACCGTGGCCAGCGCCGCCTACCACCTGTCCGAGCGTCGCTACGCCCTGCGCCTGGTGACGGGCGCGTCCACCGCCCCGCTACCGACCACCAGCTGGCGACACATCCTGGAGGTGCTGGCGGTCATCGGGGTGGAACGGGGCGCCAGCCTGCGGCCCGTTTGGCAGCAGCTCGCCAGCGGGCTGGGCGGCAACGGCCTCCTGCTCACGGTCGTGACGCCACCGTCGCCCGAGGACCTGCGCGAGATGGTGCGGGCGGGGCGCAGCTTTGCGGCGCGTGTAGCGGTTGTGGTCGCGCCGGGAGGCCACTCCGGCCGCGACCGGGGCCTGCTGTCCACCGAACGCACGCTGCTGGCGCTGCGTGGCGCCGGGTGGCGCGTGACCGTCCACCGGCCCGGCCAGGCCCTCGACGCCGCGTGGCGCGAGCTGGCGCTGCGACCGGCCGGCGTGACCCCGGCGGGGGTGGGCCGCTGATGCGCCGTGACGTGCTCCACCTCAGCGGCGCGGCGGTGCTCGTCCTCGCCGCCACCCTGTCGCTCGAGCGGGTCTTCATCGACCACGGCTGGTTCACCGCAGGCTGGGGCGCGGCGGGCCTCTCGCTTGCAGTCGCGTTCGTCGCCCACCGGCTGCGGTTGGGGCCGGGCGCGAGCGCCGTAGCCAGCGCCGCGGCGTTCGCCGTGTTCACGCACGTGCTGCACCTCGCCGACGACGGCCTGCTGCCCGGCCGCGCGGAGGTCACCGCCTTCACCCAGCTGTGGTGGCAGGGCCTGACCGACCTGGTGCAGGAACCCGCCCCCGCACGCACCACTCCTGGGCTGATGCTGATCGTGTCGAGCGGCGTGTGGTGGCTCGCGCACGGGGTGCACGAGGTGCTGGTCCGGTGGCGGCGGCCCGGCTCCGGGATCGTGCTCGC
>DASZZX010000307.1:0-4785 GCA_036260415.1 Nitriliruptorales bacterium
GGCGGAGGACGTCCTCCGCGACGCCGCCGATCCAGTCCGCGAGCAAGGCGAACCCGGCGGCGAGCACCGCGCCGGTCAGGACCGCGACGGCACGGGACTGCGCGAAGCCCCCGATGATGATCCGCCCGAGCGTCCCGCCGCCGACGAACCCCGCCAGCGGGGCCGTGCTGACGTTGAGCACCAGCGCGGTCCGCACCCCGGTCAGCAGGATCGGGACGCTGAGCGGCAGCTCGATGCGTCGCAGCACCTGCCCCCTGCTCAACCCCATGCCCCGACCGGCCTTGATGACGCCGGGGTCCACCTGCTCGAGACCGACCATCGTCGCGCGCAGCACGGGCAGGAAGCAGTAGACGACCAGCCCGACGATCGCGGCGGTGCGTCCGCTGCGGGTGACGATCAGGAACGCGAGCACGAACGTCCCGATCGCCGGGACGCCCTGCCCGATGTTGGCGACCGTCACGAACGCCGGGGTCGCGCGCCGCGCCCACGGCCGGGTGAGCGCGATGCCGACCGGGATGGCGGTCGCGAGCACGATCGCCGTGGACCACAGCGAGATGTCGAGGTGCTCGATCGCGGCGTGCTGCAGATTCCTCGCGTCGAGGATCCGTGCCTCGATGCTGTCGAGTTCCCGCGCCTGCACGTACCGGTACAGCAGCCCGAAGGCCACCGCCACGAGCAGCGGCGTCCCCAGGTACCGCAAGGGCCGACGCAGGCGGGACCGGAGCCCCCCGGGCGCGGGCCCCCCGCGCCGCTCCGGCGCCCTCCGGAGGCGCTCGCGGTCCTCGCGGCGATCGGTGACCAGCGTGCTCACGCGCGGTGACCGCTGGTCGGCGTCGAGGAACGCACCTCCTTGCGGTCCCGCTCGCGGGCCTCCGCGCGCATGCGTTCGATCGCCAGGTTGATGGTCTCGAGGTCGACGCTGCCGACGTAGCCGCCCCGGCGGTCGACGACGACGGCGACGCCCAGCGCCGCGGTGAGCATCTCCTGGAGGGCGTCTGCCAGCGTCACGTCCAGCTCGAGCACCGCCGCCACCGGGACGCCCCGCTCGGCGACCGGGTCGTCGCCGTCGAGGTCGCGGGCACGCAGCCAGCGCAGCGGCTGGCCGTCCTCGTCCAGCAGGAGGGCGTGGCCCCGGTCGGCTTCGACCATCCGGCGGCGGATCTGCTCGCGTGACATGGAGGGTCGGGCGGTCGGCCACTCCTCCGAGAGCTGGACGTCGCGGATGCGGGTGAGGTTGAGGCGCTTGAGCACGATGCCCGACCCCAGGAAGCTCTCCACGAAGTCGCCGGCGGGGTTGCTCAGGATGTGCTCGGGCGTGTCGTACTGCGCGATCTTGGAGTCCTGCCGCAGGATCGCGATGCGGTCGCCCATCTTGATGGCCTCGTCGATGTCGTGAGTGACGAATACGATCGTCTTGCGGATGTCCTCCTGGATGCGCAGGAACTCGTTCTGCAGCCGCTCGCGCGTGATCGGGTCGGTGGCGCCGAAGGGCTCGTCCATGAGCATCACCGCGGGATCGGCTGCCATGGCCCGCGCCACGCCGATGCGCTGGCGCTGGCCGCCGGACATCGCGCTCGGGTAGCGGTCGCGGTAGACGTCGGGGTCGAGGCCGACCAGCTCCAGGAGCTCGTCGACGCGCGCCGCGATCCGGTCCCGCTCCCAGCCGATCAGGCGCGGGACCGTGGCGATGTTCCGGGCGATCGTGTGGTGGGGGAAGAGCCCGATCTGCTGGATGACGTAGCCGATGCGGCGCCGGAGCCGGTCGGGGTTCATGTCCGTCACGTCCTCGCCCTGGAGGAAGATCCGCCCGCTGGTGGGCTCGACCAGCCGGTTGACCATCTCGAGCGTGGTCGTCTTGCCGCAGCCGGACGGGCCAACCAGCATGACGATCTCACCCTCGGGGACGTCCAGCGACAGGGCGTCGACGGCTGGTCGCAGCTGGTCCGGGTACCGCTTGGTGAGCTCCTCCAGTCGGATCATGGGCTGCGGATCGGTGTCCGGATCGGTGGTCATCGTGCTCCTCCCGCGGCGGGCGTGCCTCGCAACGCCTTCGGCGTGGTCAGCTTCCCGACCGCGCCCAGGGTGGCGTCGAGGACGAGCGCGACAAGGACGACCCCGACCGTGCCCGCGACCGCCTGCGGGACCGCCCGTGGCGAGCCGAGGGCGGCGAGCCCTCCGAAGATCAGGCGGCCCAGGCCGGGACCGGCCACCCAGGCGGCGATGGCGGCGATGCCGACCGTCATGACGGACGCGACCCGCATGCCCGACAGGATCACCGGCCACGCCAAGGGCAGCTCGATGCGCAGCAGTCGCTGCAGGCGCCCCATCCCCATGCCGGTGGCCGACTTCACGACCGCGGACGGGACCTCCCTGAGCCCCGTCACGGTGTTGCGGACGATCGGCAGGAGCGCGTAGATGGTCAGGACGATCACGCTCGGGACGAAGCCGAGTCCGACCAGGAACACCAGGACGCCGAAGTACGCGAGGGCCGGGATGGTGAACGCCGAGTTCGTGGTGGTCAGCAGCGCCGACGTGGCGAGCCCGCTGCGGTAGACCAGCGTCCCGAGCGTGACACCGATCAGCGTGGCGAGGAGAACGGCGACGCCGACCAGCAGCGCGTGCTCGACGGTGAGCTGCAGCACCTCCGGCCAGCGCCTGGCGAGGTAGGTCCAGATCGTCACGCGACGACGGCGCCTTCGTGCGCGGGGCGTTCACCTTACCGTACGGGGAGCCGGCCAGGGAGGGGTGTCGTCTGCGCCGGAACCCGGTGGCGTGGTCGCGTCCCGCGGCCGCTACCGAAGGCCCAGGGCGTCGCGCAGGAACGCCACCTGCAGCAGCAGCAGGTTCTCGGCGACCACCTCCTGGGGGGTCATGTGGGTGATGCCCGACAGGGGGACGAACGCGTGCGGCCGTCCCGCCTCCAGCAACGCCCGCGACAGCCGCAGGGAGTGGGCGGCGACCACGTTGTCGTCGGCCAGCCCGTGCAGCAGCAGCAGGGGGCGCCGCAACCGTCGCGCGTCGTCCAGCAGCGACGAGCGCCGGTACGCGGCCGGCTGCTCGTGCGGGTCACCGAGGTACCGCTCGGTGTAGTGGGTGTCGTACAGACGCCAGTCAGTGACCGGGGCGCCCGCCACCGCGGCGTGGAACACGTCGGGGCGGCGCAGCACCGCCAGGGCGGCGAGGTAGCCCCCGAACGACCACCCACGGATCGCGACCCGGTCGAGGTCCAAGCGAGGTTCGTGCTCGACGGCGGCGTGCAGCGCGTCGACCTGGTCCTCCAGCGCCGGCCCGGCCAGGTCCAGGTGCACCGCACGCTCCCAGATCGGTCCGCGCCCCGGCGTGCCACGCCCGTCGACCACCAGCACCGCGAAGCCCTGGTCGGCGAACCACTGCGGCGCCAGGAACGCGCTCCTGGCGCGCAGCACACGCTGGGCGTGCGGGCCGCCGTAGGGGTCGAGCAGGACGGGCAGCGGCCCGCCCGGGTCGTCGCTGGGGCGCAGCAGCGCCGCCCGGAGACGCCGGGCACCCAGCTCAAGCAGTTCCACGTCAGGCTCGAGGACCGGGGCGGCGCCGTGACCGGCGATCCGCGCGACGGTGCGGCTGGCCTGCTGCACGCTGACCTCGGGGTGTGTGGTCGCGAGCGTCGAGGACAGCACCACCACCAAATCCCCGGCCGCGACCGCGTCGTGGACCCCCGGGTCGGATGTCAGCGCCACGGGCTCGCCTCCGTCGGGGGCGAGGCGCACGACGTGCACGGCGGTCGGGTCGGCGGCCGAGGCGGACACGAGGATGCCGCCCTCCGACACGTCCAGGACCCGCCGCACGTGCAGTCCCGGGGGCGACACCGGACGGCCGTCGACCAGCACCCGCCGCGTGTCGTCGAGGTCGGTGGTGACGACCAGCCGGCCGTCCGGCAGCCACGCCGGCACTCCGTCCACCAGGTCCACCCAGGCGTCGTCGGTCTGCTCGTGGACTGTCTCGGTGGTGCCCGTGGCGGGGTCGACCACCAGCACGCGGACGGTGCGCTGGTCGCGGCTCTGCACCAGCAGGGTCAGCCGCTGTCGACCACCGTCCTGCGACCAGCGCACCACCGCCAGGTAGGGAAACGCCCCGCTGGGCCAGTCGACCCGTCGCCGCTGGCCGTCCAGGTCCACCACCCACAGGGTCACGTCCGGGTTGGCGGTGCCCGCGGCGGGGTAGGCGATGCAGGTCGGCTCGGACGTGGGATCGACGGGGTCGGTCAGCCACCAGCGACCGACCGGACGCTCGTCCACCCGCGCGACCGCGAGGCGTCGGCCGTCCGGCGACCACCAGTACCCGCGTTCGCGACCCATCTCCTCGGCTGCGACGAAGTCCGCCACGCCCCAGCGCACGGCAGGCTCCCCAGCCAGGCGGCGCGGCGCCCCCCCGTCCACGTCGCACTGGTAAAGATCGCCTCCCGACACGTAGGCGACCCGCCGCCCTGTGGGGTCGGGACGCGGGTCGAAGACGGGCCCGGTGACGTCGAGCGGCCTCGTCCGCCCGGAGTCGACGTCCGTAACGAACAACCGCCCGGCCAGCGCGAACGCGACCCTGGTCAGGTTCTCGTCGCCCGCGTACGCCACGATGCCACCACCCGTCTCGCGGCGGCGCTCGCGCCGAGCGAGCTCCTCGGCGGGGACCTCGCCGTCGACCTCGCCCAGCAACGCCGTCGGGTCGGCGAGCAGCCGTTCCGATCCACGTGGCAGGTCGAGGGACCACAGGCGGTTGACCCGGTCCTCGCCGTGGAACGAGCGCAGGAACAGC
>DASZZX010000308.1:0-5285 GCA_036260415.1 Nitriliruptorales bacterium
GACCGGGCGTGGGTCGGGGGTAGGAGCGGGTCCGGGGGGTTGCCCCCGCGGTCGTGGCCGCCCGACACGCCGTCCGGCGGCGTCGGCACACCTCGACCCGTACCATCCGGTTCCGTCCGCTCCCGAGGCACGGTGAAGGTCCACGTCGCGGCGCTCGCCGCCTTCCTGTGTCTGTTCACGCTCGCGTCGGCGCAGGCTCAACCCAACGATCCGTACTACCCGCAGCAGTGGGGCCTGCAACGCATCGGGGCGCCGGAGGCGTGGAATGTCACCCGCGGTGAGGGCATCGTTGTGGCGGTGATCGACAGCGGGGTCGATCTCACCCACCCCGACCTCATGGAGTCATTCGCCCGCCGCCCCGACGGCCGCGTCCTCGGCCACGACTTCGTGGACGACGACGACGACCCGTTCGACGTGCACGGGCACGGGACGATGGTGGCCGGGACCATCGCGGCCCGGACCTCCAACGGGTCGGGTGTCGCCTCGGTCGCCCCGCAGGCACGGATCATGCCGGTCCGGGTGCTGGACGGCGAGGCGGGCGGCACCAGCGACGATGTGGACGCGGCCGTCCGATGGGCGGTCGATCACGGCGCGCACGTGATCAACCTCTCGTTGGAGGTCGCCCGCGAGCCTGGGTCGTCGACGATGCCGCTGGTCGCCGGGATCGACGCGCCCGACGCCGCCGTCCGCTACGCGTGGGAGCGTGGCGTGGCGGTCGTCGCCGCGGCCGGCAACGACAGCGACGAGTCCAACGACTACAGCGCCGACTCTCCCGTGCTGCTGGTGGGTGCCACCGACCGGCAGGACCAGCCGGCGACGTTCTCGGACTCCGGTCGTCCCGACGCGATCATGGCACCCGGCGTCGACATCGTGAGCACGTGGTGCGACCCCTGCGGCCCAGCGCCGCGGCACACGATCGGCCAGTCGGAGGGCACCTCGTACGCGGCGCCCCACGTCGCCGGCACGCTCGCGCTGCTGCGCGCCACCGGTCTGACCGCGCAGCAAGCCGTCCAGCGCGTGCGCGACACGGCCGTCGACCTCGACCCGCCGGGACCCGACGCCCGCACCGGCCACGGCCGGCTGGACACCGCTGCGGCTCTTGCTGCCCGACCGGCACCCTCGGCGCCCGTCGCGCAGCCCCCGCCCCCGCCGCCGTCGAGCTCACGCGCCCACACCGCCGCCGCGACCCGCGCGCCCGCGGCGCCTCGTTCACCCGCACGCGCCGGCACGGTCGCGTCCACACCGCCCTCCTCGCCGACCGCCTCGCCGACCGCCTCGCCGACCCCGTCGCCGACCCCGGAGACAACGACACCCGAGGGTCACGACCGCTCGCCCGCCAACGAGCTCAGCTCGCCGGCGACGGCGGCGGCCCCGCCGGTGGAGAGGGACGGTCCGGGTGGGTGGGCCGTGCTCGCAGCGGTCCTGCTGGCCGTGAACCTGATCGGCCTGATCGTCGCGTCGGGGGCCAGGCGCCGTCACCGCCTGCGGGGCGGCCCGTAAAGTCGGCGTCGGCCCCGGCCGAGAACTGGGCTGGCCGCGCCTGGCCACGAACGGAGCCGAGATGACCTACCTGGTCCGCTACCGCACGCCCGCCGGCGACCCCCGGCTGGAGGACGTCGACGACCTCCCCACCGCCGTGGAGCGCGTCGAGCGGCTGCGCAACGACGACGGTGTGACCGACGTGCGGGTGTTCCGCGAGGTGCCGCTGGAGTTCCGTCCCTACTACCGCGCTGCGATCGTCGAGGAGTCCGCCGCAGGGCAGGCGCCGACGCCGGAGGCCGCCGCCGGGGACACCCCTCCGCCCGGGGCGATGCCGCTGCGACCGGCGCCGCAGGCGGCCGCCGCCCAGACCCCGACGCGGTCGGTCGAGGCGTCCGAGCCGCGCAGGGCCTCGCTGTTCCACCGCGGCGCGCCGGCGTAGGCGCGTCCGACCGGCCCGCACGCGCCCGCGGCACGACCACCGAACGCCCAACCGGCACCACCACGACGCGCCCCGCCGCACCAGCACCGACGCGCCCCGCAGCACCACCACCGACCCCCCGAGGTGGGAGCTTCGCCGCCGCGTGCGCCCGCAGCGCAACGTCGCAGAAGCCGGGGTCAGTCACCGGCCTCCGCTACCGTCCGCAGCGCCGGGGGGGTACCCGGCCGAGGCGGTGGGGTGTCGTGCGGCGGCTGCTGTCACTCCTGGTGGGCATCGCGGCCGTCGGCCTGATCGCCCGCGCGGCCGTTCCCTGCCACGTGCTGTCAACGCAGCCTCGCTGCTACGTCGGGCTGCACCCCGGTCCCGCGACCGACGCGCTGCGGGTCGTGCGGGTGGAGGGCGAGCGCACCTACGGGTCCACCGGCGAGCTGCTGCTGACCACCGTGGCGGTGGACACCGACCTCGATCTGCCTGAGTGGGTCGCCAACGCCGTGTCGCCACACTTGGAACCGGTGCCCCGTGCCGCCCTTTACGCCCCCGGCGCCGACGACGAGGAGGCGCACCGTCGCGACGTCGCGGCGATGGACGCCTCCCAGGTCGTGGCGGTCGCGGCTGCGCTGCGCGAACTCGGACACGACGTGTCGCTCGCTCCCCAGGGTGCGCAGGTGGTCGACGTGGTCGACGGCCTGCCAGCCCACCACCTGCTCACGCCGGGAGACGTCATCGTGGGGATCGACGGCGGGCGGGTCGCATCTGTCGACGACGCGGTCGAGCGCATCGCGGGTCGCCGTGTCGGTGCCGACGTGGCGCTGACCGTCCGGCGCGACGGCCGGCTCCGTCACGTCCGGCTGGCCCTCGCGGAGGACCCGCTGGCGCCCGGCCGTGCGGTGATCGGTGCCCACCTCACCGACCACGTGGAGCTGCCGCTGGACGTGCGCATCGACGCCGGACGGGTGGGCGGGCCATCGGCCGGCCTGATGTTCGCGCTGGCCGTCGTGGACGTGCTCGGTCCCGACGACCTCACCGGCGGTCAGGTGATCGCCGGCACCGGTCGTCTCGACGTGCGCGGCGACGTGCAGGCCATCGGCGGTGTCCGCCAGAAGATCGTCGGGGCGGTCGAGCGCGACGGCGCACGCCCCGCCACGATCTTCCTGGTCCCGGCCGGCAACGCCGAGGAGGCCCGTGGAGCCAGCGTCGCGCGCGGCCTGCTGGTCGTGCCGATCGGCTCCCTGAAGGAGGCGCAGACGGCCCTGCGGGCGCTGCGTGAGGGCCGCGACCCTGCCGGTGCGTTCCACCTGGCCGCGCGGTGACCGTGGTGACGCGGCACCGCTCTCCCCGACGGCCGCCCGCCCCACCCGACCGCCACCCCGCGGGGGACGGGCCGGTGCGGACGGATCCGGCTCGGCGCACGTGTGCGGTCACCGGTCGGCGCACGTGTGCGGTCACCGGTTGGCGTTCGCGCACGCATCAAGCGGTGGGCCGCGGCCGTCGATACCTCCGTAGGATCCACGTCCTCCACCGCCCGCTCGAGGAGCCAGCGGTCGCGGTCCCACTTAGACTCGATCGCCCATGACCGTCGGCGTCCCGATCCCGTTCCACCTCGCGGTGCACCTCCTGGGCCTCACCGTCGCGGCGGGTCTCGCCGTGTACGCGGTCGCTCGTCGCCACGACGCCGGGGCGGGGTGGGCGGGCCTCGCCCTCGGCGGTCTCCTGCTGGCGACCAGCCACCTGATCGGCGGTGCCCTGATCGCCGACGACGTGGCCTGGCCGCTGTACCTGCGCGCCGCCGGCTACGTCGGTGTCGCCGTCGGCGGCGCCGGCCGACTGCTCGACGGTGGGACCGCGACGGTCATCGCGGCCGCCCCGACCGGGGCGTACCTCACCGCTGCCGCCGCCGGAGCCGCTGCCGCGGTGGCGTCGTTCCGCGGGGTGCTGGGCCGCCGTCGGGATGCGGTCGTGCTGGCCGCGGGCATCGGGCTGTGGGCGGTCTCCGACCTGGCGGCGCTGCGTGCCGGTTCGCTGCTGCCCGGGATCGTGTCGATCGCCGGCTCCCTCACCCTCGGCGGCTGGTTGGTGTGGCGGTCCCGCGAGACCCTGCTGTCGCGGGTGGTCACCTCGTTCCTGGCTGCGCTGCTGGTCCTCCTCGTTGGGTTGGGGGCGCTGGGTGGCGTGGTGTTCACCAGCGACCTCCAACGTGACGCCGTGGTGGCCCTGCAGCAGTCCGCGACCGGCCGGGCCGGGCAGGTGACCACGGACTGGACGGTCGAGATGCTGACGACCGCCAAGCTCTTCTCCCGCGGCACGACCCTGGCGGACCGCCTGGCCGCGGGCAACCGCGACGTCCTGCAGCGCTCCACCGCCCCGGCGATCGCCGAACTGCCCAACGTCGACGTCGTCCTGCTGCTCGACCCCGGCGGCGACCTGGTCGCCTCCTACGACTGGGGCATCGAGAACCGCGGCGCCCTCCCGCCGTCCGAGTCGCTGCTGCTGGTGGGCGACGACGTCGTGCAGCGTGCGGTCCGCGGTCTCGAGAGCAGCGGGCTGGTGGTGCTGGGCGCCTCCGACGTGCTCGCGGTGGGTGCCGAACCCGTCTTCGCGGTGACGGACGGTCAGGCCCAGCGTGACCGGCAGGTCGGCGTGCTCGCGGTCGGCCGGCGCGTGACCGACCCGCAGTACCTGGAGGACGTTGCCGCGACGAGCGGGGCCGACGCCACCGTCGTGGTCGGCGGGTCGGCCGCCAGCTCAACGCTGGGGGAGGGTGCCGCCGACCTGGCGGCCACGATCGCCGCGGGCGAGCGCTCGGGCGTCGCCACGGTGGACGGCGAACCGACGCTGCTCGCCGCCGCGCCGCTGGGCTCGCCCCCCGCCACGGTCGCGTGGCTGGTGCTGAGCGAGGACGCCGGAACCCTGGCCGGTGCGGAACGTGCGCTCGCCCGCACGCTGTTCGTCGCGGTCCTGATCGGCCTGCTCGCGGCCGCCGTCCTGGCGGCCTGGGCGGCCAGCCGCACGACCCGACCGTTGCGCCGGCTCACCGCGGCTGCGGAACGGATCGCTGCCGGCGAACGCGACGTGCGCACCGGCATCGACCAGCCCGACGAGGTGGGCCGACTCGCCGACGCCTTCGACCGCATGACCTCCGCCCTCGTCGGGCGTGAGCGGGAGCTGCGGAGCGCGGCGGAGGTCGAGGCGGCGCTGCGAAAGCGGCTGGAGGTGCTCACCGCCTCGATGGGTGAGGGTCTCGTCGCGGTCGGGGCGGACGGCGCCGTGCAGACCATCAACCCGGCCGCGCAGCGCCTGCTCGGCACCTCCACGGACCGCGCCGTGGGCCGCCCCGTCAGCGAGGTGCTCGTCGGCGTGGAGGAGA
>DASZZX010000309.1:0-3089 GCA_036260415.1 Nitriliruptorales bacterium
GACGCCATCCTGATCGGTGCCAGCACCGTCCGCATCGAGGACTACGGTCCCCCGCGACCGGTCGAGGCGGCGCGCGCTCGACGCGCCGCTCGTGGGCTCGCGCCGGTCCCGGGGATGGTGGTGGTCACCGCCACCGCCCAGCTGCAACCGGCGGCGCGGCTGTTCACCGATCCCTCGTGGCGCCCCATGGTGCTCGTTCCCCAGGACGCCGACCCGACCCGGCTGGAAGCTCTTCGGCTGGTGTCAGACGTGGTGACCGTTGGACGTGGCCGGGTCGAGCTGCCGGCCGCGCTGCGCCAGCTGCGCCGGTCGGGGGTCAGGTGGCTGCTCTGCGAGGGTGGCCCGACGCTGAACGCCGAGCTCCTGTCCGACGGCCTGGTCGATGAGCTGTTCCTGACCGTCGCTCCGCAGCTGGTGGGGGCCACCCGCCGGCGGATCGTCCACGGTGAGCTGCGCGGCGGACCGTGGGTCCTCGAGCTGGTCGAGCTGCGCGAGCACGCCTCCGAGCTGCTCCTACGCTACCGGCTCGTCCGGGCAGGTCGGTCACACCTGCGCTAGGCTCCGGCGGGGTCCGCCGCCGTGGGGTCGGCGGGAGGGGATGGCGAGGGAGCAGCACGTGAACGACGCACTGAGTAGGTACCTCGAAGCAGTGACCGGCATCACGAAGGTGACCCGCACCAAGGCGGAGCGGATCGTGCGCAACCTCGCCAAGCAGGGCGAGGCCGCGGCCCGCAACCCCCAGGAACTGGTGGAGCAGCTGCTCCAGCGTTCGCAGGAGAACCGTGAGGCGCTGTCGGGGCTGGTGCGCTCCGAGACACGCAAGGCCATCAAGGCGATGGGTCTGGCGACCCGCAACGACGTCGAGCGACTGCAGCGGCAGCTGTCCGACGTCCGCCGTGCCGTCGCCGAGGAGGGATCGACCCGGAAGCGGGCCGCAAAAGCCACCGCGGGCGGGCGCAGCGGCGCCAAGAAGGCGGCCAAGAAGACCGCGGCGAGGAAGACCGCGGCGAGGAAGGCCGCGAAGGCTCCGACCACCACCCCGGAGACGACCGAGGGCGGCTCCTCGACCGCGCCGTCGTCGTGACGCGGGGGCAGCCGGCCGCGACCGGCGCGGGCGTCCGCAGCGCTGGCTCGGGATCCGAGCGGCCCGACCCCTTGGACGCGGTGCGCGCGTGTCTGCAGACGGTCGGTGAGCTGCCGGTCGAGGATCGCCCCGACATGTTCGCCGCGGTCAACCAGACCCTGGTCGCCGAGCTGGCCGCGATGGAGGAGGTCGAGCGGGCGCGACCGTGAAGGCCGCCCGCCGCCCCAGCCGTGCGACGCCGACGACTCGACACCGAACTGGTCCGGCGCGGGCTGGTCGCCAGCCGCGCGCAGGCGCAGGCCGCGGTTGCGGCAGGTCGGGTCATCCTCGACGGGGCGCCCACCTGGAAGCCGTCGACTCAGGTGCTGCCGTCGCAGGCCCTCGCCCTCACCGGCCCCGCGAGACCGTTCGTGAGCCGAGGAGGAGAAAAGCTCGCCGGAGCCCTCGACCGTTTCGGGCTCGATCCGACCGGACGGGTCTGCCTCGACGTGGGCGCGTCCACCGGCGGGTTCACCGACTGCCTGCTGCAACGGGGCGCCGCATCGGTGGTCGCGGTCGACGTCGGCTACGGGCAGCTGCACGATGCTCTGCGTCGTGACCCGCGCGTCACGGTCCTCGAACGCACCAACGCCCGCGCCCTCGAGGCGGTGCCCGGCCCAGCACCGGACCTGGTGGTCGCCGACCTGTCGTTCATCTCGCTCACGCTGGTCCTGCCCGCGCTGCGAAGGGTGACTGCAGCGCACGCTGAGGCCGTGCTGCTGGTCAAGCCGCAGTTCGAGGCCGGGCGAGGTGAGGTGGGCAGCGGCGGGGTAGTGCGTGAGCCGGCGGTGCGGGCGCGCACCGTCCTGGAGGTCGCTGGGGCGGCGCGGACGGTAGGGTGGGATCCCGCCGGCGTGGTCGCGTCGAGCCTCGCCGGCCCCGCCGGCAACGTCGAGTTCCTCGTGCACCTCGCCACCGCCGGGCGCGGGCTCGACGCAGGGGAGTTCGAGGCGCGGGTCGAGCAGGCGGTGGCGGAGGCGGAGGGAGCGTCGGGGCCGTGAAGGTCGGACTGGTCGTCCACTCTGGACGCCAGGAGTCGGTGACGGCCGCGGTCGACGCGGCCGGCCGGCTGACTCGCCTGGGCGCGGACGTGGTCATGGCGCGCCAGCACGACGAGGACGGTGGCGTCCCGGTGCCGCAGGTCGAGTCCGAGGGGTTTGCACACGGGCTGGACATCGCTCTCTCGTTTGGGGGCGACGGCACCTTCCTGCGCGCCGCCCACCTGTGCCGTGACGCCGGGGTCCCCGTGCTCGGACTGAACCTGGGGCGGCTGGGCTTCCTCGCCGAGGTCGAGCGTGAGGAGGTCCATGCCACGCTGGAGGCGGTGGCGCGAGGCGACTTCGTGGTGGACGAACGGTCCACACTCCAGGTCTCGGCCGACGACGCCGACGGCCGTCAGCTGCTGGACGACTGGGCGCTCAACGAGGTCGCGATCGAGAAGACCGCACGCCAGCGCGTGCTGCACATGGGCATGCACGTGGGTGGGCGGGTGTTCACGAGGGTGCCCGCCGACGCTCTGGTCATCGCCACGTCGACCGGTTCGACCGCCTACTCCTTCTCCGCCGGCGGACCGATCCTGTCGCCGGGGGTGCCGGCGATCGTCGTCACACCGGTGGCGCCGCACAGCCTGTTCGGGCGCACGGTCGTCCTGGCCGAGCACGAACGGGTCACGGTGGAGGTGATGGCCGACCAGGAACCGGCGGTCGTCAGCTGCGACGGGCGGGCGCCGGTCACCGTCGCCGCGGGCGGCTGGGTGCACGTGCTCGGCGGTGGCGCACCCGTGCGGCTCGCGCGCGTGGCACCGCACGACTTCTACGAGCTGGTCCGGGCCAAATTCGGGCTCCGTTGATCCCAGCCCCGATGGTGGCGCCGCCCGGCGGCGTGGTCGCGGGCGGCGATCCGACAGAGCAGCCACGGCCCCCTGGGTGGGATGCTCGGTCGCGTCCGGGTCGGCCGCCATACTGGC
>DASZZX010000310.1:0-17748 GCA_036260415.1 Nitriliruptorales bacterium
GATGAGTTCGACAGGTTCTTCAAGCGCACCGAACCAGTGGGGCGTGAGTGTGGAGAACTCGACTGCCTCGCCGGGCTCGATCACCAGGTCCTCGTCACCGAGGAGCAGCCGCATGCGGCCGCTGAGGACGTACATCCAATCGTGGCCGTCGTGGACCGGCAGGGGCTGGGGTGGGGTGTTGCGGCTCGGATCGACGAGGAGCTTGAAGGCATGGAGGCCGCCAGCTGGTCCGCGGTGCGTCAACGGCCAGACGGCGACGCCGCGATGGGTCTGTGGTTGGCGTCGCACGCGGGGGTCGGGCGTCACGGCGGGTCCGAGCAGCTGGTCCACGGTGACGCCGAGAGCCGACGCCAGACCGGGCAGGTGATCGATCGCGATCCGCCGCTTTCCAGTTTCGAGACGGCTGAGCGTGGACATGTTGAGGTTGGCCGCGTCCGCGACTTGCTGCAGGGTCAGGCCGCGGTCGGTCCGCAGCTGCTTCAGCCGACCGCGGACCCGCAGGTCCAGAGACGTTCGCGTCGGATCGGCCGCCATGGCTTGCCCGTTCTCTCGGTCGTGGGCGCAGACTTGCCAATATAGCAAACCACATTGCGGGAGCGCTCGGTGCGCGTGATCCTGGGCGGCTCCACGGAAGGAGGCAGCGCATGGCCCCGTCGCCGCGTGAGGTCGATGTCCTGATCGTTGGCGGTGGGCCAGCCGGGCTGTCGGCTGGGCTGGTGCTCGGCCGGTCGCGACGGTCAGTGTTGGTCGTCGATGCCGGCGAGCCGCGGAACGCCCCAGCCCACGCCATGCACGCCTTTCTCACCCGTGACGGACTCTCCCCGCTGAAGTTCCTGGAGCTTGGCCGGGCCGAGGTTGGCCGCTACGGCGTGGAGTTCCGGACCGGACGTGCCATGACGGCGAGCCGTCGCGGTGACCGATTCCGAGTGGAGCTCGCGGATGGCGGGACGGTGCTGGCACGGCGCCTGGTCATCACGACCGGGCTCGTCGACGAGTTGCCGGCGGTTCCTGGGCTGGCCGAGAGGTGGGGCCGTGATGTCATTCACTGCCCCTACTGCCACGGGTGGGAGTTCCGCGACTGCATCATCGGCGTGCTGGCCACTTCCCCGCTGTCGCTGCACCAGGTCGGGCTGTTCCGCCAGCTCAGCCACCGTGTGGTGCTGTTGACCCACACCGGGCCGACGCCCGACGGCGAGCAGATCGCGACGCTTGCTGCCCGCGACGTCGACGTGGTCGAAGGCGAGGTCATCGCGGTCGAGGTGCGCGACGACGCGCTGGTCGGTGCGCGCCTGGCCGACGGTCAGCTGATCGCGCTGGAGGCACTCGCCGTCGCCCCTCGGTTCGTCGCGCGGTCGGAACTGCTGGCCACCCTCGGGGTCCGTACCGTCGACCATCCGTCGGGCGCCGGTGTCCACGTGCCGGCCGACGCCATGGGAGCCACGGAGATCCCCGGCGTCTGGGTGGCGGGCAACGTCACCGACCTGAGCGCGCCGGTGATCGCCGCCGCAGCCCAGGGCAACCGTGCCGGCGCCGCGGTCAACGCCGACCTGGTGGCCGAGGACGCCGCCCTGGCCAGGAAAGGGTCTGGTGCGTGATCATCACGACCACGATGCCCGGTCACGCCCGTGCCACTGCGGTGTTGCACGCCTGACTGGGTGCTCTGCGTAGTCTCTGAAGCATGAGCACTACCCGCCTCGTGCGACATGTCCGCGCACCACGTTCGCGCGTGTACCGCGCTCTGCTGGACCGACCTGCTGTTCAGGCCTGGATGGTCCCCGACGGCATGACGAGCCGAGTTCATAGGTTCGATGCTCACGAAGGTGGCGGGTTCAGGATCTCCCTGACCTACGATGCGCCGACTGCCGCAGGCAAGACGACCGCGCAGACCGACACCTTCCATGGTCGCTTCGTACGTCTGGTGGCCGACACTGAAGTCGTTCAGACGGTCGAGTTCGAGACCGACGATCCTGGCAGGCAGGGCGAGATGACGATCACGTACACGCTCGGGGACGCCGATGGCGGGACACTCCTCGTCGGAGTCCACGAGAACCTTCCCCCGGGTCTTTCTCCTGCCGATAACGTGTTGGGGTGGAGCATGTCCCTCGACAAGCTCGCGAGGCTCGTCCAAGACGTCCAGTGATTCGAGCAACATCGAACGATTGAGCTCGAGCCCTACGGGTGGCCGCTACCAGCAGCGGACGACAGCACTCGGTTCGAGCGTTACCCCGAAGTCATGCGCTCGGAGCCAGCTTCAGCTGGACGCGCAGCGCGGCTAGCGCGAGTGTGAGGGCAGGGAGTCGAGGCCATGTCGGTCGAAGGCATGTCCGTGCGATATCTCTCGTCGACCATGGCTGTCGAGCCCGCAACGCAGCGGCGGATGCAGCCTGCGTCCGGGGAACGCCGCTGGCTGCGGGTGGGCGCCGTGAAGGATTTCCGGCCGTTCAGGCGGTAGATCGGGCGGTCGATTGGTATCGGCCGGGCGGAGGTGATCGACGTCCAGGGGGCTGTGCATGCCGAGAGGCCTGCCGATGCCTCTGGCCACATAGCGATCGTCGGTCGACACAGTGCACGCGCCGTGGTTTGCGTCGCCGTGGGTAGCGGTAGCTTCGAGGCGCCCTTCCGGGGGCGCTTTCGGGACGTTCCTGACGTGTCGGTTGACGGGTGCGTCGCGGCGATCATGTCCAATAGGCGAGGTGGAGATTGCTGTGGGGAGAGCAGCTGGCCGGCCCACGCGACGGGGCATCGCAGCTCGACCCCACCTCGAAGCGCGCTCGAGGGATCACCGTGCACTGGGGCGACTGCGTGATCGCCGCCGCCGTCACCGCGGATGCGACCCTCGCCACCGGCGGCCCAACGCAATTCCTCGTGGTCGAGGTCCGGGGTTGACCACAGGCGCGTCGGCGCGTGAGCTCCCACGGCCTCGGCGGGCACCGCCGATTGCGATGAGTCTGCGCGCCCGCCGACGTCTGTACTGATGACGGCACAACGGGCATGCTCACGGCGCCGGTCGAGGAGGACATCGTGTTGGGTGAGACGAGGGCGTTCAGCAGCTTCGCCGTGGACGACGTGGCTGCCGCCCGGACCTTCTACGGGGAGAGGCTGGGGCTGGGGGTGTCAGAGGAGCACGGCCTGCTCTTCCTGCACGTCGCGGGCGGCCACGACATCGTCGTGTACCCCAAGCCGGACCACGTCCCGGCGACGTTCACGGTCCTGAACTTCCCGGTCGAGGACGTCGACCGGGCGGTCGACCAGCTCGCGGAGCGGGGGGTCAGGTTCGAGCGGTACGACGGCTTCGAGCACGACGAGAAGGGCATCGTGCGGGGCGAGGACGGTCCCCCGATCGCCTGGTTCACCGACCCCGCTGGCAACATCCTGGCCGTGCTCGAGGAGCAGTAGCTCGGTGGCGGCGGTGGGGCGGGACCCGGACGACGATGAGGTCGTGCTGGACCTCGACGGCCACCAGGTCCCGGTGTCGCACCCGCACAAGATCTTCTTCGCCGAGCGGGGTCAGACCAAACTAGATCTGGTCCACTACTACACAGCCATGCGCGCCTCGCTGCTGGCGGCCATGGGCGGCCGTCCGGTCCTGCTGCAACGGTTCCCCGAGGGAGCGGCCGGTTCCTCGTTCTTCCAGAAGCGGGTACCCCGGAACGCTCCCGAGTGGCTGACCACGACCGTCGTCACCACCGTCAACGGCACGCCGTCACGCGCGCTGGTGGCCGCGGACCTCGCGCACGTCGTGTGGGCGGTGAACCTGGGTTGTCTGGGCTTCCACGTCTGGCCCTTCCAGGCGGCGGACCCCGACCACGCCGACGAGCTCCGCATCGACCTGGATCCCCAGCCCGGCACAACGTTCGCGATGGTGCGCGACGCCGCCCACGCGGTGCGCGACTTGCTCGACGAGCTCGGCGTGACCGGCTACCCGAAGACCACCGGCGGCCGCGGCGTGCACGTGTACGTGCGGCTGCTGCCGCGGTGGGACGCCTACCAGGTGCGTGCGGCCGCGGTCGCGCTGGCGCGCGAGCTCGAGCGCCGCCACCCCGACCTCATCACGGCGGCGTGGTGGAAAGAGGAGCGCGGCGCGCGGGTGTTCGTCGACTTCAACCAGAACGCCCCGCACAAGACGGTGTTCGGGGCGTGGAGCGTGCGGGCACGCGCCGGAGCACAGGTGTCCACGCCCTTCCGCTGGGACGAGCTGGACCACATCGAGCCCGACGAGCTCACGATCGCCACCGTGCCCGGACGGATCGCCCGCGACGGCGACCCCTGGGCGGACATCGCGACGCACCCGCAGTCGCTCGACCCGCTGCTGCGGTTGCACGAGCGCGACCGGGTCAACGGGCTGCCCGACGCCCCGTGGCCGCCGGTGTACCCGAAGATGCCCGACGAGCCGCCACGGGTCGCCCCGAGCCGCGCCCGGCACCGCCCGACCGACGGGGAGCCGGCGTGATGGGGCCCGCCTGGGGAACTGCTTGTCCAGAGCTGGCCGCTCGTGATCGGGACACGTCCGCAACGCGTGTTCGGCAGGGGGCGATTCACGCTCGGCGGCAACTCGATGAGTACGTCTTGAGCCGTTGCGAGGCGGCACGTTCCTCGGCCGACGGGCCCGGTCGTGCACCTCGGCAGCGTCCTGGCTGGGCGTGGTCCCGTTCCCGCTCGGCGGCCGAAGCCCGGCATGCTCTCGGTGGTTGACGAACGCTTCGATCACGGGTCCGGATCGATCGGCGCATCCACCCAGCGCTCGCGCTCGTCGGGTTCGCTGCAGCCCGAACCCGGGCGAAAGACCCTCGGCCGCGTGTCGATTCCATCACCGGTTGTTCGACGTAGATGTGGCGGCGTGAAGTGACGCCGATCGACTCGACAAGAAGGGGACGAACGATGCGGGTGACGGTGCTGGTTAAGGCCACGGCGGACAGCGAAGCCGGGGTCATGCCGAGCGAGGAGCTGCTCGCCGAGATGACGAAGTTCAACGAGCAGCTCGTCAACGCGGGCATCATGCTGGCGGGAGAGGGACTCAAGCCCAGCTCAGAAGGCGTACGGGTTCGCTTCTCGGGCGCCGAGCGAACCGTCATCGACGGTCCGTTCACAGAGACCAAGGAACTCGTCGCCGGCTTCTGGCTGTGGCAGGTGAGCTCGCTGGAGGAGGCGATCGAGTGGGCGCGGCGGATCCCGAACCCGACCGGTGAGGAGGGCGAGGTCGAGATCCGCCCGGTGTTGGAGGCCGACGACTTCGGCGATGAGTTGACTCCGGAACTGCGGGCGCAGGAGGAGCGTCTCCGCGAGCGGGTGGCGGAACAGCACCAGTAGGGCGGGGCGTCCGCCGGGATGGTTTGATCGGTAGCCGTGACGGCTACCGATCCCCATCGCCGCGTCGAGGCGGTCTGGCGCATCGAGTCGGCGCGGCTGATCGCCGCACTGACCCACATGGTCGGTGACGTCGGCCTCGCCGAGGACCTCGCCCAGGACGCGCTCGTCACCGCGCTCGAGCAGTGGCCCGCCTCCGGCGTGCCCGACAACCCCGGTGCGTGGCTCATGACGGTCGCGAAGAGGCGCGCGATCGACCGTCTCCGCCGCGACGAGCGGCTGCAGCGCAAGGTCGCCGAACTCGGTCGGGACATGACGACCGAGTCCGACGACGAACTCCAACACGTCTTGGAAGAGGACCTCGGTGACGACCTCCTTCGGCTGGTGTTCATCGCCTGCCATCCCGTGCTGTCGACCGACGCGCGCGTCGCACTGACGCTGCGCCTCCTCGGCGGGCTCACGACTGAGGAGATCGCCCGGGCGTTCCTCGTCCCCCAAGCCACGGTCGCGCAGCGCATCGTCCGCGCGAAACGCACGCTGGCACGGAAGCAGGTCACGTTCGAGACGCCTGATGAGACGCAGCGCGCGGCTCGGCTGCCGTCGGTCCTCGAGGTCGTCTACCTGATCTTCAACGAGGGGTACGCGGCGACCACCGGTCGCGAGTGGGTGCGGCCCCCGCTCTGCGAGGAGGCGTTGCGGCTGGGCCGGGTCCTCGCCGGTCTTCTGCCGAAGGAGTCGGAGGTCCACGGCCTGGTCGGCCTGATGGAGCTGCAGGCGTCCCGGCTGCGTGCTCGCATCGGACCCACCGGCGCGCCGATCCGTCTTCAGCAGCAGGACCGTGCTGGCTGGGACCAGCTGCTCATCCGCCGAGGGCTGGCCGCGCTGGAGCGGGCGGAGGAGCTCGCTGGCGGACGGCTCGGCGTCTACGGGCTGCAGGCCGCCATTGCCGCCTGCCACGCCCGTGCCCGGGCGGTGGCGGACACCGACTGGGAGCGCATCGCGGCGTACTACGTCGAGCTCGCCACGCTCACCGGCTCGCCGGTCGTCGAGCTGAACCGGGCGGTCGCCGTGGCGATGGCCGGCAGTCCCGCCGCCGGCCTTGCGATCGTCGACGCGCTGGCGAACGAGCCGGTGCTGCAGGGCTACCACCTGCTGCCGGCGGTCCGCGGCGACCTGCTCGCCCGGCTGGGCCGCGGCAGCGAAGCCGCAGCGGCGTTCACGCGTGCCGCGGAGCTCACACGCAACGAGCGCGAGCGCACCTTGCTGCTGCGCCGGGCCGCCAGCTCTCTCGAAGTACCCGCCGAAGACCTCTAAGTAGGTGCATGGGCCGGCGCCGCACCGCGGTCCCATAGGACTGATGCGGTCCATCGCGCCCACCAGACGTGCAGGACGGCCTCGTCGTTGACCTGATGGGGTCTCAAGGAAATCAAGCCCGGTGACGTGGATCCACTGAGACACGGCACTTCCGCGTCGGTGGCCAGTGTCGGGAGAAGGCTTGCTCGGTCCGGGTGCGATGATGCGGTACCGCGACGGGAGCCCTGCCGGTGGAGAGCGGTGACGCGAGCGAAGCGGCGGTTGGTGTGCTGCAGGTCACAGGGTCGAGGACGAATTGCTACGTCGTCACGGACGGCGACGACGTGTGCCTGGTCGACACCGGCTACCCGCGGGACTTTGCCGCCGTCGTCGTCGCACTGGAGCGGCTCGGTCGCTCCGCGGCTGACGTCACCGCGGTGGCGTTGACCCACGCGCACGCCGACCACATCGGGTCCGCCGAGCGCTTCCGGACGGAGCACGGGGCGCAGGTTCACGCTCATGTGGAAGAGGCCGCGCACGCCCGCGGGGAGCGTGAGCAGCGGTTGTCGGACCGGTACCTGTTCTCCCGGCTGTGGTGGCCGAGGATGGCCTGCTTCGTCCTGAACGCTGTCCGGGCGGGTGCCTGGAAGGTCGATCACGTCCGCGAGGTCCGCACCTTCCAGGGGAGCACGGCGCCGCTGGACGTGCCGGGGAGTCCGGTTGCGGTGTTCACTCCCGGACACACGTCGGGGCACTGCTGCTTCCACCTGCCGCACAGGGGAGCGCTGCTCACCGGTGATGCGCTCGTGACCCTCGATCCCCTCACGATGGAGCGGGGGCCCCGGTTGTTGTCCAGAGCGTTCCACCAGGACCACGAACAGGCCGTCCGCTCGCTCGAACGGCTGCGTCCGCTGGACGCGGAGATCATCCTGCCCGGACACGGCGAACCGTTTGAGGGATCACCGGCCGATGCGGTCGAGCAGGCATTGGCGACATCGACGTGAGCGTGCAGGACGGCTGTTCACCCGCCCTCGTAGACGTTGGTGAGCGTCCCGACCCGCTCCAGTTCGAGTTCCACGGTGTCGCCGGGGCGGACCCAGCGGTCGATCTCCAGACCGCAGCACCCCGGCACGGTGCCGGTCGCCAGGAGCTCGCCAGGCGACAGCGGCTCACCCATTGAGGCGTAGGCCACCATCTCCCCCAAGCTGTGCTGCATCCCGGCCGTCGTCCCCCGGCTCCACTCTTCGCCGTTCACACGCACGATCGCCGTGAGGTCGTCGATTCGAGGCAGGATCTCGTCCGGTGTGACCACGACCGACCCCATCGCGCTGGCGAAACCCTTCGACTTGACGGGACCCAATCGACCCTCGGTCATCTCCCGATGCTGCACGTCTCGGGCACTGACGTCGTTGACGACGACGAAGCCGCCAACAGCGGCAAGTCCTTCGTCGGGTCCCGCATCACGCGCTGCCGAGGCGATGACGAGCCCGAGCTCCAACTCGTAGTCGAGCCGCTGCGAGTGGGCGGGCCACGGGATCGTGGCACCGTCGGGGTGGAAGGTCAGGTGGTTGCCGATGTAGTAGATGGGGTTTTCGTACCAGATCCTGCCAGGACGCAGTCTCGGGAATGGCTTGCCGGTCACCCGTTCGTAGACCTCGATCGCCCCAAGGACAGGCGGCGAGAACTCGAGGCGGGCGATGCCCTTGGCGGCCCCCAGCATGTGGGTCTCCCACAGAGAGAAGTCCCTGAAGGACCGGGGTGCGAACGGAAGCATCGCGGCGGGATCGAACGTGGCAGAGAGGTCCTCGTCGCCCATGTCGTCCGCCAGTTGCTCGGCTTGTCCCCGGGCCCGGTCGCTGCCCAGGAGGGCGACCAGATCGCGTGCAACGGCCTTGAGGGTGTCGATTTGGGCGCCGCCATAGCCGGAGCGCTGCAGAGCAGGTACCAGTGGCACCCAGGCGTTCCCACGCTGGATCGCCACGCAACTGCCACCATCCGACAGTTTCACCGTACGGAACCGCACGCGAGCCCCTACCTGCGACGCTCGAAAGCCGCCCGAGTCGGCCAACCTCGGTCACCGTCAGGCTGCCACTGTACGCAGCCTCTGCGCCGCACGAGGTGGGCGGCACGGTGGCGCTCGCCGTTCACGACTCGCATCTCACTGCGTCCGTCGGCAGTCTCCCCAGCCACCGGGATGGAGGGTACTCGCAGCGCGCCATCGTCAGGCCCGCAGGACCTTCTGTAGGCCCGCTTGTCGGGTGGCTCGAACAGGACGAACGGCGGCCACAAGCTGTGCTGACATCGGTCAGGCCGTTTCCTCCCACGGCGTCGTGACCGTCCATGATGCACCCTGACGGCGCTTGCCGACGTGACGGCAGCGCCCGTGAGGGAGACTTCGTGCGCCCAGAACGCCAGAAGTCGGCTCGAACGAGCAGACGGTTCAGGTGGAGGGATCGGGGTGGCCTTGCGACCTTTCGATCCTCCGCACCCCTGCGGACGCGGCGTGATCGCGACACCGAGGGTTGCCAGCGGGCCGGACGCCGACTAACCTACAACCATATGGTTGTAGATCCGCTGACCGACGAGGCCGTGGACCAGCTGTTCCACGCGCTGGCCGATGCCACCCGCCGCGACATCCTTCGCCGCTCCGTCGAGGGGGAGCTGTCGGTGTCGCGGCTGGCCCAGGCCTACCCCATGAGCTTCGCCGCGGTGCAAAAACACGTCGCGGTGCTGGAACGAGCCGGGCTGGTCAGCAAGGAGCGCCGCGGACGGGAGCAGCTGGTGTGCACCGACCCCGACGCCGTGGACCGGGCGCGGCAGGCCTTGGACGAGCTCGAGACGGCCTGGCGGGGACGGGTGGAGCGGATGTCCCACCTGCTCGGGTACGTCCCCGACCAGGAACAGAACGACCCGACGAGAGGACACGACCGATGAGCGTCACCAGCGTGGAGAAGGACTTCGACAACCTGGCCCTCACCCTGACCGCCGATTTCGACGCCCCGATTGACCGGGTGTGGCGGCTGTGGGAGGACCGGCGGCTGCTGGAGCGCTGGTGGGGGCCGCCGACCTACCCGGCGACGTTCAGAAAGCACGACCTGATCCCCGGCGGTGACGTCACCTACTTCATGACCGGTCCGGACGGCGACCAGCACCACGGGTGGTGGCGGGTCACGTCGGTCAATCCGCCCAAGTCTCTGGAGTTCACCGACGGCTTCGCCGACGAGGACGGGACGCCGACCGCCGACACGCCGGTCATGACGGTGCGGATGGAGCTCACTGAGCAGGACGGCGGGACCCGGATGGTGCTGCGATCAGGCTTCGACTCCCGCGAGGAGATGGATCAGCTGATCGAGATGGGCGCGGCGGAGGGCCTGCAGCAGTCGGTCGCCCAGATGGACGCCCTGCTCGCCGCCTGACCAGCGGGGAGGCCGCCGACCCAAGCGAGGTCGGAGCGAGGGGAGCCGGCGTGAGTGCATCCGGGTCAGCGGGTCGACGCCCCGCCGGCGCGGCGTAGTAGCAAGAAGTCGTCGACGCCGAAGATGCTGTGTACGAGCTGGTCCTTGGCTGGAAACAGGCCGTTGGCGTCACGCCGGGACACGATCTCGCGCCGTTCCACCTGGACGGTTTCGCCCTCATGCTCGATCGTGGCCGAGCCGCTCGCCAGGACGTTCTTGACCCAGTCGGCGTTGGGGCCGTACGGCAGCGCGATCACGAAGCCGTCCTCGATGGGCATCGCCGCCACAGGGGTCCGGTACGCGGTCCCGCTGGTCCGGCCGACGTGGTGGACCACCGAGGCGGACGCGCCGGGCTGCCCGGCGGTCGCCAGCACCCGCGGGTTGGTCGCCGCCCGGTTCAGCCGGCGGATCCGATCTTGCACCGGCCGGAACCTGGTCCGGAAAGCGGCTGCGAGCCCGAGCGCGAGCAGCCCGCCGACGACGGCCACGCCAACGACGACCTGGATGATCACCGTCCACATGAGGGGCTCCTAGATGGTGATGACGACCTTGCCGCGGGCGTGGCCCTGGGCGAGGTACTCCATGGCGGCGCGGGTGTCGGCCAGCGGGTAGGTCCGGTCGATCACCGGTGTGACATTGCCGGACTCGATCAGCGCCGAGAGCCTGTCGAGGTCCTCGTCGCGCCGCTGGGGTTGCAGCAGCGTCATGCGCTGGCTGATGAACGGGGCGACCACGAACATCCGCAGCAGCCGCGCGAAGGGGCCGAACCACAGGTGCTCCGGCTGCCCGAAGGAGGCGACATAGGTTGCCGTGGGCGCCATGACCCGTCGCCAGGCGCCCGGCGGGTGGTTGCCGACGTTGTCGAGCACGAGGTCGAAGCGCCGTGCCCCGCGGGTGGGGTCCTCACGGGTGTAGTCGATCACGTGGTCGGCGCCGATCGAGCGCACCAGGTCGACGTTGCGCGCGCTGCAGACGCCGGTGACCTCGGCTCCGGCTGCCTTGGCGATCTGCACGGCGAACGTGCCCACGCCGCCGGACGCGCCGTTGATCACGACCCGCACGCCCGGCTGCAGCCGTCCGACGTCGTGCAGACCCCACAGGGCCGTGGTCGCCGCAAGGGGGACGGCAGCAGCCTCCTCGGCGGTGAGGCAGGCCGGCCGCGGTCGGATCGAATCCACGGAGACACGGACGTACTCGGCCACCGAGCCCAGCGCCAGCAGCTTGGTGCCCGGCAGGGTGTCGACACGGCCGTAGACGTCGTCACCCGGTCGGACGCCGGTCACGTTCTGACCGACGGCCTCGACCCGCCCGGCGAGGTCGGCGCCGATCCCGCTGACCTTCGGACGCAGCCCCAGCTCCTTCGGGCGCACCACGTAGGGCAGCCCGGTCATGAGGTGCCAGTCGTAGGGGTTGAGCGACGCCGCCTCCACGCGGACGAGCACGCCGTCGTCGCCGACGTCCGGAATCTCGAGGTCGCGCAGCTCCAGCACGTCCGCGGAGCCGTAGCGGTCGAACACAATTGCCTTCATGCGGGTCGCCCTCCTCGGGGAGTAGCCCCGGGTATGTCGTACGGCGTAAGGTAACCATACGTCGTAAGGCTGTCAAGGCAGCGCAACGGGGACGGGAACGATCCTGGCCCGACTGGGTTCAGGCGCTCGCGCGCCGCTGCTCCAGGCCGTCGAGGATCAGGTCGAGCCCGAACTCGAACTCGGCCTGGTCGTCGCACCAGCCCAGCGTGGAGTCCGGGTCGTCGTGGCTGATCTCGCCCAGCATCCCGACCAGGTGCGGGAACCGCTCGGCCATCTGCTCGAGCATGGCGAGGGTCTGTTCGTCGCCGCCGTCGGGGTCGTCCGGCTCGAACAGCTCCTGCGTGAAGCCGAGTGCGCGGCTGCCCAGCGTGTGCAGGGCGTGGTGGGCGAGGTCGTAGGAGAACCCGCCGGCCCGGAAGATCCCGAGCAGGCCGTCGAAGTAGCCGATGATCGCGGGGCTGATCGCCGTGCGCGTCTGAAGGATGCGGGGTGCCCAGGGGTGGCGC
The DNA here is from genome assembly GCA_036260415.1 of Nitriliruptorales bacterium. Classification (GTDB taxonomy): domain Bacteria; phylum Actinomycetota; class Nitriliruptoria; order Nitriliruptorales; family JAHWKO01; genus DASZZX01. Next base: position 12,088 of record DASZZX010000310.1, read on the forward strand.
AGCAGCACGCCCCGCGCCGCCAGGATCCGCGCCCGCATCGCCGCCTGCCAGTCGTCGGCAGCGGAGGGGACGTCAGCCTGGTCCAGTGTGTCGTCGACCTCGAGGACGATCAGGTCGACCAGCCCGTCCAAGAGCGCCTGCTTGTTGGCGACGTGGTGGTAGAGCGACATCGCCTCCACACCGAGCTCCTGGGCGAGCCGGCGCATCGTCAGTGCCTCGATCCCGTCGCGGTCCGCCAGCGCCACCGCGGCGCGCAGCACCCGCGCCCGGCTGAGGGGGACGCGGGGCGCCGTCTGGGGTTGCACCTCGGTCCCGGCCATTTCGATGCGCTCTCCCGTGGCAGTTCCCATACAGGGTAAGCCTAGAGGCCCGTTTCCGAGCGACTGTCGGGGCATGCTCCGGCCGACCGGAGACCCAGCCAACCTCTCGGAGAAAGTCGCCGGGACGCCAGGCCCTCTTGCGACCAACCCGATCACTACCCGGTGGTGTTCGAGACGACCGCGTGCGGAGTAGTGGAGTATGCGGATCAGCCGGGGGCCGACGACGCCCCACGAACACCCAAACAGCGTGAGGGTAGACAGGCGGGTTCCAACGGAACGGCACTCCGCGATATTGACCGCCTCCGCTGAAGCCGTGGTGATGCGGCCTGCTGGTGGTGGCCGACGTCGGTAGAACCGCCCGGAACGCGCCAGAGGATGGCGGTGCGGTCGAAGGTGATCTCGTCGAGAAGGTCCGGGAGGTCGGGGTTAGGTTCGGCGAGGTCGTACTCGTTGGGAACTTGACGTTCCGGTCTCGCCACCGAGTGTGATCGGCGCCCCAACCTTCTCGGTCTCCGTGCAGTCCGCATCCTCAGGAGCGGGTCCGCGTCTGGCTCTTGGGGGGTTTGGAGATGTCTTTGAGTGGTTCGTAGGGGGTGTCGACTGGAAGTTGGCTGATCTTTTCGAGAGCCCTCTTGTTCTTGTCCTCGGAGGGCGTGAGGTCGTCCCAGGCCTCGATCTCTGCGAGGCTGCGTTCGGACCATGCCTCTACGGTGTTGAGGAGGCTGATGAAGAAGTCGACCGCCAGGGCTCTGATGTAGACCTGGTCTTGGGTGACGTTGATGCCGTCGAGGAACTCTTGTTTGACTTCGCCGGCGAATCGGAGCATCTCTTGAGCATCGGCGCGAACCTGTTTGAGAGTGCCGATGATTTCCTCTTGGGTGCCCAGGGGAGCAACGAAGAGGCGCAGCATCGCCTCGAAGTCCATTGCGAACGGCGAGATCGGCGTTCCCAGCCACTCCCGTAGCGCTTGCTTGCCGTCTTCGGTGATCGAGTAGACCGTTCGGGACCTCTTTCCGGTGTACTCCTTCGTGCCCTCGAGCAGTCCCATCGAGGAGAGCCGTTTCACTTCTCGGTAGATGGCACTCTCGGCCCGAGGCCAGACGTACCGGAAGTAGCGCACGCGTTGCTCAGCTAGCTCGTAGGCGGACCAGGGCCGCACCGCTACCTGAGCCAGCACCGCATACGAAGTGGTCGTCAGCCGATCTTCCATCTCCATCCTTGACTTGCTCCACTTTGGAGTATATATTGCTCCAATGTGGAGTATAGGCGATCCGGCGGCGCCGGATCCACGAAGGGGACGACATGACCGATCGACCCGGCAGCGAGTACGTGGAGACGCTCGTCATCGGCGGGGGACAGTCCGGGCTCGCCGTGGGATACCACCTCTCCCAGCGCGGCCTGCCCTACGCGATCGTCGATGCCAACGACCGGATCGGTGACGCCTGGCGCAACCGGTGGGACTCCCTGCGGCTGTTCACCCCCAACCGCCTCAACGCCCTACCCGGGATGCCCCACCACGGGTACCACTGGAAGTTCCCCAGCAAGGACGAGATGGCCGACTATCTGGAGTCCTACGCCCGGCACTTCGATATCCCTGTCGAGACCGGTGTGCGGGTTGAGAGGCTGTCTCGAGAGGGCGACCGCTTGGTGGCGGTTGCGGGCAACCGACGGGTCGAGGCCGACAACGTGGTCGTCGCGATGTCGAGCTGGCAGCAGCCCCGGGTCCCTGAGTTCGCCAGCGACCTCGACCCGAGCATCGTCCAGCTTCATGTCGCCGAGTACCGCAACCCCGGTCAGCTCCAGGAAGGAGCCGTCCTCGTGGTCGGAGCGGGCAACTCGGGGGCAGAGGTCGCCATGGAGCTGGCGAGAACCCACGACGTCTGGCTGTCCGGCCCCGACACCGGTCAGATCCCGTTCCGCCCAGAGAGCGTGGCGGCCAGGCTCCTCATGCCGTTCGTCGGACGGATCATCTTCCACCGGGTGCTGACCACCAGCACTCCCATCGGAAGGAAGGCCCGGCCCAAGATGGTGCCCACCGGTGAGCCCTTGCTCAGGGTCAAGCCGAGGGATCTGGCAGCAGCGGGCGTGGAACGTGTTCCCCGGGTCACGGCGGTCCTGCACGGACAGCCCCAACTCGAGGACGGCCGTCGAATCGATGTGGCCAACGTGGTCTGGTGCACCGGATTCGATCCAGGGTTCTCCTGGATCGACCTCCCGGTGATCGAGGAAGGCATGTCCGAGCCGGATCATCATCGTGGTGTCGTAGGGAAGATGCCCGGCCTCTACTTCGTCGGCCTCAAGTTCCTCTACTCGGTCTCATCGGAGCAGATCCACGGTGTGGGACGAGACGCCGCTCACATCGCCGATGCGATCGCGGCTCGGCGGGGGAAGGGCCACCGTGACCCACAGGTAGCCGACCGGCAGGACCAACTGGAGTCTGCCTGACTGGCACGGTCCGAGCGACGGAGAGCGGCTGACATGTCGTCCATCCCAACCCACCCACACATGCAAGCACGGGCTGGCACCGCCACCGTCGCGCTTGCACCGGTGGTGATCCTCGCCGCCTTCTTGGCCCATCCCTTCCTCGTGGTCCTGCCCGACGCCGAAGCGGTCGCGGCAGTGCTCGCGGAGAACCCCACCCGGTGGGCAGTCGCGCACCTGCTCACCGCCATCGGCTCAGCGTTGATCGCGCTGGCGTTCCTGGCGGTCCGGGTCCACCTCCGCAACGCCGGCCAGGACCGGTTCAGCCCCTGGGGAGTCCCGTTCGTCGTGTTCGGTAGCGTCCTCTACGCGGTCCTGCCGGGCCTGGAGTTCGCTCCGCTGACCGCGGCCGAGACCGGCGGCGACATCGCCGCTGTCCAAGCCGCACTGCAACCGTGGTTCATCCCGATCTTCGTGACAGGGGCGATCACGTTCGCGATCGGCATCTACGCGTTCGCCAGAGCCATCGCCGACAGCGCGATCCTCGGCACGCGCACGACACCAGTCGTCGTCACCGGGCTGGCGGTCCTCGCCGGGGCACGCGCCGTCCCGCTCGGCGTCGTCCAGTTCCACGTACAGGCCATCGCCGGAGTCGTCGCGCTGTGGCCGTTGGCAGCCGTGATGTGGCGGGCACAGTCGGCCACCGCGTCCCCGCGGCACCGCCCGTCACCCGCGACCTGACCGCATCAATAGGTGAACTTGTGCCCCCTACGATCGCTGGTGGCCACTGCTTCTGTCGGTGAGCTTGTGGCGGTTCTGGTTGAGGCGGCCTACTGGCTGAGCAGCCGCCGTGACGTCGGCGCCGACCTGGCATGCGCGTCCCGGTTCTGCGTACGCCTCAGCGGGGCTGTCCGGCCCTCGCGGGCTGGCGTGGAGTCTGCATCGGGTAGGTCTCCTCTGGTGGAGCGTGGCGATCTTCCTCCTCGCCCTCGGCTTTAGGGGACCTCGCCTCAGAGATCGAGCGGTTCGTCGCTGAGATGTCCGTGCTCGAGGGTGCCATGGCCGACATCGGGGGCACCGTCCCCGACGCCTGGTTCGCCGTCATCGTCCTCGTGTTCGCCGTCGTAGCGGCGGTGTTCGCGGTCCTCGCCGCCCTGCCCGCCCGCAGTGAGGAGAACAGCGGCCGAGCGGAGCCGGTCCTGGCCACGTCGGTCTCGAGACCACACTGGCTGGGCAGCCACCTCGCGATCCCCCCGGTCGGCAGCGCCTTCCTCGTGCTCCTCACCGGCCTCGGCCTCGGTCTCAGTGTGTCCCGGACGCTGGGCGACTCAGCCATGGTGGGCCGGACCCTGAGCGCCGCCCTGGCCCACGTTCCGGCGATCTGCCTCACCGTCGGGGTCGCTGTGGGCGCTCTTCGGGCTCTCTCCCCGGGCGACCCCACTCGTCTGGGGGTCATCGCCTACGCCGGAGTCGTCGGATGGCTCGGCGTCCTACTGCGGTTCCCACGGTGGGCGCTCAACCTGTCGCCACTCGGCCACACGCCGCTGCTCCCCGCCCAGGGCATGCGGTGGACCCCCCTCCTGGTGATGACGGAGCTGCCGGACCCACGACTATCCGGCCTTGGCGCAGGTATTCCGACCGCGAACTGATCGATCCGTAGCCGTGGTTGTGCGTGCTCGGCGCCACCTTTCATGGTCTAGGCGCATGGCTGCAGCCGTCGCTACCACCAGGAGGGTCAGCTCCGTCGAAGTACTGGTCGTGCCTTGTGTCGACGGTCTCCCCGTGGACGAGTTCGTCGATAGACGGGCTCTACGCAGCGATCGAGCCGAACACCGGCGGACTGTTGCCCGCACCGGGATCGCCGGCATCGAGTGAAGGCTACGGCTACTAGCGGCAGTTAGGCCTACCTACGAGATTCGGTCCTCAGCTCACCGCTCTCTTTACGAGTTGGCTGATCCTTGCCTCTTCGGTGGCAGTCAACTCCTTCAGCGCGAAGGAGGTCGGCCACATGGCGCCGTCATCGAGGCTGGCCTCGTCGCTGAATCCGAGCGTCGCGTACCGTGTTTTGAACTTCCGCGCACTTTGGAAGAAGCAGACGACCTTGCCGTCCCTGGCGTAGGCGGGCATCCCGTACCAGGTTCTCGGCGAGAGGGCGGGCGCGCTCTCTTTGATGAGCGCATGGAGTCGCTCGGCCATGGCGCGATCACGTCCCTGCATCTCGGCGATCTTGGCGAGCACGTCGTTTTCCGCGTCCGCCTTGCGCGAGCGCGACCCGCGGGGCCCGGCCACGTTCATTTCTTGGGCGCGCTCCCGCATCGCGGCTCGCTCCTCGTTCGTGAACCCCTTGGACGTCTTGCCGCGGGTGCCGTTCGTGGTCTTCTTCCTGCCCTTCTTCGCAGGCTTCCTGTCAGCCATGACGAAACGCCTCCTTGCGCCCAACCAGTCCCGGTTGCCTTATCTCTCCAGCGATGGCCAGACCTCTTGTCGCAGCTCCTGGATGCGGACCCGGTTGCCCGCAGGATCGCGGGAAGCCCCGCCGCGAACGCCGGCCGGTTGCTCGGTCGGCTCCTGGACGACCTCGGCGTGGCTCTCCTCCACCCTCTCGGACGTGGCGTCGAGATCCCTGGTAGCCGCAACTATGCCGGCGTACGTGACCCTTGGCCATCATCCCGGCGATGGTGCGCCGCTCGTCGTCGGTGGCGCTGGGGTCTGCGGCCGGCGGCTGCAGGACGATGGACGTTCCAGACTGGTCGGGAGGGCCTACTGTGATCCAGCGCATCCCCTCGTACCCGACGTCGTTACGGACCCCCAAGCCGAGGGTGTCGCGGCAGAAGGCCAAGGATGCGTCAGGATCGTCGTGCGGGAGGAAGGCCTGGTGGATCGCGATGTCCATGACGGTCTCCAGCTGCGGCTTGGTGAT
>DASZZX010000311.1:0-3923 GCA_036260415.1 Nitriliruptorales bacterium
GCCCCCCTGACCCACCCGTTCCTGCCAGAAGAAGATGGGCCGGCCGACCACGGCGAGGTTGTACAGCGCGACCAGGGCGAGAACGGTCAGCAGCACGGGCGACAGGACCCCGAGCAGCAGCAGCTCCAGGAAGCGTTTGAAGCGGAACCTCGACACGGGCAGTGTCTGGCTGCGCAGCAGCACGAACGGCATCCCGCCGACCTGGCGGACGTGCTCCAGCCCGAACAGCGTCTCCTTGGCGGTGACCCGCTGGAGGACGGTGATGCCGCGCCGCTCCAGACGGTTGAGCAGCGCCGGGTAGAGGGTGTCGAGCCAGCGGCCGGACAGCAGCATGACGTCGGTCACCTGCAGGCGTTCCACCTGCTCGAGCAGGTCGTCGGTCGAGGACGCGACACCGACCACGCACGCTCGCTCGCTGTCGCGGAGGTGCTGGCGGGCGACGTTCACCTCGTCAGGCGCCCCGACCAGCAGCACGAGCGGCGGGCCACGGCGGTTGAGCCGCACCCAGTGGACCATCCTGCGGTTGCCCGACACCGCCAACGCACCGAGGACCAGCAGGACCGCCAGGTTCACGGTGGGGAACGGCAGGGCGCGGACGCCGGCACCCGAGGTGGCGAACACGACCAGGCCGGTCAGCAGGACCCCCCCGAGCGTCAGTGTGGCCACGCGTGGCAGCACGGGTGGGAAGCCGAGCCTCGGCTCGCGCTCGTACAGCCCGCCGAAGTAGTAGACGAGCAGGTGGATCGCCGTGGCGACCGCGAAGGACGTCAGGTAGTCGCCCCGGTCGTAGGCGTTGGCGGGACCGGGGTCCCAGTCCGTTCCCCAACGCACCAGGCTGGTGCCGACCATGATGCCCATGAGCGCGAGCGCGTCGGCGACCTGCACGAGCCGGAACCCGTGTTCGTTCAGCCGGGTGAGCAGCGGGATGCCAGCCCGTTGGAGGTCGGTGTCGGGCGGGACAGCGGAGCCCAGGCGCTCCGACTGCTCCCGCTGGGCCACGGTGGTCCCCTCCGCCGCGCGAGCCCTCTCCCCACGGCGCCCGCGAGGATACCGACCTGCCGACCGCCGACGGCTGAGGGACCGCCCGGTCCTACCCTGCGTGCATGAACGCGTATCCGGCCGCCCGCGTGCCGTTGGCCGCCACCACGGTGTCGGTCCTCCTCCCGGTCCTGAACGAGGCCGACCACATCGACGAGGTGCTGGCGTCCCTGGCGGCTCAGGACCACCCCGGGTCCTTGCAGGTCGTGGTGGCCGACGGCGGGTCGACCGACGGCACGCTGGAGCGGCTGTCGGGCTGGCGTGACCGTCTCGACGACCTGATCGTCGTGCACAACGCCGGACGGGTGCAGGCCCACGGGCTGAACCTGGCCGCCCGCGCCGCGACCGGGCAGGTCCTCGTCCGGGCCGACGGGCACACGGTCTACGCCGCGGACTACGTCCGGCGCTCGGTCGAGGCGCTTCTGGGGTCGGGGGCGGTGGCCGTGGGCGGCAACCTGCGCCCCGAAGGTTCCACGCCGTTCGGTCGTGCGGTCGCGCGCGTGATGACCAGTCCTCTGGCCATCGGGCCGGGACGGTTCCACCACGCCACCCGGCGGCAGCCGGCCGACACGGTCTACCTCGGGGCGTTCCGGCGGGAGGACCTCCTGGCGTCCGGCGGCTACCGCGCACTGCCGTCGGGGGTCGCCGAGGATGCCGACCTCTACCACCGCTGGCGCCGGCAGGGTCGCACGGTGCTGCTGGATCCCGCGATCCGCTCGACGTACCGCCCGCGGGAGACGCCGCGGGCGTTCGCGCGCCAGAGCTGGCGCTACGGCGCCGGCAAGGGTGAGCTGTTGTGGGTCAACGGGCGTTGGCCCTCCTGGCGACCGCTCGCCCCGCTGGCGCTCGTGACCTGCCTCGCCGGTGGTGGGCTCGTGGCCGCTGCCGGGGGACCCAGGTGGCCGTTGACAGCGGTGACCGGCGTCTGGGTCGGCGGCGTGGCCGTGGTCGGGGCACGACAGGGCGACGGCGCGCGCGGACGGCTGCTGGTGGCGGGTGCCATGGCGATCATGCACCTGTCGTACGGGGTCGGGCTGGTCGCGGGGCTGCTGCGCGGACCGCGGCGGCTGCGTGGTCTGCGCGACCCGTCCCGGCGACCGCTCGATCACCGGTCGGAGGCCACCCCGTAGGCCTCACCCTGGACGTGCATGCTGATGGCGACCGTCCCGCCGATGAGGCGGACGCGCTGGAAGCGGTTGGCGCGCAGCCACTCCCGCACCTTCACGGAGCCCTCGATCAGCGTCGGGTGCACCAGCAGGAGCACGCCTCGGTCGACGCCCACGGCCGGGCCCGCGGTGAGGGCGTCGGGGAAGTTCTCACCGGTCGCCAGCCAGGTGCGCGCCGGCTGCATGCCGGCCCGGGTGGCGACGTCCACCACCGCGCGCGACGTGTCGTAGCGGGACGCCCCTCGGACCCTCGACACGGTCACGCCCTCCGACCGGATCGCCTCGGCCACGGCGTCGGAGACCGCCACCGTGCCCCCGACGATGGTGGCGTTGCGCAGCCTCAGGTCGCGGATCGCCTTACGCGTCTCGTCGGGGAGACGGTCACGCTCCACGAACAGGATCGGCCGCTTCTGGAACGCCGCCAGCGCCGAGACCGAGATCGCGTCCGGCCAGCCACGCCGCGGGTCCGGGTTGCGGCCCTCGACCACGTAGGCGTCCGTGCCACCGACCTTCGACGCCACGTTGCGGGAGATCGCGAAGATGTTGGCGCCCCCCACGCGCTCGGTGGTGATGCCCTCCGAGCGCAGGCGCGTCTCCACCGCCCCCGACAGATCCCGCCCGTCGCCGATCAGGTACGCCGTGCCGGCTCGTAGCCGCTTGATCTCGGCGAGCACGCGCTCGTCGAGCGTGTCGCTGGTGGTGAGCAGGACCGGTCCTCCGACCTTGGCCGCGAGCGGACCGCCCAGCAGGGCCTGACCGTAGGTGGCCTGCGGTGCGACCACGACCGCCGGGGCGCTGGCGAACGAACGCTGCGACAGGACGATGGCTGTCTCGATCCGGCTGGGGCCGGCCACGCGCTCGACCGGGCCGAAGCGGAGCGGGCCGGGACGGAACCAGCTGCGCAGTGGCCAGGCGTACGCGGTGGCGGTGGAGGTCATGGCGTCGCGCAGTCCCTGGGTGCCATGGCCGCCGTACCACACGCGCCAGTCCCACTCGTTGCCACCGGCCGCCGACTTGTCCACGTTGAAGTACACGATCCCGACCACGTTGGGGTCGGCCGCGAGCTGGGCGAACGCGTCCCGCAGCCAGGCGTCACGGTCGCCGCCCTGCGGAGCGACGCCCGTCTGGGCGATCAGGAACGGCTTGTGGGCCGCGAAGCCACGCAGCTCGTCCAGGTGCGGGCCGAACACCTGGCCGGGGCCCTCCCAGCCGTAGTAGCCCTTGGGACCGTAGTTGTAGGCGGAGATCCCGATCAGATCGACCACGTCGTCGCCGGGGTAGTAGTCGGCCAGCCGGCCGGGGCACGCGGGGTCGGACCAGCCGTTGGGTGCGTAGGCCCAGCGGACCCTGGTCTCGTTCACACCGGCGGAGCGGAACGCGGCAACGATGCGGCGGTAGGCGGCCTTGAAGTTGGCGGGGTCGCAGCCCCACGGCGTCCAGCTGCCGTTCATCTCCTGCAGGGGCGCGATGATCGCCGAGCGCCCACCGCCCTGGTCCAGCCAGGCCTTCACGCTGTCACGCCAGCGGTAGATCGCCCCGTCGAACTCGCCGCCGGCGATGCGCGCCGCGGACGCGTCGACCTTGACGTTGGCGAACGGGGTCGCCTGTGCCTGCCAGCCCTGCTCGAACAGGTGCCGGGTGGCACCCGGGTCCTCGGTGAAGTCGTGGAACATGCCCGAGAACGTCATCTTGCGTCCTGCCCAGGCCCCGGCCTGGTTC
>DASZZX010000312.1:0-2791 GCA_036260415.1 Nitriliruptorales bacterium
CGTGCGCATCGGCCGACTGCAGCCGGACCTGGTCGTGGTCGCCGGTGACCTCACCGCCGGCGGGTACGTCTGGGAGTACGAGCAGGCGGCGGCGGCCCTCGAGTCGGTCGAGGCGCCGCTGGTGGTCGCCCCCGGCAACCACGACGCCCGCAACGTCGGCTACATCCACTTCGAGCAGTGGTTCGGCGAGCGCTTCCAGTGCCACCGGCTGGAGTTCGACGACGAGCGTGCCCAGAGGCTGGCCACCACAGGTGTCACCGTGCTGTCGCTCGACTCCTCCGAACCCGACCTCGACACGGGGCGTATCGGGCGTGAGTGGTACGACTGGATCCGTCAGCAGTTCCAGCATCCCGACGATCTCAAGGTGCTCGTCCTGCACCACCACCTCGTCGCGATCCCAGGCACCGGGCGCGAGTCCAACGTGATCGAGGACGCCGGCGACGTGCTGGCGGTGCTCACCGAGCTCGGGGTGGACCTCGCCCTCACCGGCCACAAGCACGTGCCGTTCTTCTGGGGGCTGAACGGGATGCTGGTCAGCAACTGCGGGACGGCGGCCACGCGTCGGGTCCGGGGGACGGTACGCCCGTCCTGGAACGAGCTACGCATCGACGCCTCTGCCATCCGCGTGTTCGTCCACTACCCGGACGGGGAGCGTCAGTTGGCGGTGATCCGCAGCCGCGCCACCCGCGAGATCGTGCGCGAGTCCTTCACGGTCACCCAGGCGTTCTTCAGCTCCAACCACCTGCCGGTCGACTGACGTGGGCGGGGCGGGTGGCGGCGAGGATCTCACCCGCGGTGCGGACCGTCGTGCCGTCGTCCTGGTGGATGGCGAACACCACCCGCCCGTGCTGCGCGTAGCGCTGAGCGGGCTGTCCCCCCGCACGACGCACGTGCTGGTGGTCGGCGGGGGAGAGAAGCTCGACGTCCCGGGCGAGGCCCCCGATCTGGGCCTGCCCGCCCGCTGGGCCCAGCACCCGGAACGCGAGCTCGCCGAGATCCTGTCGGAGGGTCGGTTCGAGGTCGTGCTGGACCTCTCCGGCGACCCGGTCGTGGACGCGCAGCGACGGTTGCGTCTGGCGGCGGTCGCGCTCTCGCGTGGCGTCCCGTACGCGGCTCCGGGACTGCGGTACACACCACCCGACCTTCCGGTGCTGACATCGCGGACGACCGTCTCGGTGGTGGCCACCGGCAAGCGCAGCGGCAAGACGGCCGTGAGCGGGGCGCTGGTCCGACACATGGTCGGGCGTGGCCGCACCCCCGTGGTGGTGGCCATGGGTCGGGGAGGACCCACCGACCCAGAGGTGGTCTCGGCCGGGACACTCCTCGACGCCGGGCAGCTGCTGCGGGTGGCCGACCGCGGCGGCCACGCTGCCAGCGACTTCTACGAAGACGCGGTCACCACCGGTGCCGCCACGGTCGGCTCCTACCGGGTGGGCGACGGCCCGGCGGGATGGGTCGCGGCGAGCAACGTGCCCGCCGGGGTGTCGGCCGCGGAGTCCGAGCCGGGCGATCTGACGCTGCTCGAGGGCTCGGGCGCGGCGCTGCCTCCGTGCCACGCCGACGCGACCGCCATGCTGATCCCCGCCACCCTGCGCATCGACCAGCTGCGATCGGTCCTGCCGCTGTCGTTCATCCTGGCCGACCTGTTCATCGTGACCTTCGCCGACGGGGTATCGGCCGGCCGGCTGGGGGAGCTCGCGAGGTCCGTCCGCGAGCTGTTGGGCGTGTTGCCGGGGCGCGACGGCCCTGCGCGCGACTGCCCGCAGGTGCTGCTCACACGTTTCCGGCCCCATCCCCTCGGCGACGTGCGTGGCCGGCGGGTGTTCTTCGCCACCACCGCCGGGCAGGGGACCCTCCCGACGATGGTCCGGGAGCTGGAGGAGGGGTGGGGCGCGCAGGTTGTGGCCTCCAGCTACAACCTCGCGGACCGCCCCGCCCTGCTGCGGGACATCGCGCGAGCACCGGCGTACGAGGTGATGCTCACCGAGCTGAAGGCCGCAGCCATCGACGTCGCGGCGCGCGCTGGGTTGAAGGCCGGCGCCGACGTCGTGTTCTGCGACCACAGGCTCGAGCTGATCGGTGCGGAGGACCTGCCGTCGACCCAGTTGCCCGACGCGTTCGACGGCCTGCTCGCCGCGGCGGACAGGCGCCACGCGGCCCGGTCGGCGGACTGACGGCGGGGCGCGGCGGCCGTCTCACGGGGCCGGCCGCGTCAGCCGCCCAGGCCCTCGTGCACCTCGTCGAGGGTGAGTTGCCGCGCCGAGGTGTCGGGGGCAGCCGGCGCCCCGTCGCGGTCGAGCCGCTCGCCGGTCAGAGTCGTCCACCACCAGCGCATCCCGCGCGGCGGGGCGTGCACGCCGAGCCGTTCGAACGGGACGTCCGTGCGTCCGAGGAAGGTCAGTTCCGCCACGACGTCGGCGACCACCGACCGTACGGTCGCGTCGCGCGGGTACTCCGCGCGGAGCAGAGCCACCACGTCGGCGCGTGTGTCCGCAGCCCGAAAACGGGCGGCGCTCGCGTGGCCTCCCGTCGCGAGCCGTCGACGCGCCTCTCGCCAGAGCAGCCGTTGCCGGGCGAACCAGTCCCAGGCGTGCGCAGGCGGGCGGAACGCGGCGTCCATGCGCGGAGGATACGGCTCGCGGTCACCGCTGAACCGGAGCCCCCCACACGTGGGCCCGCCGCCGCAGTCCCGCCCCGCCCCGCCCCGCCAGCAGGTCGTCTCGAGCAACACCGCAGAGCCGGCCCGCGTCGTCCACGACGAAGATCCCGTTCATCTCCGCGTGCTCGAGGC
>DASZZX010000313.1:0-21737 GCA_036260415.1 Nitriliruptorales bacterium
GTGCGGTCGCTCCTCGCGCGACCGCGCCGCCGCCGGTCATACCAGACGCCACGGTGGAGACACCGCCGGTCAGCCGGGGCGCGACCGTGGGACCGCCGCCGGTCAGCAGGCGGGTGGCCCCGTCGCCCTCCGGGGCGTGGGGGGCAACGACGGCGGCGGCCAGCAGGTCCGCGCGGAAGGCCGCCGCGGTCGGGTGGCGGTCGACCGGGTGCTTGGAGAGCGCCCGCAGCACCAGGCGGTCCAGGGCCGGCGTGATCCCGGCGACCAGGCTGGACGGCGGGTCCGGCCGGCGGTGGAGGTGGCGGTGCACCACGGTGAGCGGTTCGGACGAGGTGAACGGTGGCCGGCCGGTGAGCATCTCGTACAGCACGCAACCGAGCGAGTACAGGTCGGCGCGGCCGTCCACCTGGTCGCCTCGCGCCTGCTCGGGCGCGATGTAGCCCACGGACCCGAACAACCCGCCGGTGCCGGCGGTGGTCTCGGCGACGGCGCGCGCGATCCCGAAGTCGGCGACCTTGACCCTTCCCGCCAGGTCGAACATGACGTTGCCGGGCTTGATGTCGCGGTGCACCAGGCCCTGCGCGTGGGCGGCGGCCAGCGCCGCGCTGATGTCGGCCGCGACGCGCACCGCCCGCTCGACGTCCAGCCTCCCCTCGTCGCGCAGCACCTGCTGGAGAGTGGGTCCCGTGACCCGTTCCATCACGATGAAGTGGCGCCCGCGGTCCGATCCCGTGTCATGCACGGTGACGACGTTGGGGTGGTTGAGCGAGGCCGCCGCCCGCGCCTCGCGCCGGAAGCGCGCGACGAACGTGCCGTCATCGTCGATGCGGTGCGGTGCCAGCAGCTTCACCGCGACCTCACGGTCGAGCAAGGTGTCGACCGCGAGGTAGACGTCAGCCATGCCGCCGTGACCCAGCTCGTCGCCCACCCGGTAACGGTCGGACAGAACCTCGCCGGCCAGCACCACCACGCTGCCACCCACCGACCACGGGACGTGTGCGGATCGTCCCCAGGCAACCAGGCTGCCATCGGGGGCGGCGATGTACGACGGGGCACCGGCGTCCCGAGGCCGCCGGCCCCCACCAAGGACCGTGCGTGGTTGCGCTGGCATCCTGGCGGAAGGACGCACGATCGGGTCCGGGGGCTAGCCTCGGGGCGACCGCTGCAGGAGCACCACGTGAGCGACTGGCTGGTGCGCTACGCGAGGGCGCTGGCGGAGGAACCTCTGACCAGGGAGGAGATCGCCACGTTGCTGGACCTGGCGCGCGACGTCGCCCATGGCACCGAGCGGCGCTTCGCGCCGCTCAGCACGTTCCTGGCGGGAGTGCGGGTGGGCCGCCAGCTCACGGGGGTCGGGGGCGAGCGCGCGACCGCGCTCGAGCATGCGGTGGCAGCGGCCCACCGGGTGCTCGACAGCCCCTGAACAGGTCCGAGCCGCTGCACCCGGCTGCCGGGGTCGGTCAGGTCAGGCCGAGCTGGGCGAGGTCGCCGGGGCGGTTGAGGTTGCGCGCGAAGCGGCCCGCGGGATCCAGGTCGGCCCACACGGCGGGACCGACCACGCGCGCCCCCAGGACCGACAACGTGTGGGTGACACCGCGCCGACCCGCGGCCAGCTCTCGCCGCAGGGAGACGGCCGCAGCGGTGGCGTACACACCGTGCAGCGGCTGGACCCGGTCGTCCACGAGCGGCACGACGGCGGCTTCGCCGCCCCACAGACATGCCAGCCGTTCGTGCACCCGCGGGTCCGCGTGCGGCAGGTCCACGGCCACCACCGCGACCAGCGGGGTGTCGGACGCCTCGAGGCCCGCCACGATGCCGGCGAGCGGGCCGGCGCCGGCCTCGACGTCCGTCACCTGCTCCCACGGCAGGTCACCGAGGCGCCGGCCGTCGCCGGAGGCGATCAGGACACGGCCGGCCACGGCCTCCAGCCGACCTGCCAGCCGCTGCACCAGCGGCTCGCCGTTCACCTCGATGGTGGCCTTGTCGCGCCCCATGCGGCGGCTGGCTCCCCCGGCGAGGACGAGCCCGGTGAGAGCCGGGACGGCCGTCATGCCGCGAGCGGACTCCCCGGCGCGGTCGGACCCCGGGTCGGACACCGCCGGCGTCCCGCCTTGACGGGTCGGACGCACGCTGGTCATCCGGCGAGCGCCCGCCGTCCCGGCCCGGTCACGGCCGGTGTGGCGGTGACCTCGGCGGCGCCCCGGCCGGCGCGCTGCTGCTGGAAGGTGGCACGCGGATCGCGGCTGGACACCCTGCCCGCCTGGAAGACCGCGAAGCGCAAGGCCAGCGACCCGAGCGTGCCCAGCAGCCCTGACAGTGCGCGCCGCGCCCGGCCACCACCTGGCAGCAGCGACACCAGCAGGCTGGCCGCGGTAGCGGCCTTCGCGGCGGTCCACAGGGCGCCCGACGCCCCCTCGTGGTAGGGGCGGGCGGCCCGTTCCACGCGTCCGACCTCACGCTCGACCGCCGCGCCGGCGGCGAGCTCCCACAGTGCGCCAGCGGTGTGGAAGCCACGCACCACCGCTTGCTCGTGGTCGTCGAGGTCGAGCAGCTCCAGGAGCGACGCGGCAGCGACCACGCTGGAGCCGGCGAACAGCAACGGCAACGCGCGGCGGGCGCCCTGCCAGGCCGGGACCGCGGTGTTGGACAGCAGCACCCCGGTGTAGCCGGCCAGAGGACCGCCCAGCACGCCGCCGCCGAGACCCGCGAACCGGGCGAGGGCGCCGGCGGCACCACCCCGGCCCCGCCCGACCGCGGACACCGTCGCCGCACCCGACATGGCCGCCAGCAGCCACGAGCCCACGCTCATCGGCGAGGTGGGGCGCAGCACGCGCAGCATGTTGAGGAAGCGGACCGGGCGTCCCAGGTCGGCGATCAGAAACACCGTGCCCAGCGCGCTCCCACCGGTCGCGATCCACCGGCACCGGCCGACGAGACCGTCGAGGCCACCGCGCAGCTGAGCCACGGCACCCAGCACGGCGGCTGCCCCGGCCGCCCCCCCGGTGTGGAAGTACGCCGGCACGGTCCAGATCCAGACCGGCTCCTTGATGACCGGCCGGTCGTAGTAGGTGGCCTCGCCCAGGGCAGCGACCGACCCGTCGATCGAGGGGACACGCGACCAGACGTCGTACGGGGCGGGCGCCGCCAACTCGTCGCCGTGGCCGTGGGTGGCCGGCTCGGCGATCTGTTCGGCGCCGACCCCGCCGAGCGCCGCCCGCTCCGTGTCGAGGTGACGCGCTCGGGCCCGGTCGTCGTCATCAGGCACACGACACCTCCGCCGCTGTGGTCGGTCGTCGGCGACAGCTGCTCTCGTGCGGAGCGCCGCTCACCGGTGGTTCCCACCGGGCGTTCCGGCCAGGACCGCGCCGACCGCCGCGGCCAGGATGCCGGCCGCCCCGACCGCGACCGCGAGCCAGGACTCGCGCACCTTCTTGGTGGGCACCACCGGATCGGGCGGCAGGTTGTACACATCCGGTTCGTCCACGAGCAGGAAGAAGGCGTTCAGGCCATCGGTCCCTGGCTGGCTCGCGGCGTCCACGCCGTACAGGTAGGCGTCGGTGAGCCCCCGGTCGTGCAGCGTCCTCACGCGCTGCTCGGCGATCGCCCGTAGCTCGTCGATGTCGCCGAAGACGATCGAGTCGGTCGGGCAAGCCTGCGCGCAGGCGGGCACCATGCCGTCGCGCAGACGGTCGTAGCACAGGGTGCACTTCCACGCCCGGCCGTCGTCGTCCCGCCGGTCGATCACGCCGAACGGGCACGCCGGGATGCAGTAGCCGCACCCGTTGCAGACGTCGGGCTGGACGAACACCGAGTCGAACTCGGTCCGCACGATGGCGCCGGTGGGGCACGCCTCCAGGCAGCCGGCCCGCACGCAGTGCTTGCACACGTCGGACATCAGCAGCCACGAGAAGTCGCCGCCGCCCGTGGTCTGGCCTGGCAGCGGAACGGGACGCTCGACGAAGGACACATGCCGCCAGGTCGACGCACCGAGGTCGACCGTGTTGTCGTACGACATGCCGGTGAAGACGAAGCCGTCGTCCGGCAGCTGGTTCCACTGCTTGCACGCCGCCTCGCACGCCTTGCAGCCGATGCAGACGGTGGTGTCGGTGAAGAAGCCCTTGGGTCCGGGCCCGAACCGGTCGCGTTCCAGGACCGTGAAGGAGCCCTGACGTTGCTCGGGCGTCTCGGTGCGGGTCGGCGGCACTCCGTGGTCGACCGTCATCAGGGCAACCCCCGGGCCAGGCTGCGCGCCGCCGTCGGCATGTGGACGGGCGGAGCGGTCACGTCTCCTCCGTCTGCTGGGTCGCACCCATCCTCTCGCCGTGCTGGCCACGCGGCCTGCCTGCGACGACCGGCAGATCCCGGTCCTCGTGCGAGCGAGCGCCGGACATGGGGACGAGCGGCCCGCTGGTGACGACCCTCCGCCCGCGGCTGCTGCGGCCCGCCGTGATGTCGGCGGTCAGGCACTTCGACTCCTGGATCGACACGTTCGGGTCGGCCACGAACGGGATCAGTTCGTTGACGACATCGCCGGTCACCAGACCGAGGTACCCCCAGTGGTACGGCAGCCCGATCTGGTGGACGGTGCGTCGTCGACCCTTGCCCATCCGCAGCGGGCGGACCCGGTCGGTCACGAGCGCGCGGCACTCGATCTCGCCCCGAGCAGTCGTGATGGTCGCCCAACCACCGTTGTCGATGCCCTTCTCGGCCGCCAACTCGGGGGAGATCTCGCAGAACAGCTCGGGTTGGAGCTCGGCCAGCCACGCCACCCACCGGCTCATGCCCCCGGCGGTGTGGTGCTCGGTCAGCCGGTAGGTGGTGAGCACGCACGGGAACCGCTCGTCGTCGAACGCCCGGTGGTAGGGATTGTCGCGGCGCTCCCACTCCAGCCGTGCCGGGTTGCACTGCTGCGCGTAGAGCGGGTTGGGGATCACCGACTCCTGCGGCTCGTAGTGGGTCGGCAGCGGCCCGTCGAGCAGACCGGATGGGACGAACAGCCATCCCTTGCCGTCCGCCTGCATGATGAACGGACTGTTGCCCGCGATCGTGTCGGTCCCGGTGGCGTCCAACGCAGGGCGGTAATCGGGACGCCGATCGGTGATGAAGTCCACCGAGTCCGGGCCGACCCACCGCTCCTGCTCCCCGTCCCACCACACGTACCGCTTGCGTTCGGACCACGGGCGCCCCTGCGGGTCCGCCGACGCGCGGTTGTAGAGGATGCGGCGGTTGTCGGGCCACGCCCACGCCCACTTCGACGCCACCCAGTCCTGCACGTACCACGGCTCGCGCCGGTTGGTCATGTTGGTGCCTGCGGCGTAGCAGCCGGTGTAGATCCAACAGCCGATCGCGGTCGACCCGTCCACGGCGGCCTGCTGGAAGCTGGACAACGTCTCCCCGGTCGCGACCTCGTAGCCGTTGATCTCCTTCAGGACCGCCTCCGCCTGGGGTTCATCGTGCGGAGGCTGGGTCGGGTAGTCCCACTGGAGGTGCTGGACGGGCCGATCCTTCGGGTCGGTCGACTCCGCGTACAGCCTCTTCAGCCGCTTGCCGAGGTGGTACATGAACCACAGCTCGCTGCGGCAGTCGCCCGGCGGCTCGACCGCCCTGTTGTGCCACTGCAGCAACCGCTGCGTGTTGGTGAAAGCGCCGTCCTTCTCGGTGTGCGCCGCGGCCGGCAGGAAGAACACCTCGGTCGCGACGTCCTCCGGGCGGACCTCGCCACGATCGAACTCGGGCCCGGTCCGCCAGAACTCGGCCGACTCCGTCGGGGCGAAGTCACGGACGACGCACCACTCCAGTTCGCGTGCCGCTTGCCGGTGCAGCGCCCCGTGCATCGACCCGACGACGGGGTTCTCCCCCATGATGAAGTAACCCTTGACGACCCCGTCCCGCATGGCGGTGACCGTGGTCATGTGGGAGTGGTCGCCGCTGCGCTGCGGCAGGTAGGCGTAGGCGAAGTCGTTGGCGGCGGTGGCGTGCTCGCCCCACCACGCCTTGAGCAGCGAGACGACGTACTTGTCGAGGTTGCTCCACCAGCCGGACGCGGACTCGTTGAACCCGATGTAGCTCGCCAGGTCGACGTCGTGGCTGGCCTGGGGCATCGGCAGGTAGCCGGGCAGCAGGTCGTAGAGGGTGGGGACGTCCGTGGAGCCCTGGATGGAGGCGTGGCCTCGCAGGGCGAGGATCCCGCCGCCGGGCCGTCCGATGTTGCCGAGCAGCAGCTGGAGGATCGAGGCGGTGCGGATCATCTGCACGCCGATGGAGTGCTGCGTCCACCCGACCGCGTAGCAGAAGGCGGAGGTCCGCTCGCGACCGGAGTTGTCGCACAACGTCTCTGCGACCTGCAGGAAGAGGTCCTCGTCGATGCCGCAGGTCTCGGCCACGACCTCCGGTGTGTAGCGCGCGAAGTGTCGCTTGAGGATCTGGAACACGCAGTCGGGATGCTGCAGCGTGTCGTCGGTCTGCTCGTGGGTGATGTCCTTCCCGCGCGCCGTCTCGGGTGAGCCGGCGAACATCTCGCGCTGACCGGCCGACGGAGCCACGCCGCTGACACCGCGGTACATCCACGACGACGGGTCGTACTGGCCGTCCTCCGCCTTCCACCCGCTGAACAGGCCGTCGAGGTCCTCCGTGTCGCGGAAGCCTTCGTCGATGATCACGTTGGCGTTGGTGTAGCTGCGGACGTACTCGTCGAAGTAGCGCTCGTTGTTGATGACGTGGTTGATGATGCCGCCGAGGAACGCGATGTCCGTGCCCGCCCGGATCGGGACGTGGATGTCAGCGACAGCGCTGGTCCTGGTGAAGCGCGGATCGACGTGGATGATCGTGGCCCCGCGCCGCTTGGCCTCCATCACCCACTGGAAGCCGACCGGGTGGCACTCGGCCATGTTCGAGCCCTCGATCACCACGCAGTCGGCGTTCGCCAGGTCCTGCTGGAACGTCGTGGCGCCGCCCCGGCCGAAGGAGGTCCCCAGACCGGGGACGGTGGAGCTGTGTCATATCCGCGCCTGATTCTCGATCTGGATGGCGCCGAGCGCCGTGAACAGCTTCTTGATGAGGTAGTTCTCCTCGTTGTCGAGCGTTGCTCCGCCGAGGTGCGCGACGGCGAGCGTCCGCCGCAGCGGGTGTCCCTCGCTGTCGGTCTCCTCCCAGTTCTCATCGCGGGCACGCTTGACGCGCTCGGCGATCATGTCCATCGCCGTGTCGAGGTCGATCGTCTGCCACTCGGTCGCACCGGGCCGGCGGTACAGGGCGGTCTTGGTGCGGTGGGTGCCCGTCACCAGCTGGAAGGTCGCGGCCCCCTTCGGGCAGAGCTTGCCGCGGGAGATCGGCGAGTCGGGGTCGCCTTCGACGTCGATCAGCTTGCCGTCACGTGCGTACAGCAGTTGGCCGCAACCGACCCCGCAGTACGGGCAGATGGACCGCGCCACGGTGTCGGCAATGCGTGTGCGCGGTGCGAGCTGCTCGGTCGCGGGCGAGAACGCCGTCCGCCCCAGCCCGAGCGCGTCGCCCTGACGCAGCTGGCGGAGCGCCGGCCAACGGTTGATCGCGTTGAGCAGCCCCTCCGACCCCACGCGTTCCCCCGGGTCACCGCACAATCGACCGTAGGCGTCGTGGTCGTCGGACCGCAACAGGTGGCGAACACGTCGGTCACTGTCCGATGGGAGGTGTCTGCGGCCGCCGACGGCGCTCGCCGGGACCGGCCGGTCGCTGACCTGGTGCGCGGCCCGGTCAGGTCGCGCGCCCAGGTGCCGTGCGGCTGGGCACCTGCCGTCAAGTTGCGGGGCTGACGATCCTGTCCGGGTGGGCGTAGACGTTGAAGCCGCCGTCGCGCAGGAAGCCCACCAGCGTGACGCCGAACTCCCGGGCCACGTCCACCGCCAGGCTGCTCGGGGCCGAGACGGCGCAGACCACCGGGACGCCGGCAGCGACCGACTTCTGCACCAGCTCGTAGCTGGCGCGCCCGCTGACCACCACCACGTGGTGGTGCAGCGGTAAACGCCCGTCCAGCAGCGCCCGGCCGATCAGCTTGTCCAGCGCGTTGTGGCGGCCGACGTCCTCTCGTGCGGCGATCACGGCACCGTCGAGGTCGAACAACGCGGCCGCGTGCAGGCCGCCGGTGCGCTCGAACACCGCCTGGGCGACGCGCAGCCGGTCGGGGAGCGCGAGCAGCGTGTCGCCGTCGAGCGCGACCCCGGCCGGCGGGGCCGGGCAGCCGCGCACGTGGAGGGCGTCGATGCTCGCTTTCCCGCAGACGCCGCACGCGCTGGTGGTCACCACGTGGCGGTCCAGCGGCCGCAGGTCCGGCGTCACGCCGGCGGACAGCGTCACGGTCACCACGTTGTAGCGCTGATCCGCGCCGAGCGCCGGGTCGAGGCAGTAGGCCACTCGGCGAACGTCGCCCGGACCGGTGATCACCCCCTCGCCGTGCAGGAAGCCGACGGCCAGCTCGAAGTCGTCCCCAGGCGTGCGCATGGTGATGGCGACGGTGCGGGTCGTGCCGCCGGCCTCCACCCGCACCTCCAACGGCTCCTCGGTGGCCAGCACGTCGGTGCGCCGGCGCAGGACCCCGCCCTCGTGCCGCCAGGTGCGCGCGCGTCGCACCCGCCCGGGACGCCTGTCCACGCTGCCTCCTCGGTCCGGGTGGACCGCCGGTGTCCGGCGGACCGCGCCGCTCACACGGCCACGCAGCCCCGCAGTCCCCGGGCGGGGACCGCTCCGCTGCTGCGCCGCTCGCCGGCAGCGGCGGTCAGTCCAGGGTCGTGACCTCGAAGCTGCCGTCCTCCTCGACCACGAGGACGCCGGCACCCTTCGACAGCGACGGCACCTCGTCGCCGGTCAGACCGTACACCGCCGCCTCGTTGGTGGGGCTGTGACCGACGACCAGAGCGCGCTCACCGTCCTGCAACCGGTCCAGCACCCGGCGCAAGGCCCCACCGAGCATCCGCGCCTCCTCCTCCACGAAGTCGGCGGCCACCCGTCTGAAGTCGGCCAATTCCCCGCCGCCTGCCTCCTGGTACGCCTCCTTCCAGCGGTCCTCGCGGTCCGAGCGGAGACCCGTCTCCACGACCACCCCACCGGGCACGCCCCGGCAGCCGGCCGCCAGGAAGCACGCCGCCGTCTGGGTGGCACGCTGCGCGCCGGTCGAGACCACCAGCGCGTAATCACCCTCCAGACGGCTGCCGACCTCCAGCGCGTGGCGCACGCCCTCCTCGCTCAGCGCGTCGTCCTCGTCGTCCGTGTGGCGCCTCAGCTCCAGCTCCCTGGTCATGCTCTCTCCCCTGTCTCCGTGTCGAGCCGAGCATGGCGTGCCCTCGGAGGCCGTGCCCCCCCGCCGCCTGGACGGGCGGCGCTACCCTCCCGCGGATGCCCCCCACCGCCTCCGCCGGCGCGCGGGCGACCATCGACGCCGCCGCGACGATCCCTCAGCTACCCCGTCCCGTGGTGGTCGGCGGTCTGGTCGTTGGGGTCGCGGCCGTGTCCTCCGCCGCGGTCCTGATCCGTCTGGCCGAGGCCCACCCCCTGGCCATCGCCTACTGGAGGTGTCTGGGCGGGGCGGCGGCGCTGGCACCGTTCGCGCTGCGGGCCCGGCGGGGTGCCCCGCGACTGGACCGTGCGCAGCGCTGGCAGATCACCGGCGCCGGGCTGTTCCTCGCGCTGCACTTCGCGCTGTGGATCGGGTCGCTCGAGCTCACCACGGTCGCGTCCTCGGTCACGCTCGTCACCACGGCACCGCTGTTCGTGGGGATCGGCGCGACCCTCCTGCTCGACGAGGCGCCGGCACGGAGCACCTGGTTGGGGATGGCGATCACCGTCGCGGGGGCGCTCACCATCGGGCTGGCCGACCTGTCCGACGTGACGCTGGGACGGCGCGCTCTGTTCGGCGACGTCATGGCGCTGGGCGGGGCGGTCGCCGTGACCGGCTACCTGCTGGCGGGCCGCGCCGCGCGCCGCCGGCTCCCGCTGACCGTCTACGCCACCGGCGTGTACGCGGTGGGCGCGGCCGCGCTGCTGGCCGCCTCCATGGCGGCCGGCGTGCAGCTCGGGGGGTACGACCGTGGCACCTGGCTCGCTTTGGCTGCCCTGATCGTGGGACCCCAGCTGCTGGGCCACACGGTCTTCAACGGCTTGCTGTCCACGGTCACCGCCACGGTGCTGTCGGTCGTCGTGCTGGCCGAGCCGGTGGGAGCCACCCTGCTCGCCTGGCTGGTGCTGGGGGAGCTGCCGGCGGGCCTGTTCTGGGTCGGGGCGCCGATGATCCTGGCAGGCGTGTGGGTCGCGACCTCCCGGTGGGACGCCCGGACCTAGCATCGAGGCTGGTCGTCGGAGGAGGTCACATGGCAACGGGGGCGGACCGGCGCGGGACGCTCGCGATCCCCCAGGCGCAGCTGTCCCTCCCCGCGTCGAGCACCGACGAGCTCGACCGGGCCGTCGCCACCCTGCGTGACCGGGCCAAGGAGTGGCTGCACCTCGCCGTCGCCGACCGAGTCGAGCTGCTCGAGCGGATGATCGCCGACACCCGCAGGGTCGCCGGGGAATGGGTCGCGGCCGCCGCCCGGGCCAAGCGCTACCCGCAGGGGTCCCCGACCGAGTTCGAGGACTGGCAGGGGCCGTTCCTGACCGTCCGCAACCTGCGCCTGCTGCGCGACTCGCTGCGCGACATCGACACCCACGGCCTCCCCGTCCCGCCGGGCGAGCCGACCACCCATCCGGACGGCCGTGTCGTCGTGCCGGTGTTCCCGGAGATCCCGCACCTGCGGGCTGTCTACGACCGCATGCACGGCGAGATCTGGATGCAGCCCCACGTGACGCTGGACGACCTGCACCACCATCAGGCCCGCGCCTACCGGGAACCGTCATCGCTGACCCCGCGTGTCTGTCTGGTGCTCGGCGCCGGCAACGTGGCCGCGATCCCGCCCACCGACGCGCTTTACAAGCTGTTCGCGGAGCTGCAGACGGTCGTGCTGAAGATGAACCCGGTCAACGACCACCTCGGCGGCTACCTGGCGCAGGCCATGGCGGCGCTGGTCGAGCGCGGGTTCCTACGCATCGTGTACGGCGGGGCGGACGAGGGCAGCTACCTCGCCGGCCACGAAGGCGTCGACGAGGTCCACGTCACCGGGTCCGACAAGACCCACGACGCGATCGTGTTCGGCACCGGCGAGGAGGGAGCCCGCCGCAAGTCGGAGCGTCGGCCGCTGCTCACCAAGCGCATCACCAGCGAGCTGGGCAACGTCACCCCGGTCATCGTGGTGCCGGGCCGCTGGTCCGACGACGACGTGCTCTACCACGCCCACAACATCGCGTCGATGCTCACCAACAACGCGGGGTTCAACTGCATCGCCGCCGGCAACGTCGTCACCCACCGGATGTGGTCACGGCGGAGCGACCTGCTCAACGCGCTCCGGGCCACCCTGCGTGAGGCGCGCTCTCGCTACCCCTACTACCCGGGTTCGGAGGACCGCTGGCGCGCGTTCGTCGACGCCTACCCGCACGCTGAACGCCTGGGGCCAGAGGGCGACGGCTACCTGCCGTGGACCCTGATCCCCGACCTCGAGCCCGACGTCGAGGAGGACATCGCCTTCGCGGCGGAGGCCTTCAGCCCCGTCCTCGGCGAGGTGGCGCTCGACGCACCGCGCGACGTGGCCACGTTCATCGACCAGGCGGTGGAGTTCTGCAACGACCGGTTGTGGGGCACGCTCGCCGCGACCGTCATCGTCCACCCCCGCTCGCAGAAGGACCCGCCGGTGGCGGGTGCCCTCGACCGCGCGCTCGAGCGCCTGCGGTACGGGACGGTGGCGGTCAACCACTGGACCGGGCTGGCCTACGCCGTGATGACGACCAGCTGGGGCGCCTACACGGGCCACGACCTGCACGACATCCAGTCGGGGCGCGGGGTCGTGCACAACACGTACCTGTACGAGGCGCCGGAGAAGTCGGTGGTGCGCGGCCCGTTCCGCACCGTCGTCGAGCCGCCGTGGTTCGTGACGCACCGGCGCGCGCACGAGGTGGGGCGCCGCTATCTCGACGTCGAGGCCGACCCGTCCCTGCGGACGCTGACGCGGCTGATGCCGGCGCTGCTGCGACCCTGACCGGCCGTGAGGTGGCCGTGGCGTGGGGTCGCGGCTCTAGGCGAAGAGCTCGCGGGCGCGCTGCACGTCGTCCACCGCGAACACCACCCGGTTGTTGGTGGCCAGGTAGGCCTGCTCGATGTTGATGCCGGCGTCGGCGAGCGTCTGGCACTTCTCGCCCAGCGCGCCGGGGCGGTCCTCGATGTCGAGCACCAGCACGTCACGGGCGGCACGGACGTCGAATCCTGCCTCGGCGAGGACGCGGCGCGCCGCGTCCGGCTCGGCGACCAGGACGTGCACGATGCCCTTGCCCTGCCCGGTGAAGGCGCTCACCCCCTCCAGATTGATGCCGGCGTCGCCGGCTGCCTTCCCGATCCGCGCCAGCACGCCCGGCTCGTCGTCGGGGATCAGCACGAAGTCCCTGTACTGCATGTGGACCACCCCTCCGGAGGTGCCCGTCGTGTCACACCCCACCGACCATGCTAGGCGTGGTGGAAGGGGGCGGCCGACGGAGGAGGCCGCGATGGGATAGCCTCGACGTCACGGTCCGGGGTGGCGCAATTGGCAGCGCAGGGGATTGTTAATCCCAAGGTCGCGGGTTCGAGCCCCGCCCCCGGAGCATCACCCGCAACGGCGCGCCTCATCGGCGCGCCGTTCGCCGTCTGACCGTCCCTCCACGAGGCGAGGGGCCCCCGCGGGGGCCCCTGGCGGCTCGTGCTGTCGTGGTCAGGGAGTCGCGGCCTGCTCGCCGAAGTGGGTGTCGGGCCGGCCCGGGAACGCGTCCCACTCCCCAGGGAACGTGCAGCCGTCCTCCGCGTCCGGCTCACCCTGGATCGCCGCCAGCACCTCGCCCTCGGTGTGGTCGGCCACGGCGACCTGTCCGCCGTAGATCCACGCGGTCTGCACGCTGTCAGCGTTGGCGCACAGGTAGCGCCGTGCCGCGTCGAAGGGCGGCTCACCCACGATCGACACGTGCAAGTGGTCGGTCTTCGTCAGGATGATCGGGCCGCCGCCGCCCTGGTCGGCGATGTGGCGCCCACCGGTCAGCGAGTCCGGGAAGTCGTCCGCGCGGGCGATCCCCACGTCGGTCGGGTCGGTGAAGAAGAACTCCGCCGCGAACACCGCCGTCTCGATCCGGCCGGGACCGTAGATCGACTCGTCGGTGTCGGGGTCGTCCTCACCAGGCCCTTCGGCGTACGGGTTGACGGCCGGTCCACCGATCGAGTACACGGCCGCGTCCGCGTGCTGCGTGAGGTACGCCTGCGTGGCCGGGTGCTTCTCCCCGGCAGTCGTCAGCAGCACCGCACCGTTCACGTGGTCCGCCGCCGCGGCAGCGCCGGCCGACAGCGCGTCCGGGAAGTTGTAGGCGGTCGTCACCAGCAGGTTGCTCGGGTTACCGAGCTCGTCTGCGATCTGGACGGCCGTCTCGATGCGCGTCGGACCCGCGATCCGCACGGTCTTGTACCCGAGCGCCAGCACGTCCGCCTGCACCTGCTGGCTCAGGGCCGTCTCGCCACCCAGCAGGTAGACGGTCTTGTTGCCGTCGTTGCCGAGGATCCGCTGGAGCTCGGCCTTGGTGTTGCGCTGGGCGTTGTCGGTCTCGTTGTACAGGTGGTCCGGGAAGGTCAGCAGCACCGGCGCGTCCTGCTCGTCGGCGAACGGCGCCCCGGCGAGCGCGTCCGCGTAGACGTCAGCGCGTGCCAGCACCGCGGCGGGAGCGCTGCCCGGATCCGGGAAGAGATCCTCCGAGATGTCGATCGCGGTCTGGATGCGCGTGATCCCTTCCAGTCGGGTGACCTCCCCCGTCCCGTCCGTCCAGGTCTTGGTCACCAGGTCGTTGGCCTCACCCTCGTCGAACTGGCCGTTGTCGTTGGCGTCGTGGTAGGCGCGGATGAGGTCCTTGCCCACGTCGACGGCGGTGTACTCGCCGCTGGTGCAGGTGCCGTCCGCCCCGGTGTCGCACGAGGCGGGCTCCTGGGTCACGCCGGACGGACGCGTGGTCTCGATCACCTCGAAGTTGATGGTCGCCCCCGCGTCGCTGCCATTGTCAGCGCTGAAGGTCACCTGGAGGGTGTGCGACTCCGTCGTCTGGTTGGTGGCGCTCTCCGGCACCGCGTCGAGGGTCGAGGCTGCGGCGGCCGCCTGCGCCTCCGTCTGGGCCAGATCGATCCCTCCCGCGGGTGCGGCCGACGCGTGGGCCAGCGGCACGAACAGCGCGACGAGCGTCGCCAGCGCCGCGAGCCACGCGTAGGACGTGAGACTGGCTCGTCTGTTCTCGTTCAAGCTGATGCCTCCAGAGTCTGGTGCATGCGGACACCGGGCCCCGCGAGAGGGACTCTGTGATGACAGGCGCCGCCTCCGCGTACCACGCAGTTCCCCACGAACGCACGGAGGAGACGCCGGGAACCCCCGCTCAGGCCGTCCCCCTGGTCTGCCTACCCGGACAGGGACAGACCGTACGCGCCGGCCATAGCGGAAGCCAATCGGCGCCCGGACGGACGGACAGGGGCGGAGGGGGGGCGAGCGACCACCGTCTGCGGTCGAGCGTGCCTCGTCGGGCTCGCCCGGCTCCTCAAAAGGCTCTCCCCGCGGTCGGTTACCCTCCGCCCCATGCCGTTCGTCGAACGGACCCTCGCCGTCCAGCGCGGGGTGATCGCCGCGGTCCTCGCCGGCTCGGCGCTGGTGTTCTGGCGTGGCAGCTACGACGTCTTCAACACCCCCAAGGCGACCGTGGTGGCGCTGCTCGTGCTGGCCGTGATGGCGGTGGGCGCGGTGCGCGTCTCGCGCACCCGGCGCCTGCTGGTCCCGGACACGCCGCTGTGGGCGGCCGTCGGTGCCTTCGCAGCGGGCCTGGTGGTCGCCACCGTGGTCAGCGACTCGCCGCTGGCGGCGGTCGTGGGCGACCCCGGCCGCCACACCGGCCTGGCGATGTACCTCACGTACGCGGTCCTGCTGCTCTGGACCGTGCGGTTGTTCCGCGACGGGCCGAGCACGGTCGTGATCAGGACCCTGCTGGTGGCGGCCGTACCGGTCGCCGGCTACGGGCTCCTGCAGGCGGTCGGCATCGAGCCGTTTGACTGGCGGGTGTTCGAGGCCGGACCGCAGGTGGTGTCCACGCTGGGCAACGCCAACTTCCTCGCTGCCTGGCTGGGCGTCGTCGTACCGGTCGCCGCCGGTGCAGCGGTGCTGGCGACGTGGCCCACCGCCTGGCGAGCCGCGGCCGCCGCCGTCGCGGCGCTGGCGTTCGCGGTCGCCGCTGCGAGCGGCTCCCTTCAGGGCGTCACGATCGCGGCGGTCGGCAGCGCGTTCGTCGCCGGGGTGGCCGGCTGGTCACGCGGCGGGCGTGCCCGCCGGCTGCTGCTCCCGGCTGCGGTCGCCGCCACGCTCGTCGCCGCCGGCCTGGTCGCGCTGGTGGTCGCAGGAGCCGGGCCGCTGGAGGGAGTACGGGAGAGCGCCGCGCTGAGCGTGTCGACCCGCGTGGACAAGTGGGTGACCGCCTGGCGGATGCTGGCCGACCATCCGCTGACCGGCGTGGGCCTCGCCGGGTTCGGCGACCGCTTCAACCTGTACCGCCCCGTCGAGGTGGCGGCCGAGTCGGGACTGCTGCGTTCGGTGGACGACCCGCACGACGTGCCGCTCGCCATGTTCGTCGCCGGCGGGCCGCTGCTGGGCATGGCCTACGTGGCGATCGTGGGGTTGACCGGCCGCGCGCTGGTGCGAGGCCTGCGCGTCCACCGCGGCCCGGACCTGCTCGAGCTAGGGGCGCTGGGCGGGGGATGGCTCGCCTACCAGGTGCAGTCGCTGGTCTCGATCGACGTGCCACCACTCGCCGCCCTGCACTGGGTGCTGGCCGGCCTGGTCGTGGCCCGCGCGACCCGCCCGCAGCTGCGCGAGGTGATGCTCCCCGGCGCCGCGACGGTCGCGGCCACCCGGAGGCGCAGGGGCACGCCCGCCGTGCGGTTGGCACCGTGGTCCCCCGGTCAGCTCGCCGTCATCGCGCTGGGCACGTTGGCGGTTGCCGCGGTGGTGCTCACGCCGTTGCGCGCCGACCTCGCCGTCGGGCGGGCCGAGTCGGCAGCCGCCGCGGGCGAGGCGCAGAGTGCGGTCGACGCCTACGAGCACGCGTCGGCGGTCGCCTCGTGGGAGGGCCTCTATCCGGCGCTGGAGGGCGGCTACCTCACCGAGCTGCAGCGCTACAGCCTGGCTCGGGCTCGCCACCGGGAAGCTGCCGCACGGGAGCCGCACGCCCTCGTGCACCGCATCAACGTCGGCCGGCTGTCGGTCGCGCTGGGAGAGATCGACGCCGCGGCCGCGGCCTATGGCCAGGCGCTGGAGCTGGACCCCAAGACACCGGAGGTGCTGGCGGAAGTCGGCGAGTTCGAGCTCGAGCACGGCGATCGCACACGGGCCGTCCGCCTGCTGCAACGTGCGTTGGAGCTCAGGCCAGGCAACCGGACGTGGGAGCATCTGCTGGCACAGGCGCGGACCGGCGGCTGAGCGCGGCGGAGCCGCTCGGACCTCCGCAGGTGTGCGGTGCTCTACTCGTCGGCCGTCAGCACCAGCTTGCCGAACACGTCGCCCGCCAGCATCCGCTCGAACGCGCGGCGGGCCTCTCGCAGCGGGAACGTGTCGTCGATGAGCGGACGTACGCCCGTCGCCCGCAGGAAGCGCACCAGCGACACGAGCTCGTCGCGGGTGCCCATCGTGGAGCCGATCACGCGCAGCTGCCGGTAGAACAGGTGGTTGAGGCCGGCAGGCGGGTCCGTGCCGGTTGTGGCACCGATCACCACGACCGTGCCACCGTCGCGGGTGCTCCTGATCGTGTGCTCCCACGTCGCCGTGCCGACGCTTTCGAACACCACGTCCATCCGCTCCGGCAAGCGGGCCCCCGCCTCCAGCACGTCATGGGCACCGAGGTCGAGCGCCTGCTGCCGCTTGTCCGCGCTGCGGCTGGTCACGAACACGCGCCCCCCGGCGGCGCGCGCGAGCAGGATGGCGGCGGTGGCGGTCCCGCCACCGGCGCCCTGGACCAACAACCGGTCGCCCGGACGCAGCCGCGCGCGCATGAACAGCGCCCGGTACGCGGTGAGGTAGGCGGTCGGCAGGCTCGCCGCCTCGGCGAAGGACAGCTCGTCGGGCTTGTCCACCAGGTTGCGGCGCGGCACGGCGACCAGGTCCGCGAACGTACCGTCGTGGCGCTCCGACAGGATGGACGCGTCGCTCGCCAGCGTCTCGTCGCCTCCGTCCGACCCGGAGATCACCCCATGGACCACGACCTCGCGTCCGTCGCCGGTCACGCCCGCCGCGTCGCATCCCAGAACGATCGGGAGCCGCTCCTCGTCGACGCCGACGCCGCGCAGGGTCCAGATGTCGTGGTGGTTGAGCGACGCCGCGCGCACCCGGACCAGCTCCCACCCGTCGGGAGGGTCCGGATCCGGGTGGTCTCCCAGCGCCAGACCGGAGAGCGGGTCGTCGCGCGAGAACGAAGTGGCGGTGATCGCGAACATGGGTTGCGACCCTACACGTGGTCCCGGGTGCGGCCCCGCGGCGGCCGGGCACCTGTGAGGCTGGCGCGAAGAGGATGGTGTCACTGCGGCGGCCGGAGCGAGCTGACCGGGGCGCCCCTCTGCCGCCTACCCTCGCACCCACGGAGCGAGCGGAGCCCAGCATGGCGGACCAGGAGCACGGCCGACGCGAGGTCAGCGACGCCACGGTGGTCGCCGTGACCGGTGACCTCACCCGCGAGGACGTGGACGCCATCGTCAACGCCGCCAACGAGCGGCTGGAGCACGGCGGTGGTGTGGCCGCCGCGATCGTGCGGGCGGGAGGACCGGCGATCCAGGAGGAATCGGACCGCTGGGTCGAGGAGCACGGCGCCCTGGAGCCCGGCACAGCGGCGGTCACGAGCGGCGGTGACCTCTCAGCCCGGTGGGTCGTGCACGTGGCAGGCCCGGTCTACGACCGCCACGACGCCGACGAGAACGAGCGCCTGCTCCGCACGGCGGTGCGAGCGGCCCTGGACGCCGCCGCGTCGGAGGGTGCGCGGTCGGTGGCCCTGCCGGCCATCAGCGCCGGCGTCTACGGGTACCCGCCGGAGGAGGCCACCGCGGTGATCGCGTCGGAGGTGGTGTCGTGGCTGGGCGACCACACGGCCGAGCCCGTCCAGGAGGTGCGGCTGATCGGGATCGACGACGCCACCGCACGCGACTTCGCGTCCGGGCTCGAGCGGGCCTGAGGACTCGACCCGCGCGACGGTTCCGCGCCGCGGTGAGCGCCCCGGACGACCGAGCTTCCACCCAGGGTGACCGGAGCCGCCACTGTCTTATGCTCGTGATGAGCATATGCTGGTCGTGGCGTCACCGGCCGGCGAGGGGGGCGACATGGGTGACGGCGGCACCTACGACGCCTCCACGGCGCTCGTGGTGGTGGACGTGCAGAACGACTTCGCCGACCCCGACGGCAGCCTGTACGTGCAAGGCGGCGAGCAGGTCGTGCAACGGGTCAACGCCGAGATCGCCGCCGCCCGCGAGGCTGGCGCGCTGGTGGTCTACACGCAGGACTGGCACCCCGGTTCGACACCCCACTTCGAGAAGGACGGCGGGGTGTGGCCGGTGCACTGCGTGCAGGGGTCGTGGGGCGCCGAGTTCCACCCCGACCTCGACGTCCTCACCGGCGCCCCGGTGGTGCGCAAGGGCACCGGGGGCGAGGACGGCTACTCGGGCTTCACCGTGCGCGACCCCGAGAGCGGGGAGGAGGAGGCGACGCGCCTCGAGGACATCCTCCGCGAGTCGGGCACGGAGCGGGTCGTGGTGGTGGGGCTCGCGCTCGACTACTGCGTCAAGGAGACCGCTCTGGACGCCGCCCGTAAGGGCTACGACACGGTGCTGCTCACCGAGGCCACCAGTGCCGTCGACCGGCAGCCGGGCGATGGCGACCAGGCGATCGACGACGTGCGTGCAGCCGGGGCGACGGTGAGGTGACGAGCCCCGCCCACCGGGAGGCAACCCGTTGAGCGACCGACCGCCGCTGGGGCTGTTCACCGACCTCTACGAGCTGCGTATGGCGCAGACCTGCCTGCGCGAAGGCATGACCGCCCCGGCCACCTTCAGCCTGTACATCCGCCCCACCCGGCCGCGTCCGTGGTTCATCGCGGCTGGGACCGGGGCGGCGTTGGAGCTGCTGGAACGTTTCCGTTACGGCCCCGCGGAGCTCGACTACCTGCGCACGCTCGGCCTCTCCGACGAGCTGCTGGACTGGCTGGCCGCGTTCGAGCCGTCGGGGACCGTGCGGGCCGTGCACGACGGCACCGTGGTCCTCGCCGACGAGCCGCTCCTGGAGCTGACCGCGCCACTGCCTGCGGGGATGCTGCTGGAGACCGCGATCATGAACGTGGTGCAGCTGCCCACGGTGATCGCCACCAAGGCGGCGCGTTGCACGCTGGTCGCTGGCGGGAGAGCCATCGCCGACTTCGGGCTGCGGCGTGCGCAGGGCCTGGAGACAGGAGCCGAGGTGGCGCGAGCCGCCTACGTGGGCGGCGTCGGCTCGACCTCCAACGTGGAGGCCGGCCGCCGTTTCGGCATCCCGGTGGTGGGCACGATGGCGCACTCGTTCGTCCAGGCGCACGGGGACGAGCTCGCTGCCTTCCGGGCGTTCGCCGCCGAGCACCCCGACAACTCGATCCTGCTGGTCGACACCTACGACACCGTCGGTGGGGTGCGGCACGCCATCGAGATCGGGCAGGAGATGCGGGCCCGCGGTGAGCACCTGCAGGCGGTGCGACTCGACTCGGGCGACCTCACCGCCCTGGCCAAGGAGACCCGGCGCCTGCTCGACGGGGCGGGCTTCGACGACGTGAGCATCTTCGCCTCCGGGGGCATCGACGAGGACGACATCCACGACCTCCTCGCCGCCGGCGCCCCGATCGACGCCTTCGGCGTGGGCACCTCGCTGGCAGTCTCGCGCGACGCGCCCGCGGTCGACATCGCCTACAAGCTGGTCGAGTACGACGGCCAGCCACGAGCCAAGTACAGCGAGGGCAAGGTCCTGCTCCCCGGTGCCAAGCAGGTCTTCCGCGACGGTGACCCCACCTCCGACGTGCTCGCGCGCCGCGACGAGCAGCTGGCGGGCCAGCCGCTGCTCGGCGAGGTGTGGCGCGACGGCAACGCCGCCGACACGCCCGACCTCGACACCGCACGCGAGCGGGCGGCGGCCCAGCTGGACGCACTGCCGGACGCGTGGCGCGACCCCCGCGGGCCGGACGAGCCACCCGGACCACGGATCAGCGATGCGCTCTCCGAGCTGGCCGACCAGCTGCGGAGCCAGGAGGTCAGCGGGGCGGCCTGATCGACGACCGGCCGCTCCACCGGGCCGAGGTGAGCGTCCTGGTGGGCCGGGTCCCACACCCCTGCGACGTCACGCACGCGTGTACCGTCCCCGCCCTATGGGACACGCCGGGGACGCGGCTGACCACCCCCAGCCGAGCACCGCCGCCACGGTCGCCGCGTGGGCCGGTCTGGTCGTGCACGTCATCTTGGGGTACTTCCCGTACCTCGCAACCGGTCTGCTGGCACCGCTGTGGGCGGTCGGGCTGCTCCTGGCGTGGTGGCTGGTCCTGCTCATCGTCGCCTTCCGGTGGCGACGCGTGAGGCCGTGGTGGACCGCGGCCACGCCGCTGGTCGCGCTGGCGTCGTGGTTCGCGGTCATCGCGCTCGGCGGTGCGTTCCTGGGGTGGAGCGCCTGACGCCCAGGAACCTGCCCGCCACGACGTGGGAGCCTCGGACCAACCCACGGCCATCGGGAGACGAGCCCCGGGGGCGGCCATGCGCGTGCACGTTCGTCGGTGCCGGCGCGTTGCCGCAAGCGACCTCCCATCCCAAGGTGTGGCTGCGGGAGAGTGGCTGCCGGCGCACGGGGAACATCGCCGGGCCCAGCCGCGGGAGTGACCCACCACCCGTTCAGGCTCCAGCGACGGAGGAGCGACGATGGCGAGGATCGCGTTCGTGCTCGACGGCGACTACGAGGACAGCGAGTTCCGGCAGCCCTACGACGCGCTGCGTGAGGACGGCCACGAGTGCGTGGTCGTCGGGACCGAAGCGGGCAAGCACCTGCAGGGCAAGCGGGGTCGCTCGACGGCCACGGTGGACCGCGCCGTCGACGCGGTCGACGTCGACGACTTCGACGCGCTCGTCATCCCGGGCGGCTACTCGCCGGACAAACTTCGGCTCCACGCCGAAGCGGTCGACTTCACCCGCCGGTTCGTGTCATCCGGCAAGCCGGTGGCGGCGATCTGCCACGCCGGACAGCTGCTGTCGGAGGCCCGGGTCGTGGAGGGAAGGAAGATGACCTCGTGGCCGTCGGTGCGCCGCGAGCTGGAGCTCGCCTCCGCTGACTGGGTGGACGAGGAGGTCGTCGTCGACGGCAACCTGATCACGTCGCGGGGGCCCGACGACCTGCCGGCGTTCATCGGCGCCCTGAAGGAACAACTCTGACCCGTCAGCCGGCGCGAGCGACCGCCCGGCCGACCTCACCGCCCGCGCCGGCAGCGATCGCCGGGCCCGCCCCACCGGCCTCCACGGCAGCGCCACGGGTCAGTGACCTGACGTGAGACCGCGGGTCGGGCGCCGGGAGGCGCCCGGCTGCGACGATGGCGGGGCGTTGGCCGCGAAA
>DASZZX010000314.1:0-10362 GCA_036260415.1 Nitriliruptorales bacterium
GGTCGCGACGGACACCCCGACGTGGCGCGACACGAGACGACCCCGGCATGGCGGGCACCGTACGTGCTGCAGCGGACGAGCGGGCCGGGCCCTGCGGGCTCCTCCTGCTACGCCGAGCCTTCCTGCGCCATCGCCTCCGCGGCCGATGGCCGCTCGACGAAGCCGGGGCCGCTCTCGGCGATGGACTCCGCCAGGCTGCTGTGGGTCCGCAGCGGCAACTCGTGCAGCAACCACGACAGCCCGAACCCCACCACGGCGACGGGCACGGCCAGACCGAACACGAAGGTGATGGCCTCGGCGAGCGCTCCCTGCAGCACCACACGGGCAGCCGGAGGCAGCGCCGCGATCGCGTCCGGGCTGGACAGCGACTCGGCGCTGGCGCCGCCGGGCAGCCGGATCCCCGACGCCCCGAGCAGGGACGTCAGCCGAGCGTTCAGGAGTGCACCGAACAGAGCCACTCCGATCGACCCGCCGATCGATCGGAAGAACTGCATGGCCGACGTCGCGATCCCCAGTTGTTGTAGGGGAACCGCGTTCTGCGTGGCGAGGACCAGCGTCTGCATGACCGCACCGATGCCCAGGCCGACGACGACCATGTAGGCCGACACCACCGCCTGACGGGTGTCGACCGACATGGTCGACAGCAGCCACAGGCCGAGCGACAGCACGGCCGTTCCCGCGATCGGGAACGCCCGGTACCGCCCCCATCGCGTGGTCAGCCGGCCGGCCGTGATGCTCGCCGCAAGCAGACCGCCGACCAGCGGGATCAGCAGGAGACCCGACGACGTCGCCGACACACCGGTCACGACCTGCAGGTACAGCGGCATGAAGACGATCGCGCCGAACATGGCCGTGCCCACGATGAGGCTCATGGCCGCGCTCACCCTGAACACCCCGTTGCCGAACAGGTCCAGCGGCAGCACGGGCTCCGCGGCGCGCCGTTCGACCGCAACGAACGCCACCAGCGCGACGACGAAGATCGCGGCGAGAACCGCGATCGGTTCGGATCTCCAGGCGTACACCTGACCGCCCCAAACCAGCAGCAGCAGCAACGCCGTCACACCAGCGGTCAGCAGCGCGGCACCGAGGTAGTCGATGGCGCGCTCCCGGCGGGTCCGCGGCAGCTGCAGGGAGCGCTGCACGACGTACAAGGCCAGCAGTCCGAGCGGCAGGTTGAGGTGGAAGACCCACCGCCACGACAGCGTGTCGACGAAGAAGCCGCCGAGCAGCGGCCCGATGATGCTCGAGACGCCGAAGACGGCGCCGATGTAGCCCATGTAGCGGCCGCGCTCCCGCGGCGACACCACGTCACCCATGATCGTCTGCGCCATCGCCATCAGCCCGCCGGCGCCGACGCCCTGCACCGCTCGCGACGCAATCAGATGTGTCATCGTCTGCGCGATGCCGGCGGTCAACGAACCGACGGTGAAGATGACGATCGCGCCGAGGAACAGCGGCTTGCGGCCGTAGAGGTCGGACACCTTGCCGTAGAGCGGCACCGCCACCGTGGAGGTGAGCAGGTACGCGGTCACCACCCAGGACAGCCGCGACAGTGCATCGAACTCTCCGGCGATGGTCGGCAGGGCCGTCGCCACGATCGTCTGGTCGAGCGCCGCGAGGAACATCGCGGTCATGAGCCCACCGATGACGACGAGGATCTCGCGGTGGGACATCTCAGTCGTCACGGCCGACGGGGAGGTGGTGGTCATGCAGACTGCTCGGTGCCGGTCACGGCGGACGTGAAGCGATCCAGCAGTTCGGTGAGGGTTGTGACCTCGCTCGCTTCCCAGTCGCTGGTCGCCTCGCGCAGGAGGGTCGTGCGGGCTCGCAGAGCGCCACGCAGCACGTCCTTGCCGTCCTCGGTCAGACGCAGCACGCAGCGTCGGCGGTCACGGGTCGAGATCGTCCGCTCCACGGTGCCGGCGTTGACCGCGTGGTCGATGAGACGACTGGCGGTGGAATCATCGACGCCGAGGACCATGGCGACGTCACCGACGCCGGGCTCCGAGACCCCGGTGAGTTCGATCGCACGCAGCGCCCTGATCAGCGAGAACTCGACCTCGTCACCGATCAGCTCGAGCAGGCGTTGACGGAGAACCGGCGTCTCCCACAGCCGACGCAGCCGGGTGAGTGCCGCATCCAGGTCCTCGAGTCGGGTCCGTGGGGCGGCATGCATGCGCCGGAGGATACCTGCATTCTACAACTACTGCACTATCCAGATACTCGGGTCCCCCTGGGGCGTCCGACTCCGTTCGATGCCGGCCCCCCGGTCGGTCACACCGCCGCGGGGACGGGCAGGCGCCGCTCGAGCTCGTCCGCGAGCCGTTCGACCGCACGCACCGCCGCTGCCTCCGGTGACCAGTCGACCGGGCAGCGCCCCGCGCGGTCGGCGTCCCGGACGGCCTGGTCGTCCGACACCAGGGCAACGACCTCGACACCGCTCGTCCGCGCGAAGACGTCCGTGCGTGTGACGTCCTCGGGGAGGACGCGGTTGACCACCAGACCGATCCGGGGGATCCCCAGCTCACGGGCGAGCACCGACGTGCGTCGCGCCGTCACGAGCGACTTGGCGTGTGGCTCGACCACCACCAGCAGCAGGTCCACGCTGCGCAGCGTGCCGCCGGCCCAGGACAGGTGCTCCAGGCCGGCGCCCATGTCGGCGATCACGACCGCGGTCGGCAGGTCGAGTGCGATCCTGGTGATGAAGTCACGGACCGTGACGTGAGAGGCGCCTGTTCAGCCGCCACCGGCTCGTTCGGCGCGTGCCGCGAGCACGAGATCGAGCCCGTCGGGCCCTGCGGCGGCGTAGCGCTCCACCAGCTCGGTCGGTGACAGGTCGTCGGGGAGCCGTCGAGCACCGCTCGACTGGTCGAGCAGAGGCAGCAGGGCATCGGCTGCTGCCTCGTCCAACCCGACCCCCAGCGCCAGGTTGGGATCGGAGTCGCAGTCGAGGGCGATCACGCGCCGCCCCCGGCGTGCCAGCGTGCGGGCGAGGACGCCCGCAACGAACGTCTTGCCCGCTCCGCCCTTACCGGCGACACCGATCCGCATCAGCGACGCACCCTAGCGTGCGTCGTCACTCGGGTCGCCACTGCGCCACGGCGTCCTTGATCGCCGCGGCGATCGCCGCCGCCGGTCCCGACGTGGTCCACGCCCAACCTGGTCGACCCGTCGTCGATCGCTGCGCTCGTCGAGGCGGCCGGCGCCAGCGCCGCGCCGGTCCGGGTCGCGACGTGCCACATGACCGGCCCGCTGCAGGACCCGAGCATGATCGCGGCGTACCGACGGCTCGACGCGGTCGTGGCGGTCTCGGACGAGGTCGCGGCGCATGCTGGCCCGCCGACCATGCGTCACGACCGACGTCGGCCAGATCCGCGCGGCCGTCGGTGACGCCGCCGTCGTCGTCCCACCCGACGACATCGACGCGCTGACCGCTGCCCTGGCCGCGCTCGTGAACGATGCGGCGGCCCGCCGACGGTTGGGGGATCGTGCCGCCACGCTGGCGCACCGCCCGTTCGACGTCCGGCGCACGGTGGCAGAGATCGTGGCCATCTACCGAGCGGCCCTCGATCAGGCGAAGGCAGGCAGGATCTCTTCGGCGTAGTAGGCGATCAGATCCTGCTGGCGTGGGCCGATCTGGAGCACGTGGACCTCGTCGAACCCCGCGTCGACGAACTGCGCGATGGCGGCGAGGTGCGCGTCACGATCGTCGCCGCACACGTAGCGGTCGGCGACCATCTCGGGTGTGACGATGCCCGCGATCTGGTCGAAGTGCGTGGTCGTCGGGAGATCCTGGCCGGCCAGCCCGGGGACGAGCTCGTGGCGCCAGGCCCGGTGGGCGGTCTCGATCGCGCGCTGTCGGTCGGTGTCGTAGCACGTCTTCAGCTCGCCGATCGCGGGTCCGCGTCCGCCGTGCGCGCGGTAGCGGTCGAGCAACCCCTCGGCGGGCCACGCTGCGTAGTAGCCGTCGGCGATGCGGGCGGCGACCTCCACGGCCCGGGCTCCGAAGGCGGACATGAGCACCTGCGGCGGGTCCTCCGGCAGCGTCCACAACCGTGCGTTCTCGACCGTGTAGTGACGGCCGTGGTGATCGACGGTGTCGCCGGTCCACAGCCGGCGGATGATCTCCAGTGCCTCCTCGAGCATCTCCAGACGTACCTCGATCGGCGGCCAGCGAGCGCCGGTGATGTGCTCGTTCAACGCCTCGCCGGAGCCGATCCCGAACCTGAAACGCCCACCGAACAGCTCCTGGGTCGTCGCGGTCGCCTGTGCGACGATCGCCGGGTGCGTCCGGATGGACGGGCATGTCACCGCGGTCGTGACGCGCAGGGTCGAGGTCGCCTCGGCGATCGCGCCGAGCACCGACCACACGAACGGGCTGTGGCCCTGATCCGACAGCCACGGGTGGAAGTGATCGGAGATGGAGGCCGTCGTGAACCCTGCTTCCTCCGCGTGCCGGGCCGTCGCTACGAGGTCACTGCCGGCGTGCTCCTCCGTGCTGAGGAAGATGCCGATCTCGACCACCGATCCGCTTCCCCGTCGCTGCCATCTCACGTTCCCGCACGCCGGGACGTCCCAACAGTCGACGCGGTGGACGTTCGGGAAGGGAACGCGCG
The DNA here is from genome assembly GCA_036260415.1 of Nitriliruptorales bacterium. Lineage (GTDB taxonomy): Bacteria > Actinomycetota > Nitriliruptoria > Nitriliruptorales > JAHWKO01 > DASZZX01. The sequence continues at coordinate 4,617 of DASZZX010000314.1, forward strand.
GTGGGCCCCCTAGGCGGTGGTGACCCGCCAGGACGCGCGAGTCGACCAGGTGCCGCGCGGTCGGGGAGCCGTCACCCGCCTACCCGACACCCGGCCCCGACGAGGCGTTCATGCCGTCGCCGCCAGCGTGGATCACCTTCCGCGCGGCTCGCTCGTCCGACCGCGCATGGCCGAAGCGCGCGGTCACCGCCCCCCGGGATCGGGGCGTCACCGCAGCCCGACCCCGTGGCCACCTCATACGGTGATGACGATCTTTCCCCGGGCGTGGCCCTTGTCCAGATTGGCGCGTTCCTGGGTGACCTGGTCGAGTTCGCGGCGTGTGAGGCGGACCGGTGCTCTGCGTTCGAAGTACCTCCCCGTGACGCCGTCGATCTCTGGTGACGATGCAAGGAACGCAACCCGGCGGCCTGCCTTCTGTGGCGACGAGAGGCGCTGCACGAGGCGGATGGATGCGGTCGGTTCGTCGTCCGAGGCACCGACCGCCACCCGGACGGTCGCAACCTTGCGCGCCCGTCAGGCGAGCAACCCGTGCAGCGTCCTCGTCATGGCCTGGTCGATCAGCGCCGCACTCTGGGGTGTGGGAAACACCTCGCCGAGCTCACGCAGCATGAGCACGAGCGTCACGATGCCGTGGACGTGGGCCCACAGGTCGGTGGCGGCGAGCAGCGGGTCGGCGGGGCGGAAGACCCCCCGCGCGACCCCTTCGGCGACGGCGTCGACCAGGAGCTGGAACGCCTCCATCCCGGGCAGGTCCTGCGTGTCGCCCACGTCGACGGTGGCGGCGACCTTGTGCACGAACAGGACCTCGTAGTGCTCGGGTCGTTCCAGACCGTAGGCGACGTAGGCGCGCCCCAGCCGCTCCACCCGGTCCGCCGGGTCGGTCGCGTCCTCAGACGCGCGTTTCATCAGGTCGGTGAACTCGAGGAAACGTCGGCGGCAGACCTCGAAGAACAGCCCGTCCTTGTCCGCGAAGTGCAGGTAGATGGCCGGTGGGGTGACGCCGACGTCGTCGGCGATCCGCCGGATGGAGACCGCGTCCATGCCGCCCTTGCGGACGAGCAGCCGCTCCGTCGCGTCGAGGATGGCGGTGCGCGTCCGCTCTCCTTCCCCCCGCTTCGCGCGTGTCCTCGTGCGTGGGCTCACGACGGCACCCGCACCCGGACTTTTTCGGATCCGGGAGTTCCCTCGTCGTGGTCGACGTGCTCCTGGAAGCCGAACCGGTCGTGGAAGCGCCGCAGCGGTCCCGGGGCCCACCAGTTGGCCTGCCCGGCCAGGCGCATGAACGCCGGGACCAGTGCGACGCGGATGACGAACGCGTCGACGAGCACGGCCAGCATCATCCCGAGCCCGAACATGATCATGAAGCTCACCCGCCCCGTCGAGAACGCGGCGAACACCACCGAGATCAGCACCGCTGCCGCCGTCACGATCCTGCCGGTGCGTTCGAGGCCGTTCGCGACCGACGTGATGTTGTCGCCGGTGCGGTCGTACTCCTCCTTGATGCGTGACAGGAGGAACACCTCGTAGTCCATCGACAGGCCGAAGGCGACGATGAACATGAGCACGGGCATGGTCATCACGAGCGTGCCGGTCGCGGTGAACCCGAGCAGTTCGGAGAGGTTGCCTTCCTGGAACACCCAGACCAGTGCTCCGAACGTGGCGGTCAGGCTGAGCATGTTGAGCACGATGGCCTTGAGGGGTACGAGGATGCTCCCGAAGCTCATGAAAAGGACCACGAACGTGATCGCGGCGATCAACCCGAGGGCGAGCGGGAGGCGATCGAGCAAGCCGGACTTGCCGTCCACCAGCTCAGCGGAGGGGCCACCGACGAGCACCTCGAACGGCGCGTCGAGGGCGCGGATGTCCGCGACGAGCTGTTCGCCCGCGAGCGAGATCGGTTCGATCGACGCGACGACGGTGAGATAGGTCGCGTCGTCGGAGGCGAAGCGCTGGCTGAACGGCCCGGGCGGGACGACCTGCTGGCCCCCCGCGTAGGAGCCGGTGAGCGCGTCGACCCGTCCGACACCGGACAGTCGCGACAGCGCAGCGGCGTAGGAGGCGACGTCGCCGGTGCGCGAGGTGAGGTCGGCGAGGGCCGGGGCGACGACGGTGGTGGAGCTCGACTCGGCGGAGCCGAACTCGGTCCGCAGAATCTCACCGACCTGGCGGGTGGACGCCTCCGCAGGCAGGACGCGCTCGTCGGGGAACCCGAGTTCGACGCGGAGGAAGGGCACGCCCAGCAGCACGAGCAGGACCGTGGCAACGGTCGCGATCGGGATGGGGCGGCGCATGACCGCCACGGCGATCCGTCCCCACACCCCCTCGCCGTCGGCCGCGGGACGCGTCCGCCGGACGGCCCAGCGGTTCACATTGCGCCCGACGATCGCCAGCACCGCAGGCAGCACGACCACGGCGCCAGCGGCCGCGAGCCCCACCACCGCGATCCCGGCGTACGCGAACGAGCGCAGGAACGCCTGCTCGAACGCGAGCAGCGCGGACAGCGCCGCGGCCACCGTCCCTGCGCTGAACACGACGGTCCGCCCCGCGGTGCGCACGGTGCGGCGGACCGCGCTCGGAACCTCGTGACCGGCATGCAGCTCCTCGCGGAACCGGGAGACGACCAGCAGGGCGTAGTCGATCGCCAGACCGAGACCCATGGCGGTGGTGAAGATGAGCGCGAAGATCGACACCTCGGTCAGGTTCGCGATGATCTGGAGGGTCGCGAAGGTCCCCAGGATCGCCAGACCGCCGATCACCAGTGGCAGCAGCGCTGCGACGACGCTGCCGAACAGCAGGACGAGCAGGACGAGCGTCACGGGGAAGGCGATCCTCTCCGCGGTGACGAGGTCCTCCTCGACGACCTGGTTGACCTCGTGGAAGACCGCGGCCTCCCCGCCCACGCCCACCGTGATGGCGCCGGCCTCGCCGTGGTACTCGGCGCGCAGCTCGCCGGCCCGCTCCAGCACCTGGTCCTGGCTGCCGGCCAGACGGGCGAACACGAGCGCCCGTGACCCGTCCGCCGAGCGCAGGGGCGGTGCCCCGCCCAGGGACCAGTAGGACGCGACGTCGACCACACCCTCCTCAGCGGCCAGGCGGCCCTGAAGGGCAGAGGCCGCCGCACCCGCGTCGGGGTCGTCGACGCTGCCGGCCCCCGCCGTCACAACGAGGACGAGGTCGGGGGCGCCGCCCCCGAACTCCTCCGCCACGAGCGCCGCCGCCCGCGACGACTCGGCGTCGGGATCCTCGAACCCGCCGGACGACAGCGACTCGGCCACGCCCCGACCGACGACGCCCGCCGCGGCCGCACCGACCAGCGTCAGACTCACGAGGGCCCAGCGGAACCGGTACAGCCACCACCGTGCGCCCATGGAAGGCGTCCTTAGCGTCGTTAACTTAACAGCGCTAAGTTATGGCCTGTGCTGCAACAAGGTCAAGGGCGTTCGTTGGTGACGCCGTGGTCCGGGCCGGGATCCCGGCCGCTGGCCACCGTTGCGAGCCGCTCCAGGTAGTGCTGCCAGCCTGCTCGGTGCATCGCGGACTCGTCGGGTGGGAGTTGACGGTGGGTGAGGCGGATGAGGGTGCCGTCCGCCTCGGGCAGCAGCTCGATCTCCACGACCGTGGAGCCGGGCGGGATGCCGGGCCGGTCCAACCATCCCAAGGTGAAGACGACCTTGTGGTCGGGCACGACCTCCACGAACTGGCCTCTGGCTGTCTCTCCGGTGCCCATCAGGATGCGGAAGATCCCACCGGGCGTGGGGTGGATGCTCGCTTCGTCTCCTTGCCACCGCGCCCAGCCATCGGACGCGGTGAGGTACGCGAAGACGGCCGAGGGTGGGGCGTGAACGTGCCGCTCGACACGGACGACCGGCGGATCGGTCACGCTTCCTCCCGGTCCTGTGCCGCTTCGACCGCTTCGGCGATCTCGTCCAGCGTGGCGGTCCACATCGCCTCCAGAGCGTCCGCGAACGGCCCCATCCCCTCACGGTCGGCGCGGTAGTAGACGTGGTTCCCCTCACGCCGGGACCGGACGAACCCGGCCTGCCGGAGAACCGCGAGGTGCTGGGAGACCGCGCCGAACGTCACGTCGAACTCGGCCGCGATCTGCCCCGCCGACAGCTCACGTTCCCACACGAGACGGAGGATCCGCCGGCGGCGCGGTTCCGACACGACCTGCCAGGCATCCACAGCGAACATTTTAGTCCTGGTTGAAACGGTGGCCGCACGCAACTATTTTAGTGCAGCCTGAACTATCGAGGAGAACGCCATGGGCGACTACGACATCCGGATGCGCCTCGACATCGACGCCGAACGATCGGACGTGCTCGGGGCCCTGATGACGGTGGAGGGCATCAGCGGCTGGTGGTCGGACACCGTCACGGGACGTCCCGATGAGGACGGAGGCGAGCTCTACGTCGCCTTCCCCGATCTTCCCCGGCCGTTCCACTTCGGGGTGGGGCTCGACGGCGAGCAGGTCAGCTGGGAGACGAGGGAGTTCCCGCCGTGGTGGGATGCCACCACCATCCGATGGAGGGTCGAGGACAACCCCGATGCCGATGGCACCCGACTGTGGTTCACGCACGCGGGGTTCGACCCCGACGACGAGATCATCCCGATCATCACACCGGCGTGGGCCGGGATCATCGGGCGGCTCAAGGCCTACGCGGAGACGGGCACACGGGACCCGTTCGGGGTGAACCCGACATCGCACGGACGGCCGCTGGGCGACACCGCTGCTGGGCGTCAGGAGACTGCGGGCTCCAGCGGAGGCGGCGTGGGCCTCAGGTGATCTCGGCGAGTCGGCGCTGCAGGTACAGCCGCTCGGCCTGGTTGGTGACCAGCGTCAGCGCGCGGCGGTAGCTGTCGGCGGCCTCCGCACGGCGCCCCGTCCGTCGCAGCAGGTCCGCACGCGCGGCGTGGTAGAGGTGGTAGCCGTCCAGCTGGTCGGCGAGATCCTCGAGGCGGGCGAGCCCCGCGTCCCACGAGAGCGCGAAAGCGACCGCGACCGCCTTGTTGAGGCGCACGACGGGTGAACCGGTGAGGCGGACCAGTTCGCCGTACAGCAGCGCGATCTGCTTCCAGTCGGTGTCGGCGAACGTCGGCGCCTGGTCGTGGAGCGCGGCGACGGCCGCCTCGAGCTGGTAGCGGCCGGAGGCGCCCCGGCGCACTGCTGCGTCGAGGATCCCGAGGCCCTCGGCGATGAGGTCGCGTGCCCAGCGGGACCGGTCCTGGTCCTGCAGCAGCACGAGCTCACCGTCGGGGCCGGTCCGGGCTTCCGTGCGAGCGTGCTGGAGCAGCATGAGCGCGAGCAGGCCGAGCACCTCCGGCTCGTCCGGCATCAGCTCGGCCAGGATGCGTCCCAGACGGAGTGCCTCGTCGGCGAGCTCGCGCCGGACCAGGTCCCCGGAGGTGGCGGTGTAGCCCTCGTTGAACACGAGGTAGACGGTGGCGAGCACCGATGCGAGCCGGTCCGGTAGGAGGTGATCCGGTGGCACGCGGTAGGGGATCGCCGCATCGCGGATCTTGCGCTTCGCACGCACGATCCGCTGTGCAAGCGCGGACTCGGAGATGAGGAACGCCCGGGCGATCTCGCCGGTCGTGAGCCCGCACACCGTCCGCAGCGTCAGCGCGACCTGCGCGTCGACGGACAGAGCCGGATGGCAACATGTGAACACGAGCCGTAGGCGCTCGTCGGGCACCACCGTCGGGGGCACGTCGTCGTCCTCACCCTGCAGCCGGGGGGGGGGGG
>DASZZX010000315.1:0-9696 GCA_036260415.1 Nitriliruptorales bacterium
TGGTGCGCAGCGCGGTGTCGAGGCTGGCCCTGGACCCGACACAGTCGACGGCGACGTCCACGCCCCCCAGGAGGAACGGGCGGCCGCGCTCGGGATCGAGTCGCAGGGCACGTGTCGCGCGCCGAACCGCGCCGAACACCTCGCTCGTTCCGATCACGTCGGTCGCGCCCAACCGGCGCGCCCGCTCCGCCTGCCCGCGGTGCTTGGCGACCACGGTGACGGGACCGGCCGGTGTCAGCGCCCGCAGCGCCAGGAGGGTGAGCAGACCCACCGCTCCGGCGCCGACCACCAGCACGGAGCCTGCGTCGGGCACGCGGGCGCGGAGGGCCGCGTGCACTGCGCAGGCCAGCGGCTCCACGAGGACGGCCCGCTCGTCGGGCAGGGTGTCGGGCACCGGGTGCAGCTGGGAGCGGTGCGCGACCAGCAGGTCGCTCCATCCGCCACCGGTCCCGGCGCAGTAGCCGGTCTGCAGGCCCGGGGCGACGTGTCCGACGGTGATGTGGTCGCAGCGTTGCGGAGCGCCGCTGGCGCAGGCATCGCACGGCTCGAGTCCACGTGTTGCGCAGACGAGCTTGGGGTCGAGCACGACGCGACTGCCGGCGGCCAGCCCGTCGAGGTCGTCCACCAGCTCGCCGACCACCTCGTGGCCGGGCACGAACGGCAGCGACACCAGCGGGGAGAAGTAGAAGGAGGTGCGTCCGGCCAGCGTGGCCAGGTCGGAGCCGCAGATGCCGGCCAGACGTGGGCGGACCCGGCCCCACCCCAGGCCGGGTCGGCGTGGGGCGTCGCGGGTCACCAGGCGCAGCGGCGCGATCGGCCCGGCGAGGGCGCCCGGCATCCTTCGGCCGACGGTCCGGGCCGCGACGTAGCGCGGCACCGACCGGTACATCTCCAGCGCGAGCACGGTCACGGGGCGGGCTCCGGGACGAGCACGTGCGGCGCGTCGGACCTCCACTGCTGGATCGGCCAGCGTCGCCGGCGCGCGGTGCGGAACAGGGCCACGTCGGGGTTGACCACCACGGGGTGTCCGACCGCCTCCAGGAGGGGCAGGTCGGAGTGACTGTCCGCGTAGGCGTAGGACGCGTCGAGGTCGGCGTCGACCCGTTCGGCGTAGCGGCGCAGCCACGCGGCGCGTGCCTCCCCCACCAGCGGCGGTGCGACCAGGTAGCCGGTGGCCATGCCGTCGTCGTCGGTGGCGAGCTCCGCGGCGACGATCTCGTCGAACAGGGGGGCGAGAGGCAGTGCGAGGACGTCGAGGGCACCGGTGATCAGCACCGTCCGGTGGCCAGCGGCGCGGTGCTCGCGCACCCGACGCAGGGCGGCGGGGGCGGCGCGCTGCAGCACCAGCTCGGTCACCTGGTCCGCCATCATGCGGCGCAGCCCGGCCAGGTCGGCGCCGGCGTACCGGCGGTAGAAGCTGCGCAGGAAGGTCTCGCGGGCGCGCCGCTCCGCCACCAGGTAGCCGGGCAGGTCGCGGGCCACCGCGACCGCCTCGCCGAGCCAGCCGCGGCCACCTTCCGCCATGCGCAGCCACAGGTAGGACTCGATCACGTTGGCGGCGACGATCGTCCCGTCCATGTCGAAGGCCGCGATCACGTCGCGTCGCACCGGCCAGCTGTCGACGGCGGGCACGGCGGGGCGGGGGCGACGCTGGTCCAACTGCCGAAGCCCGCTGGTGACGCTCGGGCAGTGGACCTCCTGCAGGTAATGCCGCCAGTCGATCACGGTGGCGTCGAAGCGGAAGTCGCGACGGTCCTCGTCGGTGAGCGACCGGTACAGCGCGTGCGCGCGGTCGTCGGTGTAGATCACCTCGGCCTCGGCGTAGGGCCCGTAGATGTCGGCGTAGCGTCGGACGAAGGCCAGGCGCCGGCGCTGGCGGTCGAGGGTGCGGGCGACGTCACGCACCCGGTCGGAGCGGGGCAGCCGTGAGACGACCCGGTCGGCGGCCTCGACGGTGCGTTCGGCGGTGCGCAGCATGCGCAGGACGCGGGCGCTGCCGCGGAAGCGCCACAGGGGTGGTTCGATCTCGCCCTGGTCGCGGTCCACGAGCGGGTGAGCCTGGAAGTACTCGCGCACGTAGTCGTAGAGCTCACGGAACACCAGGGGGTTGCGGGCCCCCGAGGACACGTGGTAGTAGGCGGGCCGGTCCGGCGGGCGGGGGGTGGCCGCGACCGCGATCAACGCGTTGACGACCAGGTCGACCGGGATGATGTCGACCACGCCGTCGGGCACGCCCGGGAAGTCGGGGATCTCGCCGCGCCCGTAGCCGAGGATGATCGGCTCGGCCATCCGGAAACCCTCGATCCAGCCAGGGTGCGGGTGGGTGAGCGCGCTCTCGATGATCGACGGGCGCACCACCGACAGCGGCAGATCGCCGTGCATGTCCTCGGCGCAGCGCTCACCGAGCGCCTTGGTGAACCCGTAGACGTCCGGCCAGCCCAGGCTCTGGGCTCGGCGCCGGCCGTGCTCGACCAGGCGACGGTCCACCCACTCCCCGCGGGCCTGTTCGGCGGACCGGGCGACCGACTGGGGGCCCGCGCGGCTGTGCTCGCGGCGCGCCTCGGTGAGCAGCCGTTCGAGCAGCTCGGGTCGGCGTGACGACGCATCGGCGAGGCGGCGGGCGGCGAGCGCTGCCTCCGCCTCCGCGCGCCAGTCCACCGTGTGTTGCAGCGGCGCCTCGGGCACGATGCCCTTGGTCGTCCCCGCGACGTACGCGGTCGAGACATGCACCAGGTGCGGCCGGCTGCCGCTGGCCCGCACGGCTTCGTACAGCCGCTGGGTGCCGAGCAGGTTGGTCTGGAACGCCGCATCGATCGGCGGGTCGAACGCGACGGTGGAGGCGGCGTGGATCACCACGTCGAGGTCGGCGGGCAGCGGTGGGGCGGCGTCCGCAAGATCCCCCTCGACGACCTCGATGCGGTCGTCGAGCAGGCGGGTCATCCCTTCGTCGCCGATGCGTTCGCGCAGACGCGAGAACACCGGCTGCTGCAGGAGGCCGGCGACCCTGTCACGGCCGGAGGTGCCGCCGCGCGGGCGTACCAGCAGCAGGACCCGGGTATCGGGCAATGCAGCGAGCAGCCGCTCCAGCAGAGCCTGGCCGAGGAAGCCGGTGACCCCGGTGACCACGATCCGCGACCCCGCCAGCCGCTGTCGCACCGACATCGCCCGCTCCTGCCCGGTGTGGCCCGCCCGTCCGGGACGGTGGCGCCCCACCGACGGCGGCCACACCCTACTTGACGGTGCCGTCCGGTCGGAGCCGGGTCGGACGTGGACTGGCGGCAGATGGACCGTGGCACGCCCGCTCGACGGCGGGGGGGTGGTCACGTGGGGCGCGACCGACCGAGCCCCGTGGTCAAGTGGGGGGCGCTCGGCGGTGGCGCGTGGTCGGGTCAGCTGACGGCGCGTTCGCTCCCGCGACCGGTGGGTCCGACGTCGGCCGCCACCACCACGTCCGCCGGATGGAGCCGCACCGGCGTGTGCTTCACGCCCGCGATGCCGCTCACCGGGTCGAGATGCGCCGCGGTCAGCTGGTTGATCGTCGGCCAGTGGTAGGCGACGAACAGGGTGTCGGGCCGCAGGTCGGGGTTGGGCGTCCAGGCGAGCACCGCCGAGCCCTGGCGGGAGGTCACGAGCGCCGACCTGCCGTGCACCAGTCCGACGGTCGCGGCCGTGTCGGGGTGCACCTCGACGAGCGGTTCGGGCGCGTCGGCGACCAGGCTGGGGATGCGGCGGGTCTGGTTGCCGGACAGGTAGTGGGAACGGTGACGTCCTGTGGTGAGAACCAGCGGGTAGACGGCGTCGGGCAGGACAACCGGGGGCCGCGGGTGGATCGGGTGGAAGCGTGCACGGCCGTCGGGGTGGGCGAAGCGGTCCAGGTACAGCCGCGGCGTGCCCTCCGGCCGGTGGCGGGGCGCGGGCCAGAACACGCCGCCGCGGTCACGCAGCCGCTCCCAGTCCAGGCCGGCGTAGTCGGCGGGCGCACCGTCGCTCAACCGGCGCAGCTCGTCGAAGACCTCGCGGGCGGTGTGCAGGTCCAGGTGCTGGAGGGCTCCCAGCCGGCGGGCGAGGCCGCGGAGAACGTCGAGGTCGCCCCTCCACGCAAGCGGTGGGATGGCTCGGTCCACGCGCAGCACGCGACCGTCGGTGGTCGTGACCGTGCCCTCCTCCTCCGCGAAGGTGGAGCCGGGCAGGACGACGCGGGCGTGGCGGCAGGTCTCGCTGAAGAACGGGTCGATCACCACCAGGTGCTCCAGCGTCGCCAGCGCCGCGCGCACGCGGCCGAGGTCGGGGGCGGACACCGCTGGGTTGGTGGAGATGACGAGCATGCCGCGGACCTCCCCGCGTGCGGCGGCGCGCAGGATCTCGACGTAGCTCAGACCTCGCCCCGGCAGCTCGTCGGCCGAGACGCCCCACCGGTCGGCCACGACCCTGCGGTGCTGGGGGTCGTCGATGCGGCGGTAGCCCGGCAGCTGGTCGCAGCGCTGTCCGTGCTCGCGGGCCCCCTGGCCGTTGCGCTGGCCGGTCAGGGTGACGATGCCGCAGCCGGCGCGTCCCGCCAGTCCGCGAGCCAGGGCGAGGTTGATCCACGCCAGCACGTTGTCGGTGCCGGTGGGATGCTGCTCGGCACCGCGTGCGTGCAGGATCATCGCATGCGACGCCCCGGCCAGCCGACGGGCGGCATCGGCGATCGTGTCGGGGTGCAGGCCGGTGGTTGCCCCGGTGCGTTCCAGGGTCCACGGTTCGACGGCCGCGCGGGCGTCGGCGTACCCGACGGTGCGACGCGCGACGAAGTCGCGGTCGATGCCGCCCTGGTCGTCGAGCGCGCGCAGCAGCCCGCAGGCCAGAGCCGCGTCGGTGCCCGGCCGCAGCGGCAGATGCAGGTCGCCGGGGCGCAGCAGCTTGCCCCCGCGTGGGTCGATCACCACCAGGCGGGTGCCGCGGCGGCGGGCGCGCGTCAGGTGCGGCATGAACAGCGGGTAGGCGTTGGGCAGGTTCGCGCCGATGACCACGACCAGCCCGGCACGGTTGACGTCCTCGAGCGGGACCATGGCCCGGTCGAGACCGAACGCCGCCGTGTAGGCGGCTCCCGCCGCCGACATGCACAGCCGGCCGTTGGGGTCGACGTGCGGCGTGCGCAGCGCCAGGCGAGCGAACTTGCCGACGACGTAGGCCTTCTCGTTGGTCAACGAGGCCCCGGTCAGCACGGCGTTGACCGCCGGTCCGTGACGATCGCGCAGACGGGCGAAACCGCTGGCGGCGACGTCGAGCGCCTCGTCCCAGTCGGTCTCCTGGAACCCGCCGCGGCGGCGGACGAGGGGGCGCAGCACCCGATCGGGATGGTGGACCTGCTGCCAGGCGGTGACGCCCTTGGCGCACAACCCCCCACCGGAGAACGGCGCCGACTTCCACTTTTCGTGGCCGCTGACCCGGACCCCGTCGCCGATCAGCTTCAGGCCGCAGTTCAGCGAGCAGTACGGGCAGTGCGTGATGGTCTCGGACACGGCGGCGGACCGTAGGTAGGCGCTGTTGCCCGGCGGTTGGGGGCAGGTGACGCAGCGGTTGCGATCGCGTCGTGTGCCGACGCGACGCGCCGTTCACACCGCGGCAACCGACGGTCAGGGTCCGCTGCGTGCGTCCAGATAGGCCCCTCATCTGTCCGCGACGCCCGGGCGGCCGAACCCGGGACCGGTGTCGAACGCCCGCACGCCACCGCCTCCGACGGGCCACAGGCGCGGAGCGCCAGCGCGGCGGGGCTGGCGGCGTCCCCCACAACGCGCGACCGACACGTCACCGGCCTGCAACGAGCGCGTGACCGCCGCTGAACAGGCCGTGGGCATCCTGACGCTGGGAGGCGCCCGACCGGGCCGGTGGTCGCGACCGGTCCGGCGGGCCGCTTCCGCGGGGGGAAGGAACGGGGTTGGAGTTCGATGGGCTGCGGGTCTGGGTCACCGCGGCACGCAAGGGCCGCGAGCTCACGACCCTGCTGGAGCGGCGCGGAGCCGACGTCACCTGGGTGCCCACGCTGGCGGCGGACCGCCCTGCCGACGACCTTCAGCTCCTGACGCAGATCGACGCCGTGCTCGCTGCCAAGCCGCGCTGGGTGGTCGCCTCCACCGGCGTGGGGATGCGCGCGTGGATCGAGGCCGCGCGTCGACATGGCCGGGAGGAGAGGCTGCTGCACCTGCTCCGCAGCACGACCGTGGCCGCGCGCGGCTCGAAGGCTCGCGGGGCGCTGCGGCAGGTGGATGTCACGGTCGCGTTCGTGTCCCCGCAGGAGACCGACGCCGACGTCGCCGACTGGCTCCACGCACGGCTGGACCCGGGCGATGCGGTCGCGGTCCAGCACGACGGCGTGGCGGGCGAGGACGGCCCCTACCGGCGGCTGGCGGAGCGTGACAATGTGCGACTCCTGTCGGTGGCGCCCTACCGCTGCACCTTGCCGCGCGACCTCGGCCTGGCCACAACAGCGATCCGCCAGCTGCTGGCCGGGGAGTTGGACCTGGTGGTGTGCACCAGCGCACCGGCCGCACGCAACCTCATCGCGATCGCGGCCGACCTGGGGCTGGAGGCCCAGGTGGCCCATGCCCTGACCAGCAGATCGGCCGCCGCCGCGGTCGGACCCGTGACCGCCGCCGCGCTGGAGGACGCCGGCATCCCGGTCACGGTCATGCCCACCCAGCCACGCACCGGTGAGCTCGTGCGGGCGGTGGCGAGCTGGTGGGCACGCCGAGGGGCCCTGGCGACCTGCGGCCCGGGCATCGAGCTCACCCCGGCCGGGCGGGTCGCTCGGGTCGGCACCCGCACCGTGGTGCTCGGCGAGGTGGAGTTCGGGGTGCTCGCAGCCCTGGTGCGGCGACCCCACGTCGCCTGCTCCCCGCAACTGCTCGCACGCGAAGCCTGGGGACACCGCGCACCCACCGATCCCTCCGCCATCAAGCACCCCGTCGCCCGGCTGCGGCGCAAGCTCGGCGCGGCCGCCGTCGCGATCCAGACCGTCGCCAACGTCGGCTACCGCTACAGCCCGGGGGCGCTGGGTGGCCGGGCCGGAGCGGCACCCTGACCACGCTGCGACCCGTCCGTTACGTGCCCGTCACGATGCGACAACCTGGACGGAACGGGTCGTCGCCATCCTGGCTGCACCCACCCGGAGGTACGCCGTTGCCGGTCCCCGACATCCCGGCGGCCAAGCGTGCGGGCCTGCCGGTCGACCTCGAGCGCCTCACCGCCGAGGGCGACGCCTGGCTCACCCCCGAGCAGCGCTACGCCCTGAAGACCCACGGCGTGTGCGCCCAAGCCCAGCCCGGCGTGTTCATGATCCGGGTCCGCACGGGCGGGCAGCTGACCGCCGACCAGGCCCGCGGGCTGGCCGACCTCGCCGAGCGGCACGGCCACGGCTGGCTGCACCTCACCACCCGCCAGCAGGTCGAGCTGCACCACGTGGCGGCCCGGGAGGTCACGACCGTGACCGCGTCGGTCGGCGCTCTCGGGTTGACCACCCGTTCCACCTGCGGGCACACCCTCCGCGGGGTGATGTGGTGCCCGGACGCCGGCGTGAGCCTCGACGAGCCGTTCGACTGCGGCCCCGACGCCCGCGCGGTCGCGGCCGCCACCCTGGCTCGCACCCCAGACCTCGACACCCGGCTGCCGTCGCGCCTCAACGTCCACTTCGGAGGCTGCGCGGCCTGCCGTGAGCACGCTCGGCTCAACGACGCCGGGTTCGTCTCGACCGTGCGCGACGGCCAGCCCGGCTACCGCCTGCTGCTCGGCGGCAGTCTCGGCAGGTCGGTGCCGACGCTGGCGATCGACGCGCTGGACTTCCTCCCCCGCGCCCACGCCGTCCCAGCCGCGCTCGCCCTCGTAGACGTCTACGTCGCCCACGGCAACCTCGACCAGCCCAACAAGGCGCGCCTGAAGTTCCTGATCCGCGACCTCGGAGAGCCGCGCTTCCTGGAGCTGTTCCGCCAGGCGTACACCCGGGCTGTGCAGCTCCCGCTGCCGCCTCCGCCGCCGGTGGAGGTGCCGGATCCCGTCGACGTGGCCGGTCTGCTGACGCAGGCGCCGGAGGGCGGCTGGACCGGTGCGGTCCGCCCGCAGCGCAGCCCAGGACGGGCCCTGGTCACCGTGGCCGTGCCGCTCGGCGACCTCGATGCCGAGGACGCTCGTGCGCTGGCCGACCTCGCCGAGCGGCACGCCGACGGGACGCTGCACCCCACCCGCAACCAGAACCTCACCCTGCGGCACGTCGCCCTGCGCGACCTGCCCGCCCTGCGCCGCCGGCTGAGCTGTCTGGGGCTGTCCCTCGACGGCGCGGACCAGGCCAGCGACGTGCGCGCCTGCACCGGAGGGCCGGTGTGCGTCCTGGCGATCACGCCGTCGCAGGAGGCCGCCGCAAACCTGCTGTCCAGCCCGGCCCTGGCCCGCAACAGCCAGCTGCGGGTGCACCTGTCGGGCTGTCCCAACGCGTGTGCGCAGCACCAGGTCGCCGACATCGGCTTGTCCGGCGGCAAGGTCAACATCGGGGGTCGACCGCAGCTGGGGTACCAGCTGTGGCTCGGCGGCGACGCCCGCGCCGGCCGGGTCGGCACGGTGGTGGGACGCATCGCCCACCGTGACGTCGCCGCGATCACCGAAGCGGTCGTGGGCCTGTGGGAGGCGCTGCGCCAGCGCGGCGAGACCTTCTCCGACGCGATCGAACGACTGGGCACCGACGTCTTTGCCGGGCACGTCGACCGGGTGTTCCGCGAGCGCTGGGAGGCCGGTCCCGAACCCGAGGTGGCCGTCGCGACGTCCACGGCGCTGGGACCCGACCGCCACCTGCCGCTGGCGGTGGCGTCGTGAGAGGCGCTCCGCAGGAGCGCCGCGAGAGCAGCTGTCGTAGGTCCCCCAAGACAGCGACGGAGGTGGTCTCGTGAGCGCCGTGTCCGCCACCCGCCGGCTGGTCGCGGTCGCCCCGGCCGCCGAGCTCCCGCCGGGCACGGCGGTCAGGCTGGTCGCGGACGGCTGCGCCATCGCCGTGCTGCACCACCGCGACGGTTTGCACGCGGTGGACGCCGCCTGCACCCACGCCGCCGGCCCGCTCGTGGAGGGCACCCTGACGGGCGGCTGCCAGCTCGTCTGTCCGTGGCACGCCGCCGTGTTCGACGCGCGCACGGGCGAGGTGCTGCGTGGCCCGGCGCGCAAGCGGCTGCGCACCTACCACGTGTTCGTCCGCGACGGGACCGTCTACATCGAGCTGTGAGGGGAGGTGGCACCGCGACCGTCACGGGGGCACGGAGGGGCGCCGCCGCCGGACCGACCGTCGGCGGCGCCCCGGTGGCGGCGAGCGGCTCTCCTCCGTTGGCGTTGGGAGGGCCGCCTGCAAGGCGCGGTGTCGTGCATCTCGTCGGGGGCGGCCCGGGCGATCCCGGACTGCTCACCCTGCGAGCCGCCCGGTTGCTGTCCTCCTGCACGCTGGCGGTGCACGACCGTCTCGCTCCCCGCGAGGCACTGGACCTGCTGCCGACGCAGGCCAGCCGCGTGGCGGTCGGCAAACGCCCCGGCGGCGGCTGGACGCAGACGGAGGTCGACCGTCTGCTGGTCGGTGCGGCGCTCGGCGGCCACGCCGTAGTGCGGCTCAAGGGCGGCGACCCGTTCGTGCTCGGGCGGGGCGGCGAGGAACTGGCTGCGTGCCGCGCCGCGGGGGTGCCGGTCGAGGTC
>DASZZX010000316.1:0-1695 GCA_036260415.1 Nitriliruptorales bacterium
ACGATCATCCTTCCCGACACGGACCTGCCGACCGCGGCCGTGGTCGCGGAGAGGTGTCGCGACGCGGTCGGGGCGGTGCGCTGGATGGGGGGCCGCGTCACGGTTTCGATCGGCATCGCGGAGCTTCAGCACGGGCACGCAGCAGAGGACCTGATGATGCGCGTCCACACGGCCCTGCACCGCGCGAAGGAGTCCGGCGGGAACCAGCTGTGGCGTGCGGACGACCCGCGCCGTCACGGCCTCGGTCCCTCGTCGCTCGCGCGGCAGCTCACCGACAGGGAGTGGGACATCCTCGTGCACCTCTCGCACCGCCGCACCGAGCAGGACATCGCGCGCCGTCTCGGAATCAGACCCGGCACCGTGCGCAGCCACAAGGCGCGCATCCGGCGCAAGCTGCACGTCGCTTCCGACGTACGGCTGACGGAATACGTGCGGACGCACTTCAGGGAGCTGGAGGCTCAACCGCAGCAGAACGCCGGCTAGATGTAATTCCTAAAGACGTTGTTCACCCGGGTCCGCTTGGTGAACTGAGGGTGTCGAAGCCTTCAGACGCCAGGAGGAGCCCGGGTGAGACTCCACGCTAACGCGACGACGTGCCCGAAGAGCCGATTGTTGCTGTGCCAACGGGTGATCGAGCAGGGTTGGAGTCGAGCGGAGGCCGCAGCCGCTGCGGGGACCAGCGAACGGACGGCCGCGAAGTGGCTCGCCCGCTATCGAGACGAAGGGGCCGGCGGCCTGCTCGATCGTTCTTCGACTCCGGCGAGCAACCCCAAGCGCGTGCCCGATGACCGGGTGGCGGCGATCGCCGGGCTGCGCGAGCTGCGGATGACGGCGGCGGAGATCGCCGAGGCGCTGTCGATGCCGCCGTCGACCGTCTCGGTGGTCCTGCGCCGGATCGGCCTCGGCAAGCGCTCCGCACTTGAGCCCTTCGAGCCTCCCAACCGCTACGAACGGCGCCATCCCGGCGAGCTCGTCCACATCGACATCAAAAAGCTCGGGATGATCGGGCGTGTCGGCAAGCGCATCCTCGGTGACGGGCCCGGTCGCGACACCCCCGGCGCAGGCTGGGAGTTCGTCCACGTCGCCGTTGACGACGCCACCCGCCTCGCCTATGTCGAGGTGCTCGAGAACGAAAAGGCCTCGACGTCGGTGGGGTTCTTGCGCCGCGCGGTGCGGTTCTTCGACCGCTACGACGTCCGGGTCCAGCGCGTGATGACCGACAACGGCTCCCCCTACGTCTCGACCGCCCACAGCCTCGCCTGTCGACGCCTGGGGATCCGCCACCTGAGGACGCGCCCATACCGACCGCGCACCAACGGCAAGGCCGAGAGGTTCATCAGGACAATGCTCGGGGGCTGGGCTTATGGGGCCATCTACCGCGACAGCTGGCAGCGCCGCGACGCTCTCGCCGCTTGGCTCGACTTTTACAATCACCGACGACCGCACGGCAGCCTCGGACGCCATCCGCCCGCCGAGCGACTGGCTCGGCTGGTGAACAACGTCAGTGGGTCTTACAGCTAGCCGGCCCCCAGGAACACCGAGTCCTCCGCCAGGCTGGCTATCGGCTCGGCCAGGACGAAACCGACGATCAGCAGCAGCGCCGCCACGCCCATGGCCGCCTTCAGCAGGTACGGGACCTCCACCGCCCGCGGCTCCTCGGGCGTCTCGAAGAACATCGCCTTCACCACCGCGAGG
>DASZZX010000317.1:0-4855 GCA_036260415.1 Nitriliruptorales bacterium
CCGGGCCTGCCCGGCGCGTCGACGTTTGCCGGCGGGGTGCGCGGCGGCGGGGAACGCTACGGTGCCGAGCGTCCCGGTGGAGGTGTCCCGTGCGCGTGCTCGTGGTCTCCCCCAAGGCCGACGAACGGCTCCGGCTCGCGGGCGCCCTGCTGGGCCGCCCCGACGTCGAGATCGTGGAGGCGACCTCCGCGGTCGAGGCGCACCAGCTGACCTCGGAGCGGACGTTCGACGTGCTCGTGATCGACGGGGACATGCGTCCCGAGGGAGGCCAGTCCCTCCTCTACGAGATCCGGGCACGCGCCGAGTACCGGGGGGAGCCGGCTCCACCCGCGATCATGCTCATGGACCGCGAGCAGGATCGCTGGATCTCCGGATGGGCGGGCGCGGCGGACGTCATGCTCAAGCCCGTGGATTCGTTCGACGTCGCCGAACGGGTGCTCGAGCTGATGCGCGACACCGGCGGTGCGGTCCCCGTCGGGGACGAGGAGGGTACGGCGGGTGAGCCGCTGGCGATGGACGAGCCGTCGGAGTTCCAGGGCCGCTCGGCTCCGGCGGCGGAGGGGTCGCCCTCCGCCACGTGATCGGGCCGCCAGCGCGACCGTCCACCAGCTTCGACGCGGCGACACCCGGGTGGTGGCGACCGGGTCCGCGCACCTCGGCGGCTCGCGTCCCGCCCCGCGCCGCAGGTAGCGTGCCCCCACCTCGAGGGAGGACCGCGGTGGACGTTCTGGCTCCGGACGCCTGGCCGAGGCTGCTCGCTTCCCTCCTGCAGGGCCAGCACCTGGAGGGTGCGCAGGCTGAGCTGGCGTTGCGCACGATCATGCGGGGTGAGGCGAGCCCCACCCACGTCGCCGCCTTCCTGGTCGCGCTGAGAGCGAAGGGCGAGACCGACGAGGAGATCGCCGGCTTCGTCCGTGCGATGGTCGGCGCGGCCGAGCGCGTCGACGTGGCGGGCGTGGCGGTGGACACGTGCGGGACCGGCGGGGACGGGGCGGGCACGTTCAACATCTCGACGGTGGCAGCCCTGGTGGTGGCCGCCGCGGGGGTGCGGGTCGCCAAGCACGGCAACCGCGCCGCCTCCGGACGCTGCGGTTCCGCGGACCTGCTGGAGGCGTGGGGGCTGCCGGTCGACCTGCCGCCGCACGCGGCGGCGCGTGTCATCGACGAGGTGGGGATCGGCTTCCTGTACGCGCGCACCTTCCACCCTGCCATGCGCCACGTCGCCCCGGTCCGGGCGGAGCTCGGCATCCCCACGGTGTTCAACGTGCTGGGGCCGCTCACGAACCCGGCCGGGGTGGACCGGCAGGTGGTCGGCGTGGCCGACGCGCGTCTCGCACCGCTCGTCGCCGGAGCGCTGCTGCGCCTGGGACGCACCCACGCGCTGGTGGTGCGCAGCGAGGACGGGCTCGACGAGCTGTCGACCACCGGCCCGAGCCAGCTGTGGGAGATCCGCGACGGTCGCGTCAGCCGTACCCGTTTCGACCCGGCGTCGCTCGGTCTGCCGCGAGCCACGCTGGCCGACCTGAAGGGCGGCGACGTCGAGGCCAGCGTGCGCATCGCCGAGCAGGTCCTGTCGGGGGAGCCGGGTCCGGCCGCCGACGTGGTGACGCTCAACGCGGCCGCAGGGTTGTACGTGGCCGGAGCGGTGGACGACCTGCGTGGAGGCCTGGAGCTGGCCCGGGCCGCACTCACGTCCGGGCTTGCCCGCGAGACGCGCGACCGCTGGGTGGCGCGTGCCAAGGAGGTCGCCGCGCAGGTCGCCCCGTGACCGGGACCGTCCCCGAGCGGCCGGACCGGCGCCCCGCCGCCTCGGCCCCCCCGGAACGGCGCCCCGCCGCCTCGGCACGGCGCCCCGCCGCCGCGGCCGCCCCGGAACGGCGCCCCGCCGCCTCGGCCGCCCCGGAACGCAAGCCGGACGTGGGCGCGGCCGCGTTCGACGCGCTCGACCTGCGGATCGGGCAGGTGGTGGAGGTGGCGCCCTTCCCGGAGGCCAGGAAGCCGGCGTGGAAGGTCACGGTCGACTTCGGCCCGGTCGTGGGGCGGCTGCGCACCAGTGCTCAGATCACCAACTACGGCCGCGACGAGCTGCTGGGCCGCCGCGTGGTGGGGGCGATCAACCTGGGCCGCAAGCGCGTCGCCGGCTTCGTCAGCGAGTTCCTGGTTCTGGGCGGGCTCGCCCCCGACGGGACCGTGCACCTGCTGGACGTGGACGGCGACGTGCCGCCGGGCGCCCCGGTCGGCTGAGGTACCCGGGCGCCGGTCGGTCGGCGCGGGGCCGCCGCGGGTTCCCCGGTCCCTACCCGGGCGCCCCGGTCGCCGGTACCGGCCGGTCGGTGCGGGCCCGCCGGCCCGGAGGTCAGCCCGCGCGGCGGACGGCCTTGCGGCCGATCGCCACGTCGCGGTCCCGACGCACCCCGCGCCCCGCCCGCCGCGCCTCGTCCAGGGTCCGGTGCAGCAACGTCCCTCCCGCGACCGGCTCGGCGTAGACGCCGCGGACCGACAGCAGCCGCGTCCCGGGCCCGGCCAGCCACGCCATCACCAGACGCACCTCCTCCATCTCGTCTGCGGTCGGGTGTCCCGGGGCCGGGGTCGGCGGGGCGACGGCGCGCAGCCGGTCGACCGCGGGGCCCAGCCCGCCCGGGCCCGACCCGGGGAGGCTGACCGAGCCGGCGAGCCGCCCACGGCGCACCAGCGCCACCTGTCTCCGACCGCCGCGCGCCCGCACCGCCGCGAGCTCCTCCACTGCCACGAGCGCGGCCGTGCGGCGCCGGTCGGCCAGAACGGCGGCGAGGTGGTGGAGGTGTCCGCGGATGCGCTGCGCCCGCTCGAAGCTCTCCTGCCGAGCCTCGGACCGCATCGAGCGGCGCAGCGCGGTGATCAGCGGGGTCGGGTCGGCGGTGACCGCCGTGCGGTAGCGCTCGACGACCGTGGCGTAGGAGGTCTCGTCCTGGGTGCCGTCGCACGGTGCCCCACACCGTCCGAGGTCCTTCAGGACACACGCAGCGCGGCTCCTCCGGGAGGTCAGCCGGTCGGCGCACCGGCGCAGCGGCAGCGCGTCGTGGACCGCCTCCACGAAGCGTTCGGCTGCTGCCCGGTGCGGGAACGGTCCCACGGGGAGGAACCGCCCGTCGCGCGGCGCGGCGACGATCGACAAGCGCGGGAAGCGCTCACGGGTCAGCGTGACGTACACACCGGGGCGCGGCGCGCGTGACCGGCGGTTGTGGCGTGGCCGGTGCAGGTGCATAGCACGGACCTCCGCCACCGCTGCCTCCAGCTCGGTCGGCGTGACGTCCCAGGTGACCTGTGCCGTCTGGCGCACCAGGTCGGCCTCCATGCGGCGAGGATCCTGTCCGAAGTACCGGCGCAGACGCGCGCGCAGGTTCGCGGCCTTCCCCACGTACAGCACCCGGCCGTCGCGGTCGTGGAAGCGGTACACGCCGGGGGCGTCGGGGGCGTGGCGTACCAGGCGGATCTTGCGGTACGTGGTGTCCGACCGTGAGCGGGTGTAGTCGCGGACGTCCTCCAGCGTCGTCACACCCAGGTTGCCGACGCGTTCCAGCAGCCCGTGCAGCACGTCGACGGTGGCACGGGCGTCGGGCAGGGCCCGGTGCTCTGGCTGGACCCTGGCGCGCAGGTGCCGGGCGAGAGTGGTCAGGCGGCAATCGCGCACCTCGTCGCGGGGGAGCACGCGCCGTGCCAGCCGCGCGGTGTCGATCACGACGTGGTCGAGCAGGGGATAGTCGAGACGCCGGAGGGCGGCCTGGAGGAACGAGACGTCGAAGTGCGCGTTGTGCGCCACCAGCGTGGTGCCGCGCAGGAACTCCAGGAGAGCCGGCAGGACGGCTTCGAGCGGCGGGCAGTCGGCCACCAGCCGGTCGTCGATGCCGGTGAGGTGGCTCACCTCCGGCGGGATCGGGATGCCGGAGCCACCACGCAGTGGAACTCGCCCAGCAGTTCCCCGCAGCGGACCTTGACCGCGCCGACCTCGGTGATGCGGTCCCGGGACGCCGACAGCCCGGTGGTCTCGAGGTCCAGCACCGCGAAGCTGACCTGGTATAGCGGCGTGCCGAGATCGCCGAAGCGCTGTTGGATCGCCCGGCGGGTGGGAGCCCGCCGGCTGGCACCTCCGGGCCCCGGCACGGCGCCGTCAGCCAGCACGACCGCCCCGACCCGCTCGAACGTCACGTCCCCTCGCGCCGCCCCTGCTCCTTCGGCGTAAAGACGGCCGCCACGCATACTTTAGCGAACATGTGTTCGGAGCGGCGGCCTGTCGATGCGAGGGCGCACCGGGGTGCGACAGCCACGACCGGTCGCAGCGTCGCGAGCGGCCGGCGGCGTCGCCGGGGCGCGGACGCGTTCGTCGCGCGCGACGGACGTCGCGCGGACGCGATCCTCGCGCGCCACGGACGTTGCGCTCCTGGGACCGTCCGGGCGTCAGTGCAACGCGATCAGCCGGCCGTCCGCGGTCACGACCACGACCAGGCCCTCCCCGACCGCAGGTGCCACGACGATCGGCGCGTCGGTGTCGTGCCGCCAACGCTCACGGCCGCTGGCCGCGTCCAGTGCCACGACATCACCCTCGGAGGTCGCGACGTACACGGTCTGCCCTCCGGCCGCCGGCGCCGTGACCCGCGCTGCGGCCGTCGCCACGCCGACCCGCCATGCGATGGCCCCGCTGCGGGCGTCCAGCGCGAGCACGTCGGGACCGTCGGTCAGGAAGAAGCGCCCACCGTGACCGGCCGCGGCGCTGCGCGCCTCGCCCGCGTCACCGTCGTGACGCCAGCGCGCCCGGCCGGACTCGGACTCGAAGGCGCGCAGGTCGCCGGCCGCGTCCCGCACGGCGACCACGCCGGCG
>DASZZX010000318.1:0-9055 GCA_036260415.1 Nitriliruptorales bacterium
GGCCGCGAGGAGGCGGCCGACACCCCACCGGAGATCCGCGAGGGACCGGTCGGTCCCGGCAAGCGCCTGTCAGAGCTGCTCGGCGACGACTTCGAGATCGTCGCGACCCTGATCTGCGGCGATGACTACGCCACGTCGACCGAGGGCGCGATCGACGACCTCGTCGAGATGGCGACCGGCACCGACGCCGACATCCTCGTCGCCGGTCCCGCCTTCGGAAGCGGCCGCTACGGGCTGGCGTGCGCACGGCTGGCGGCCGCCGCGACCGCTGCAGACCTTCCGGCCATCGCCGCGATGCATCCCGACAACCCCGGAGTGGAGGACGCCGGTGCCGCCCCGGTCATAGAGAGTGGCGGGACGTCCCGTGACATGCGCTCCTCCCTCGACACGCTCGCCCCTGCCGTGGCCAAGTTCGCGGCCGGCGAGGCCCTCACCTCCGACGACGGGCGGGTCGATCGGCTCGCGCGGCGCAACACCACCGTGGACAGCCCGGCAGCCGAGCGGGCACTCGACCTCGTCCTGCGTCGGCTCGCGGGCGACGAGGAAGCCACCGAGATCCCCCAGCCACGCTTCGACGTGGTCAACCCTGCCGGCCCGGTGGAGGACCTGTCACAGGTGACCGTGGCGCTGGTCACCGAGGGGGCGGTGGTCCCCGCAGGCAACCCCGACCGTCTGCCGTCCTCGCGGGCGACCAAGTGGCTGAAGTACTCGCTGGACGGGGAGGATGCGCTGCGTTCCGGGGAGTACGAGTCCGTGGACGGTGGCTTCTCCACCGTCGCGGCCGACGAGGACCCCAACCGCATCCTGCCGCTGGACGCCGCCCGCGAGCTCGAACGCGACGAGGTGATCGGCAAGCTGCACGACAGCTACCTCGTCACCATCGGCAACGGCACGCCCGTCGCGACCGCGCGCGGCTACGGGGTCGAGTGGGCCGCCGAGCTGCACAAGGCCAACGTCCAGGCAGCGATCCTCACCGCCACCTGAGGGACAGGGACGCGTTGCGGGTCAACGCTTGCGAAGGAACTGGAACGAGCCGGGATCCCCACGGCCGTGATCACCAACCTGGTCTCGATCGCCGAGGGCGTCGGAGCCCCCAGGATCGTGCCCGGGCGCGCCATCCCACACCCGGTCGGGGACCCGGAACTCGAACCGGAGGAGGAGCGCGCCTACCGGCGCCGCGTGCTCGAGCGCGCTCTCGAAGCGGTGTCCACCCCGGTCAAACGACCGACCGTGTTCCCCATGGACAGCGAGGAGGACGACGATGAGTGACGCAGCCGTCGTGTCCGCGACCAGCACCGTGCTGGCGCACACGCCGGGACTGGTCCGCCACGGCTCGAAGCCGTCCCGGGAGCTGCCGAAGGACGCGGAGCAGAGGGAGAGGTTCTTCTCCGGCCTCCGGAGCTTCGACGACGCGGTGGCCTACCGGCCGCACCACGCCTACATCGGGGCGGTGCACCCGCGTGATCTCCCGGAGCGGCCCTGGTTGGACAAGCCGCAGGAGGACGCCGGACGCTTCGCGCCCCGTGGCGAACTCATGCCCGAACACGAGTTCCTGGGGCTGATGGCGGCCGTCGACGAGTTCGAACTGGTGACCCTCGACCCGGACTTCGCCGAGCAGACCGCCGGGGCGCTGGCCGAGCATCCGCTGGCCAAGCGCATGGACCTGGAGCGGATCGGCGAGGCGGCCGGCGACCTGGATGCCGCGGTGGAGAAGCCGGGCGCGGTGCCGCTGCACGTCGAACGCGACCGCGTGGTCGGCGCGATCCGCCGCGCCCACGACAAGGACCAGTCCCTCGCCGCTCACGTGCTCCTCGAGAACCTGGCGTGCAAGGCGAGCGCCACACTGGCGCTGCTGCACCTGCTGGAGGATCACGACATCGAGCCGACCTCGATCGAGTACACGCTCAGTTGCTCGGAGGAAGCGGTCGGCGACCGCTACCAGCGCGGCGGCGGGAACATGGCCAAGGCCGTCGCCGGGGTTGCCGGGCTGACGGAATCGTCGGGCTTCGACGTGAAGAACTTCTGCGCCGCGCCGATCCCTGGCCTCGTCGTTGCGGCGAGCCTGGTGGCGGCCGGTGTGTTCCGCCGGGTGGCGATCGTGTCGGGCGGGTCCCTGGCCAAGCTCGGCATGAAGTTCCAGGGAGGCCTGAAGAACGACCTACCGGTGCTCGAGGACGTCATGGGCGGGTCCGCCCTCCTGGTCGAGGCCGACGACGGCGCCTCGCCACGGATCCGCCTCGATGCGGTCGGCCGCCACCGGGTCGGCTCCGGCGGCTCCAACCCCCAGATCCTGCAGGACCTCGCCATCGGGCCCCTCGACGCTGCGGGCCTGCAGATGCTCGACATCGACGACTACGGCACCGAGCTGCACAACCCCGAGATCATGGAGCCGCAGGGGTCGGGGGACGTCGCCAACCGCAACTACCGCACGCTTGGAGCGCTGGCGGCGCGCCGCGGCGAGATCGAGCGTGAGGACATCGACGAGTTCGTCTCCCAACGTGGGATGCCGGGGTTCGCCCCGACCCAGGGGCACCTCGCCTCGGCACTGTGCTACCTCCCGCACGCGATCCCCCGGCTCACCGACGGTGACGCCCAGCGCGTTCTCTTTATGGCCAAAGGCAGCCTGTTCCTCGGGCGCATGAGCCAGAGCTCGGACGGCATGAGCGTGCTGCTCGAACGAAACCCGGAAAGGAGCTAACCGTGTCCGACGCAGTGATGGAGGTCAACAGCGACACCTTCGATGACGTCGTGTCCGATGGGCTGGTCCTCGTGGACGTCTGGGGGCCGGACTGTCAGCCGTGCATCGAACTGGAGCCCCACGTGGAGGAGATCGCCGAGGACCGGTCGGAGCTGAAGGTCGCGAAGGTCGACGCCAGTGACAACCGCCGCTGGTGCATGGATCACCAGGTGATGGGCCTGCCGACCTTCCTCCTGTTCCGTGACGGGGAGGAGGTGGCACGCATCTCGGACCCGGATCTCGGGCCGAACACGTTCAAGGAGTGGCTGAACGAGGAACTGGAGGAGCTGACGTAAGGAGGCAGCATGTTCGACGGGAAGCAGGTCATCGTCATCGGGGAACGCGACGGGGTCGCCGGCCCTGCCATCGAAGCCTGTGTGAAGGCGGCGGGAGGCGAGGTGGCGTTCGTCGCCACCGAGTGCTTCGTCTGAACGGCCGCAGGAGCCATGGACCTGGACAGCCAGGAAGCGATCAAGCGTCTGGCTGACGAGCACGGCGCAGACAACCTGCTCGTCATCCTCGGGGCACCTGACCCCGAGAGCGCTGAGATCGCCGCCGAGACGGTCGTGCTCGGCGACCCCAGCTACGCAGGTCCATTGGCTGAGGCCCAGTTGGGTCTCTCCGTGTACCACGTCCTAGAGGACGAGGTCCGCAAGGCCATCCCCGACGACGAGTGGGAGGAGCAGATCGGGCTGATGACCGACGCGCTCGACAAGGAGGCGTTGAGCGAGGCGGTCGCGGCGATGCGCCAGGAGGCGTAGCCGCACCACCTGCTGCCGTGCGTTGCCCTCTCCCGCAGGACGCGGCGGGGGAGGCGCCCTCCGGGGCGGTGGCCCTTCGCCGGGTCTCAGGCAGCGGTCACCGTCCGCAGGTCGAGGCCGATGTCCAGTGCCGACGCGCTGTGGGTCAGCCAGCCGACCGACAGCAGGTCGACGCCGGTCGCGGCCACGTCCGGGGCCGTCTGCGCTGTGATGCGAC
Source organism: Nitriliruptorales bacterium (assembly GCA_036260415.1). Lineage (GTDB taxonomy): Bacteria > Actinomycetota > Nitriliruptoria > Nitriliruptorales > JAHWKO01 > DASZZX01. Next base: position 3,716 of record DASZZX010000318.1, read on the forward strand.
CGGACGCCTCGAGCACGACGTGCCCGCTGGCCTGACGCACTGCTTCGCGCAGGACGTCCAGCGGCAGGTTGTCGAGCAGGACCGCGTCGACGGCCGCGGCGAGGGCCGCGTCGAGTTGGTCGAGGCGGTCGACCTCGACCTGGATCTTGACGAGGTGGCCGACCCGGCGGCGGACCCGGTCCACCGCTTCTGCGATGCTGCCCGCGACGACGAGGTGGTTGTCCTTGATGAGGACCGCGTCGTCGAGCCCGAAGCGGTGGTCGGCTCCTCCGCCGGCGCGGACCGCGTACCTCTCGAGTCCCCGCAACCCCGGGGTCGTCTTTCGGGTGGCGACCACCCGGGCTCCGCTCGCCGCGACCGCTGTGACCACGTCCCTGGTCGCGGTCGCGACGCCACAGAGGTGGCTCAGGAGGTTGAGGGCGGCGCGTTCCGCCGTCAGCAGCGCCGGCGCGGGCCCGTCGACGACCGCCAGAGCCTGTCCCGCGTCCACATCCTTCCCGTCCTCGACGACCGGGCGGACGCCGACGCGCCGGTCGAGGAGCGTGAACGCGCGCGCGGCCACCGTCACGGCGGCGACCCGGCCGGGGCTGCGTGCGGCCACCACCCCGGTCGCCTGCACATCGGGCGCGACGATCGCCTCGGTCGTGAGGTCGCCGGCCACTCCCAGATCCTCCCGCAGGGCCCGGCGAACCACCGGCTCGTAGAGGAGCGCCGGGGGAGGCACCAACCTCGTGTCGCTCACGTGTTCACCTCTCGCGCCGCTCCCTGGGGGCGCTGCTCACGCGGCGGCGTCCAGACGGGCACCCCGGGCCACGCACGGTTCGCCGGCGCGGTCCAGGCGCACGACCAGCCGACGCTGCCAGGCCGGGTCGCAGCGAGGGTGGTCCGACCGCTGGTGTGCGCCCCGGCTCTCGCGCCGTGCGAGGGCGGCGGCCACCACCATGCGGGCGACCGTGACCTGGTCGGCGAGCGGCGACCCGCACCGCTCGGCCATCCCCTGCAGTCGACGGCCGGCGTCGGCGAGGCCGGCCCCGTCGCGGACGACCCCGACGTGCTCCCACATCAGACGCCGCAGTCGGGCGGCCGCGTCCGCGTCGGTCGTGCCAGCCGTCGCCGCGACCGTCTGACCCGGGGCGGGGCGGAGGTCGGCGACGGGGAGAGGGAGGGTCATCGCCGTCAGGTCGTGCGCGACGCGCGCCCCGAACACCAGCGCCTCCAGGAGCGAGTTGCTGGCCAGACGGTTCGCGCCGTGGACGCCGGTGCACGCCACCTCCCCACACGCCCAGAGACCGGGCACCGACGAGCGCCCGTGCTCGTCGACCACGACGCCGCCCATGTGGTAGTGGGCCGCCGGGGTGACCGGCACGGGGCGTTCGGTGGGGTCGAGTTCGTGGCGGCGGCAGGAACCGACGATGGCCGGGAAACGCTGGGTCAACTGCCGGACCGGACGCAGGTCCAAGAGGACGTCGTGGCCGCGGGCGCGATGACGCCACACGGCCTGGGCGACCACGTCGCGTGGGGCGAGTTCCCCGTCGGGGTGGGCGTCGAACAGGAAGCGCTCGCCGTCCTGGTCGACGATCACGGCACCTTCGCCTCGCAGGATCTCGCTGAGCAGGGGCAGCGGCACGGTGTCCACGTCGAACGCGGTCGGGTGGAACTGGACGAACTCGAGGTCGGTCAGGCAGGCGCCGGTCCGGGCGGCCAGCGCCAGGCCGCGTCCGACGGCCCGGGCGGGGTTGGTCGTACGGTCGAACAGGCCGCCGATGCCGCCGGTCGCCAGGACCACCGAGCCGGCCGCGCACGACACCACCCGCCCGGCCGCGTCACGCCCCCAGGCGCCGCACACCCGGCCGTGGTCGTCGACGGCGAGGTGGCCCACCGACACCTGCTGCACCACACGCACCCACGGGGCCGCCTCGACCGCGCCGGCGAGCACGCGGACCAGCTCACGGCCGGTGCTGGCGCCACCCGCGTGCACGATCCGGCTTCGGCGGTGGCCCGGTTCCCGCCCGGTGGCGAGCCGACCGCCCACGGTGCGTTCGAAGCGTGCGCCGCGCTCCAGCAGCCGTTGCAGGCTGGCCGGGCCCTCCGCGGTCAACAGCTCCACGACATGGGGATCGGACAGGCCGCCGCCGACCGCCAGCGTGTCCGCGGCGTGCAGGCGGCCGGTGTCGTCCGGACCCACGGCGGCAGCGATGCCGCCCTGGGCGTGGAGGGTGGCACCGTCCCCCAGCCGACCGTCGGTCAGGAGCAGCACCTGGTGCGAGCCCAGCCCCAGCGCGACTGACAGGCCCGCCGCCCCCGAGCCGATCACCAGAACCTCCGCCCGCAGCTGCTCGTGCGGGGGTGCGGTCACCCGGACGCTCCCCGTCCGATCGCCAGCATCCGCTCGACCGCCATGCGTGCCCGGCTGGCCGTCGCCGCCGGGATCTCGACGCGGTGCTCGAGCCGTTCGAGGCAGCGCAGGATCTTCGCGAGCGTGATCCGCTTCATGTGCGGGCAGAGGTTGCACGGGCGCACGAACTCGACGTCGGGGTACTCGACGGCGACGTTGTCGCTCATCGAGCACTCGGTGAGCAGCACGACCCGGCGGGGCCGGCACTCGCCCACGTAGCGGATCATCCCGGAGGTCGAGCCCACGAAATCGGCCTCGGCGAGCACGTCCGGTGGGCACTCGGGGTGCGCGACGATCTCGACGCCGGGAACCTGCCGGCGGTAGGTGTCCAGGTCGGCGGCCGTGAAGCGCTCGTGCACCTCGCAGTGGCCCTGCCAGAGGATCACCTCGACGTCGGTCTGGCTCGCGACGTGGCGGCCCAGGTACTCGTCGGGGAGCACGATGACCCGGTCGACGCCGAACGACTCCACCACCTCGACCGCGTTCGCGGAGGTGCAGCACACGTCGGACTCCGCCTTGACCTCGGCGGAGGTGTTGACGTAGGTCACGACCGGCACTCCCGGGTGGCGCCGGCGCAGCAGCCGGACGTCGGCGGCCGTGATCGACGCCGCCAACGAGCAGCCCGCCTGGGTGTCGGGGATGAGCACGGTCCGGTCGGGGCTGAGCAGCTTGGCGGTCTCCGCCATGAAGTGGACGCCGGCGAGCACGATCACGTCGGCATCGGTGTCGACCGCACGGCGGGCCAGTGCCAGCGAGTCGCCGGTGAGGTCGGCGACGCCGTGGAAGATCTCCGGCGTCTGGTAGTTGTGGGCGAGGATCACGGCGTTGCGGCGTCGCTTGAGGTCGTCGATCGCGGCGATCAGCGGCTGGTAGGCGGCCCACTCCACCTCCGGAACGGCCTCGAGTCGCCCCGGCACGGTCGCCCCCGCGGTGGCTGGCCGGCCGACGGCGTCGATCATGGGCAGGGCGCTGACCGGCATCCGCGACGCCTTATGCTCGACTTGAGTATAAAGAGGGCGAGGTTAGCTGCGCGTCGCACGACGGTCAACAGCCCAGGTGCCCCCGCCGGTGGTCAGTGGCCCCCGGGGACGCCCACGCCAGGAGCGGGTCGCTCGCGCAGAACTTCCCGCCGAAACCGGAAGAGCTCGGCCGGGCGGCCCCTCCGCAGGATCTCGTGGCGGCCGGTGCCCTCCACCAGCCGGCTCCGCTCCAGCAGGCGACGGAAGTTCTGCTTGTGCAGCCGCACACCGGAGAGGGCCTCGACCACCTGCTGCAGCTGCAGCAGGGTGAACGTGGCCGGCAGCAACTCGAACACGACCGGGCGGTAGCGCAGCTTGCCGCGCAGGCGGCCGAGCGCCGTCGCGACGATCCGCCGGTGGTCGAGGACCATGGGTCGGCCGAACGACCCGTCGTCGGGGCCGCTGGTCACGTGGACGGGCTGGCCTCCTCCGGCGTCGCGGCCGGCCTCGGGGCCGCTGGTCGCGTGGATGGGCTGGCCTCCTCCGGCGTCGCGGCCGGCCTCCGGGACGAGTCCCAGCTCGTACAGGAGCTCGTACCGTTCGAGCACCCGTTCACGGTCCCACGGTGCGCCCGACAGGCCGAAGGTCACCGCCGCCCGCTCCCGGCGCCTCCCCGCAACGATCGGGTCCCCCGAGGCGCCGATCCAGGCTTCGAGTGCCGGCACCACCTGACGGTCGATGATCGCCGGGCGCTGCTCGCGCCAGTCCTCCCAGGGGACGTACACGTACAGGTCCTGCCAGCGGGCGTCGACTCCAGCCACCGGTGGGCTCTCGTGGACGAGCGCGAGGTAGGCGATCGACAGCACACGTGCGTCCGCGGCGGGGTGGCGGTCGCGGTCGCCGAACGTGTACAGCTGTTCGACGTAGCCCAGCTCCAGGCCCGTCTGTTCGCGGACCCAACGCCGCAGTCCGAGTTCGAGCGTGCGGTCGCGTTCCGGATCGAGCGGTCCGAAGGGCAGCGCGTCGAGCGGCTCCCCGCCGTCGGTGTCGGGGGCGACCTGCGGGCGTGTGACGGTGAGCACCCGTGGGGTCCCGCCGGTGACCGTGATGATCACCGCGTTCAGACCCACCGTGACGTGAACGACGATCGATCGCTCCTCGACGCGGCACGCGGTACCGCCGCCCGACGGTAGCGGCTGCGCCCGCTGGAGAGGCCGAGCGGGGTGCGGGCTGGGTACCCGGCGGAGGAGAGCCTCCGCGGGTGCACCCGGTCCTGGGGGATCGGCGATCGTGCGTCACGGCCACCAGCCGTCCTGGCGGTCGAGGACGGTCGTGGCGAACCGCCAGGCGTTCCACAGGTCGTCGGTGGCGCGTAGCCAGCTGCCCGGCGAGCTCAGCTCGAGATCGACGTGATCGAAGCTGTCCACGGTGATCGTCTGCGCGTGGGGGAGTGCCGCGCCCAGCCGTCGTAGCTCTCCGTACGGCACCGTCGGGTCGTCGCTGGCGTGCATCGCCACGATCGGCACGTGCAGACGGTCGGAGACGGTCGCGGGCGACATCCGGGCCACGCGGTCGCGGATGTCCTGGGGGAGGCGCGACGCCAGACGGGACGTGCGCGCCGGCTCCCGGTTGGTGACCAACGCGTACACGCCCTGGGCCGCGGGCGGCAAGCCGGCGGGGTCCCGGTCACCGTCGAGGGCCTCACGCGCCGGCCTACGCTGGGCGGGAGGCAGCAGCTCGACCATCTGGTCACGCACGATCTCGTGGGCGCGCGGGTCGGCGTCCCACGGGACACGTTGCCCGTCGACGAGCGACACCCCGGTCGTGGCGGCCTGCAGGACCCCGACCAGGTCGAAGTAGGCGCCGAAGGTCGCGATTCCTGCGAGGCGGTCACCCAGACGTCCGTCGGACCCCGCGAGCAGACACAGTGAGCCACCGAACGAGAAGCCCAGCAGCATCACCCGATGGCGGCCGGGGGGGGGGGGG
>DASZZX010000319.1:0-7788 GCA_036260415.1 Nitriliruptorales bacterium
CCGCGCCGCCGCGCCACGGGGATCAGCGCGTCGGCTGGCGGTCGCCGGCCCACGTCAGGTCAGGAACTCGAGGATGGCCGCGGCGACCGCTCCGGGGTCCTCCACCGGAACCCAGTGACCGGTGTGAGGGATGACCCGCACGGCGCTCACCGGGATACCGCGCCGCAGCTCCTCGGCCATCGCTAGCGGTGTGGACCGGTCGTGCGCGCCGACCAAGATGAGGGTGGGCTGGCCGATGTCCTCGTGCCGCAGGTGCGGCGCCTTGGCCAGCGCCCGGCAGGACTTGGCGTACATGGCCGGGTCGTTGCGCAGGAACACCTCTCGCAGGAGCCCGACCGCCCCCGGCATGGTGGCGTGGGTCTGGGGCGAGACCGCCCCCTCCAGCCAGGCGTCCACCACCGCGTCCATGCCGTGCTTCTCCACCTCGTCCGCGCGCTGGCGGTAGGCCTCCACCGAGGGCGGCTGGAAGTAGGAGATGCCGCCGATCAGGATCAGCTCGTCCACCAGGCCCGGCTCGGTGAGGGCGAGCTCCTGCGCCACGAGCGTGCCCAACGAGTGGCCGACCAGCGTGACGGCCGGAAGCTGCAGGTGGCGGATGAGACGGCGCACGTCGTTGGCCCAGCCCTCGACCGTGAAGCGGCCCTTGCCGTCCGAGCGGCCGTGGCCACGCAGGTCCATCGCGACGACGTGGTGATGCTGGCGCAGGGCCTGCATCACCCCGTGCCACACGTTGGCCGTCCCCCCCAGGCCGTGCACGAGCACGACCGGCGGTCCCTCGCCGTCGCTGACGTACTGGAGGGTGCAGCCGTCGATCTCCGCGAACATGGCCGTCCTTCGACTCGTCGTCCGTCACGGCCACGATCAGGACGGACGTGGACGTTTCGACGCCGGTCGGGTTGCAGCCCCACGCACCGGCCGGGAGGCTCCGGGAAGCCTAACCCAACCGCCCTGCAGGATCGGGAGCGCCGTGCGCGTCGAGGTCAGTCGCGACGTGGCCGCCCCGCCGGCGGTGGTGTGGGACGTGCTGACCGACTGGGAGCGGCAGCCCGACTGGATGGTCGACGCGCGCGCCGTCGAGGTGCTGAGCGACCACCGGGAGGGGGTGGGCGTGCAGTTGCGCACCCCCACCCGCGTGCTCGGCGTGACGGTGGAGGACCGCATGCGCGTCACGACGTGGTGTGAACGGCAGCTGCTCGGCGTGCGCCACACCGGCCGGCTGATCGTCGGCGAGGGCGCGTTCGAGCTGGTCGCGTCCCCGGCCGGCACGCGCGTGGTCTGGTGGGAGGAGATCGACCCGCCGCTCGGGCCGGTCGGCGAGCTGGTCGCGCGCCTGCTGCTGCGGCCCTACCTGACGTCCCTGTTCGGCCGCAGCCTCGCCGCCCTGCAGCGCTGCTGTGAGCGCGCGGCCCGCCACGACGGCTCCTGGGGATCGGCGGCCGGACGTGGCTGAGCCGCTCACACCCCGCCAGATCACCCGTTTCCGCGGGTTCTGGGCGGACGAGCTGCGTGCTGCCCGCCTCTACCGTGAGCTGGCGGAGCTCGCCGCGGACCGTCGTCCGATCTTCCTGCGGCTGGCCGACACGGAGCAGCGCCACGCCGCCCACTGGCAGGAGCTGCTGCGCGACGCGGGTGTGGACGACCTGTCGCCGCCACGCCCGACCGTGCGCGACCGGCTGCTGCTGCTGCTCGCTCGCCGCTTGGGCGTCCAGGCGGTCCTGCCGCTGGTGATCCGCTCGGAGGCCGCCGACGCCGACCGCTACCGGACCGTGGCGCACGCACCCGACAGCATGTCGCAGGAGGAGGTGGTCCACGGGCGGGTCCTGGCGGCGGTCGGTGGTGTGCAGGCCGCGGGCGCACGCATCGCCACCGCGGAGGGCCGCCACCGGACCGCCACGGGCGGTGCGCTGCGCGCCGCCGTGTTCGGCGTGAACGACGGGCTGGTGTCCAACCTCTCCCTGGTGATGGGCGTCGCTGGCGGCGCGGGCGACGAGCGGATCGTGCTGCTGGCCGGCGTCGCCGGGCTGTTCGCGGGGGCGCTGTCCATGGGCGCGGGCGAGTGGATCTCGGTGCGCTCGCAGCGCGAGCTGTACGCGCGCGAGATCGAGGTCGAGCGCGAGGAGCTCGCCCGCTGGCCGGACGAGGAGCAGGAGGAGCTCGCCCTGATCTTCCAGGCGAAGGGCATGTCGGAGGAGGAGGCCCACGCGGTCGCGTCGCGGCTGATGGAGAACCCGGCGAGCGCGCTGGACACGCTCGCACGCGAGGAGCTGGGGGTCGACCCCGCGGACCTGCCGTCGGCCTGGGTGGCTGCCGCTGCCTCGTTCGTCTCGTTCGCGGTCGGCGCACTGATCCCCGTCCTGCCGTTCCTCCTCGCGGCCGGGACCGCCGCCCTGGTCGCGGCGGCCGCGCTCGCCGCCGTGTCGCTGTTCGCGGTCGGGGGGTCGCTGTCGATCTTCACCGGCCGTCCCGCGCTGGTGTCCGGAGCGCGCATGGTGGGGGTGGGTGCCCTGGCCGCGACGGCGACCTACCTGGTCGGGACGCTGTTCGGGGTCACGCTGGGCTGACGTCACCGCTGGCGGGATCACCGCGTCAGCGCTGGTGGTCCGGTCGACGGATGTGTGCGTTCGGAGGCCGGCCCGTACCCTGAGGGGCGTCGCGGGTCGTGCTCGGTCGCGCCTCCCGAGCGCGGCTCGTTGGTTGCTCCGAACGCGACCGCGGGGTCCTCGATGCGGCTGCTTCTCGTGACCCGTGACGCGTCGCTCACGGTGGGCACTTCGTTGCTGCCCGACGACCACGACGTGGCCGTGGTGGGAACCGCGGACGCGCTGCTGGAGCTGGGCGCCGCCACCTTCGACGTGGCCGTGGTGGACGCGCGCACGGCGGGGGTTGCAGTCGACGTCGCCGACCGTCTGGTGCGCCAGGGGAGGGCCCGACGGGCGTTGCTGATCAGCGACGAGCCGGTCGCCGTCGACGAGCGGGTGCGGATGCTGCCGCGTCCCTTCACGGTCGCGGAGTTGCAACGGCAGCTGGCCAAGGTGGCGGCGGACGCCGATCAGGACGTGGGCGGCGGCACCACCCGGCCTTCGCGCAGACGGCGGCGAGGCGGTCGGTGGCGACGAGGGGGGTCCGGGCGGGGCACGGGCGGCTCCCAACCGGGCGTCGCAACGGATGGCCAGCCCGCGGCTCCCCTGGCCGCCGCGACTGACAGCCACGCGGGTTCCGAGGCCGGTCCGGGCACGCACCCGTCAGCGCAGCCGCGGTCCTTCCCACGCTTCCGCACCTTGGAGCCGCCGGGACCTGACCGCCTGGACGGGCACACCGCCCTGCTCCACCGGGCGTTGCTGGCGGGGCGCGAGCTGGAACAGCTGATGGCGCGCGTGCCCGAGACCGCCGATCTGCTGGCGGTTGCGGAACCGCTGCTGGACGCGGTCGTGGCGACCTTCCAACCGGCACAGGCAGCGGTGTGGGTGGTCGCCGAGGACGGCACGTGGCAGGCCGTGGCGACCAGCGGCATGCAGGCCGGTGTCCGCGCGGCGCCGCACGACCCGCTGCTGGGTGGTCTGCGGGAGACGGTGGACGCGGTGCTCGTCCACCACCTGGATGGGTCGGCGATGCCCGCCACCGACGGGTCGGCGGCGGCGCTGCGCGTCGGGGATCGCGTCGACGGCGCGATCACCGTGGCGGCCGGCGGGCTGGACCTCGCCGCCCGCGACCGGCTGCTGGACCTCGCCCGGTCCGCCGCCCCGGCCTACGCGCTCGCCTGTCTGTTGGAGCGGCTGAGGAACCGCCGCTTCATCCGGCTGCCCGAGACGACCCGCCGACCCTCGTCGCACGGCAGCGGTCGGGGCGAGCCTGGCAGGGCGCCGGCCGGCGGAGCTCCCTGACGGGCCGGCGGCTGCGGGGAGCGGCGTGGGCCGGGGAGCAGCGTCGCGCCGACCGTCGCCGTGCTCTGAGCCGACCGCCACCCACGGGGCGACCTGGCTGCTCGGTCGCCGTCACAGGTCCTTGAAGGCCTCGAACGGCTGACGGCAGCCACGACAGAAGTGGATCGAGCGGCACGGCGTGGGACCGAACACGGTGTCGGTCTGCGTGTCCCCTGACCCGCAGTAGGGGCACACCCGGGGCGCGACGGCCTCGCCGGCGAGCGGCAGACGGTGGCGGTCGCGGACGCCATCGAGCGCCACCGAGCGCACCACCTCGCCAGGCGGGGTGATGCCGAACGCGCGGAGGGCGGCTCGCCCCGCCTCGTCGATGCGGTCGGGGGTCCACGGAGGGTCGAAGAGGAAGCGCACGGTCACCCCGGTGACGCCCCCGACGCGCCGGACGGCACGCTCGACCTCCCCGCCGATCACGTCGGTGGCGGGACACCCGCTGAAGGTCGGCAGGAGCTCGACCCGCACGTGGCCAGTGTCGTCGCAGCGCAGGGTGTGCAGCATCCCGAGCATCCGGATGGTGAGCGGCGGCAGTTCGGGATCGGTGACCGCCTCGACCGCCCGCCGCAGCGCGGCCGGGTCGACAGCGGTCGCATCCGTGATCGTCACCACCGCGCCCCCGGGTGCTGGCGGTACAGGGCGGTCATCTCCGCCCACGCCTGCTGCCACTCGACGGTGTGCACGCCCCTGCGTCCCCCCGGGTCGGCGAACAGGTGCCCGGGGACCAGCCAGTCGACGCCTCGGGAGCCGCGCAGGGGCGTCAGCACGTCGTCGCAGCCGGCCTGCTGCAGCATGACCTCGACCACGTCGAGCCAGCGGACGAGCAGCTCGCTACTCGGCATCGGCAGGATGGCGGCGTCCACCGCGGCGGGCTCGCCGACGGTCGGTTCGAACAGGCCCAGCGCGTCGGGGAAGGCACGCCGGAGCGCCTCCTGCAGACGACGGTGCGGTTCACCTCCGGCCCGCACCAGCCGCCAGAACCACGCCTCGGCATGCTGGACGTGGTAGCGCTCCTCGTGGGCCAACCTGGTCGCGATCGCGGCGATCTCCGGGTCGGACGAACCTGTGAGGGCCGCCAGCCGGACGGCGTCCGCGTGGTCGTACAGCCAGTGGCGTGCCAGCGTGAAGGCGAAGTCGTGCGGTTCGCGCTCGCACAGGATCGCGTGGCGGTACTGGTCGTGGTCCCGCCCGAGCCCCAGCGCGTCGACCTTTGCGCGCGTCGCGGCGGGACCCGAAGGCGACGCGGGCGACCCGGCCAGAAGCTGGTACCAGACGTCGGCGTGGTTGATCTCGTCTTGGGCGATGCCGGAGAAGGCGATGTCCTCCTCCAGCGACGGTGCGACCCCCGTCCAGTGCAGCGCCCTGTGACCCATCACCAGGTCGTCGTCAGCCAGCGCCAGGACGAGCGCGGTGCGCGGCTCGTCCAGACGGACGTCCAGGTCGGAGGGCCCGGTGGGACCGGCCGGAACGGTCCGCGCCACGTCACCGCCTCCCGGGGGCGGGGCGCTCGAGCATGTCACCCAGGCCTCTTTCCCGGGTCCGCTCCCGCGCCCGCGCCCTCTTCTCGCGGACGCCGGCGTAGCCCTCCTGCCGGCGGTAGGACTGGTCGACGGTGTGCTCGATGATCGAACGGTCGCTGAGGTGGTGCAGGTTCTGGCGCCGAACCACGGCGACATCGACCCCCTCGCCGTGGCGGAAGTGGGTCTCGCGGGCGAGGAGCAGCGCGGTCTCGTGGTCGGGCGCGTGCACCGCGCCGACGTGTTGCAGCGGGTCGTCGGGTCGGCGTCGCCCGAAGACCTCGTAGATCGCCATGGCCGCTCCCTCCTGCTATTCCTGCGCCGGCGCCGCCACGTGGGCGGCCCGGTCCGCGGGCCGGGCATCCGGCGGGTCGCCGATGATGACCTCACGCAGCCACGCGTGGCTATCGCGCATCCAGGTGCGCCATGCCAGCCGGGTGCGGGTCATCGGCCCCTCGCCGCGGATGATCGCCCCTAGCTCGTCCCAGTCGGGTTCGCCGTACGTCCAGCGTCCGACCTCCTGGTCGTAGCGCAGGGTCCGATCGGGCAGTTCGACACCCATGGCCCAGAGCCTGGGGATGTAGGTGCTCAGCCACTCCTGCCGGGCCTGCTCGTTGGTCTGCGTCTTGATGCCCCACTGCAGGGCCGTGTCGCGTTCCGCCGGGGTGTCGTGCCCGAAGAACAGCAGGATCGGCTGCCACCAGCGTTGCACCGCCTCCTGCAGCATCTCGAACTGCTGCTGGGTGCCGGTGGCCAGCGCGAGCATGATGTCCTCGCCGTGCCGGAAGTGCAGCGACTCCTCGGCGACGACCCGCCGCATGATGCGCAGGTACACCGCGTAGGAGGTGTCGAGCAGCGCGCGCTGGGTGACGATCGCGGCGCCGTCGACCAGGTAGCCGATACAGGCCACGTCACCCCACGTGAACGTGGAGTAGTGGAAGACGTTGTGGAACTTGGTCCGGCCGGCCAGCAGGTCGTCCGCCATCTGCTGACGGCTCTTGACGCCGAGCTCCTCGGCGGCGCGGTAGATCAGCTGTGCGTGACCGACCTCGTCTTGCACCTTGGCGGCCAGTGACCGCTTGCGGCGCATCGTCGGGGCACGCGCGATCCACTCGCGCTCGGGCAGCGCGCCCATCAGCTCGGAGTTGGCGTGCATCTCGATGAACCGGAACGCGACCTGCCGGTACTCGTCGGGCATCCAGTCGCTGGCCTCCACCTTGCCGCCAGCAGCCAGGCCCTCGCGGAACTCCTCGGTACGCCGCGCGTCGGTGGTCCGCCCTGACGGTGACGGCGACCGCGGCCGAGCGTCGAGGTTGGAGCGCGGGCGTGGCGGGACGCCCCCGTCAGGATCGGCGTCGGCGACGATCCGTCCCCACGCCACCCACGCCGGCTGCTCGACCGCGCCGTACAGGTCGCGGAACCGCCGCCCCGCCCGCTCGCCGGGCCAGTCGGGAGGGGTCAGCTCCGGCGGCAGTCCCGGGTCGAGGAACAGGAACTTGCGCCACTCGTGGACCAGGATCAGCCGCCGGCGCAGCGCCTCCGGCTCGCTGGCGTCGTGCGCGTCCGCGGCGGACGCGAAGCCTGCGAGGAACCAGCGGTAGCGGGCTGCGAGACCCTGGAGATCGTAGGCGCGTCCGGCCAGCGCGAGGTCGTCGCCGTCGTCGGCGCGTGACGTGAACGTCTCGACCCGGCCCACCACACCGTGCTTGGCGAGCACCGTGTCCAGCCGCGCCCCGAGGTCCCACGGGCAGGCCCACAGAGCCGGCCCGATCGAGCCGTACCCCAGCCACTCCAGCTCGCGTCGCAGGCTGTCGCGGGATGCGCGGTGCTCCTCGGGGAACGAGTACGCCAGCAGCCGCCAGCGACCGTCCCACACGAGCCGGCGCCGCAGGTAGATCCGCTCGGCGGCCTCCTCCAGCCGCCGCCGTCCCGCGTCGGTCAACGAGTAGGCCGCCAGCCGCCCCACCCTGCGCGGTTCGATCAGGCCCTGGCCCGCGAGTCGGCGCACCGCCTGGCGGGTGGCCGCGGGCGTGATCCCCAGAAGGTGCAGCGTGCGGGTGAGCGCCCCGAGCCACATCTGCCCGCCGGAGGGCAGGACCAGGTCGCCGAGGACCGTGAGCAGCATCGAGCGGGCGTTGGGCGGCCCCGACGCTGAAGGGCCGTCGGCCACGATCCCGCCTTCCACCGACGACGTGTGACAGCCTCACGTCCGTCGTGAGCACAGTGTAGTACGCGGTCCCACGCGGCGCTGATCCCGCGGTCGGCCTGCCGTCGGCGACGCACGACGGGCGCCTCGCCGGAGCCTCGCGGCGGCGGTCCAGCCCTGAACGCGCGGCCCACGG
>DASZZX010000320.1:0-3851 GCA_036260415.1 Nitriliruptorales bacterium
CCCCCCCCCCCCCCGCCACCGTAGAACTGGTTGATGTAGTGGACGATGCGGGTCGGGCTGCCCCCCTCCGGGCTGCTCGAGCCCTGGCTGTTGGTGTCGTCGGACATCAGGCGGCCTCCCTGGAGGTCAGGTGCCCCCAGCCGAGCGGGTTCAGGGCGCACAGGATGACGGCCACGGGCACCTCGAACTCGTCGGTCGCGCCAGCGTCGGCGTTGTCGAACCGCTCACCGCCGATCGCCCGCTCCACCGCCGGCAGCGACACCCGCTCGTCGTAGTTGCCGACCGACACCATCGGGACGTTCGACCGTGGCGGTGCCACCAGAGGGGTGCCGGTCCCTTCAGGGCCCGTGAACTCGGCGTAGATCCCCACGCTGGGGATGCCGAACTCGTCAAGCGCGTCGAGCTTCAGCGAGATGTCGTTGTCGGCGTTGCCGCCGCCTTCCTTCGTCACGACCACCGCATCGAACCCCGCAGCACGACACAGTTCGGCGGCGCGGGTCGAGATGTGCTCCTTGGCGCCCTCGTCGGTCGGCTCGGGAGACAGCACCAGCCCACCGAAGGCGAGGTCGTCACCGTGGCGGCGGCGGAGTGCGGCCACGACCGGGTTGTTCAGGTGCATGTAGGTCGGGTTGCGCAGCGCGGGGTGGCCGTACTGCCCGCTGACGACGATGCCGTCGTCGAGCTCGTCCGGGTCGATCAGCGTCGGCAGGCAGGCCGACAGCGACCGCCCGTAGACGAAGACGTCCTTGAACGATCCCTGGGTCTGGAGATTGGTGATGGCCCCGACCCGTGGCAGGTCGTCGACCGGCCCGGGGGCGACCGGTTCCTCGACCGTGTCGGGTTCGGCCTCCAGCGCCGCGTCGCCCAGGTGCACCGCCAAGCGCAGCAGACCACGACGGAGCGCCTCGTCGACCGCCTCCCAGCTGGCGTCCTCGGCCTTGTCGAACTCCACCACCACGTTGTGGGTCGAGCCGAACGGCGACAGCTCGGCGGCGGGCCCCGACATGTCGATCAGGCCCTCCTCGAGCCGGGGCAGGAACCCGGCGGCCAGGACGGCCGCGCCGCGCAGGACGTGGACCTCCTCGTCGCGTGGCCGATCGACCGGGGCGAGCCACCCCGGGAACGCCCCGGCGCCCCCTGACCCCTTGCTCCGTGGCTCGACGACATCGAGGGGTTTCACGATGCGGACGCTGTCGCCGGGCGACGTCACCGACACCCGCACCTGACTCAGCGCGCGGTCGGCCACCACCTGCTCGGCTTCGGTCCGCGACACGGTGAGGCGGCCGTCGCTGTAGCTGGTCTCGTCACCCAGCGTCAGCTCGCGCACCTCGTGGATGACCCGTCGCAGTCCTGCCACCGCCGGCTCCCTCCGGGTTGGCTCTTGATCTTCTTCCGTTCGCACTCACACCGTAACCCTGGCGATACAGGCGCCCGGGCCATGAGGCCCGACGTTCGGCGGGCGTTCGGCGGGGTCCGCCCCGTCCGCAGGCCGATCGGCCGCTGTCGCATCGACGTCTACGTGATCGTCGCGTGCGGACACGGGCAGCGGGATGACCGGACGGTCATGGTGGGCTGCGTGGGGTCCGGGTGGAACGTTCGGGCGGACGGTCACGCGTAGCGATGCGGTTAACTTGGGAAGCGGCAGGCGCTCCCGCGGTCCTGCCGACAGGCGCCCGCGTGGCCCTGCGACGAGTCGACTGTGACGCGGATCTGGAGGACGCGATGCCCGATCCGAACGGAACCCGCAAGGTCGTCATCCTCGGCGGCGGACCCGCCGGCCTGACGGCGGCGCTGTACGCGGCTCGGGGCAACCTCGAACCGCTGGTGATCGAGGGTGTCGAGAAGGGCGGCCCGACAGGTGGGCAGCTGATGCTCACCGAGGAGGTCGAGAACTACCCCGGTTTCGCCGAGGGGACAACAGGCCCCGAGCTGATCGAGGAGATGCGTGACCAGGCGGAGCGCTTCGGCACCTCGTACTGGACCGAGGACGCCGACGAGGTGGACCTGTCCGAGCGTCCGTTCCGAGTGGTGGCTGGCGACCGCGAGGTGTTCGCGCAGGCGTTGATCATCGCGACGGGCGCCCGCCCGCGACGCCTTGAGGTGCCGGGCGAGGACCGGCTGTGGGGATCGGGGGTCTCCGCGTGCGCCACCTGCGATGGCTTCTTCTTCCAGGACCAGGACGTGGTGGTCGTGGGTGGCGGGGACTCGGCGATGGAGGAGGCGACGTTCCTGACGAAGTTCGCCTCGAAGGTGACGGTGGTGCATCGGCGCGACAACCTGCGCGCCTCCAAGATTCTGCAGGAGCGGGCCTTCAAGAACGACGACGTGGAGTTCATCTGGGACGCCGTGGTCACCGAGATCCACGGCGACGACAGGGTGACGGGCGTCACCCTCGAGAACACCGAGCCGGGCGACTCCCTCGAACGGACCGGCGAGACTCGCGAGCTGTCGTGCGGCGGGTTCTTCCTGGCCATCGGCCACATCCCCAACACCAGCCTGTTCGAGGGCAAGCTCGACATGGACGACCAGGGCTACCTGAACGTCGAGCACCCCTCGACCAAGACCAACGTGCCTGGCGTCTTCGCCAGTGGCGACTCCGTGGACAACTTCTACCGTCAGGCGGTGACAGCGGCGGGAACGGGCTGCCGCGCGGCGATGGACGCCGAGCAGTTCCTGTCCGACGCCGGCTGAGACCCGCCCCTGCGGCGATCGTGCGTCCCTGCGCCAGGATGCCAGCGCAACCACGCACGATCCTCAGGTGGGGGCGGGTTGGGCGTGTCGCTGTCAGGTCTCCCCACCGCCCCCGCCGGCGAACCGGCGGACGTACGCGTCGAAGTCCCACCTCTCCAGGAAGCGTCGCGTCGCCTCCCGGCCAGCCTCGTACAGCCTCTCCCGCTGGGCCGCCGTCAGGTCGAAGTCGAGGATGCTGACCTCGCTGGTGTCGACCTCCACGGTGCGGTCGCGCACGTGGGGTAGGGACAGGCGAGCCCGGTCGTGGCCCACCACCAGTGTCGTCAGGAGCTTCTCCAGCAGGTGCACGGGCGGCAGGCGACCGATCAGTGGCAGCAGCGGGGGGCGCTCGTCGAGGGGGAGCGAGTCGGTGAGTTTGACGCCGAACGTGGGCCAGCGGGGCGGCAACAGGTCCCGGCGGTCGAACGTGTCGATGGGGAAGTTGGACAGCACCCCGCCGTCGACCACGGTCGAGGTCTCACCGTCCGGCCGTGGCAGCCGCACCGGCTCGTAGACGAACGGCAGTGCCGCGGAGGCGCGCACCGCCTCGGCCACGGACTGGCCATCGGGATCCAGGCCGTACAGACGCTGGTAGTCCCACGGCAGACGCACCAGCTGGCCCAGGGAGAGGTCCACCACCGTGACGACCAGCGAGTACTGGTGCGTCGGCGGCAGTCCCGACCCCTGGTCGTCGCGGCGGAGATCACCAAACGTCTCGACGCCGGCGTCGGCCAGGACCTCGCCCACGAACTCCTGCAAGGCCTCGCCCTCGTAGTAGCCGTCCTCGAACCACACCGATGCCGTGGGGCCCAGGACGGGGACACGATCGATGACCGAGCGGTCGGCGAAACGCCGGAAGTCGAGTTCGAACAGCAGCGTCTCGAGCCGGTCGATCGGGAGGCCGGCGGCGACGAAGGCGGCGACGATGGCACCAGCGGAGCTGCCGGCGGCGCGCTCGAAGACGTGGCCCTGGGCAACGAACTCGGCCACCGCCCCGAGGTGGGCGATCGCCTTGACGCCCCCGCCCTCCAGGACCAGGTCTGCACGCCACTGTCCCACCCGTCCCCTGCCTCACCCCGCCGGAGCCTGACGTTAGCCCTCGTGGCGACCGGCTCCGATGC
>DASZZX010000321.1:0-10500 GCA_036260415.1 Nitriliruptorales bacterium
GAAGCTGGACCACGGCCGCACCCGGTAGGTGTCGGGCGTGGTGGCCAGCCAACGACGCTGTGCCGCCCGCTCGTCGAGCACCACGTCCACGTTGGTGCGAACCTGACGGGAGTGCTCGCGCAGGCGCAGCACGACCATCACCCGGTCGGGGACCAGCGGTCGGATCAGCCGCCGCACCCACAGCGGCGCGGTCACGTCGCGGGCCCGGTGGCGACCAGGTGCTCCGGGAAGGTCCCGAGTTCCTCCGGCGGCTGGCGCTGCACCGGCGCCCCGTCGCCGGCGGGCGGCGCCATCCACTCCGGATCCGGGGTGGCGCCGGGCGACAGTGGCACCGCCGACGCGGTGTCCGCCTCGGCCAGGGCGCTCACCGTGCCGCGGTGGGGGGCGTGCGGGTCGAGCAGGACCCACCGTCGCCACAGCAGCGTGTGCTCCTGCGAGCGACCCGACGGCACCGCCCCCACGGCGTCGTCGTGCTCCTCCAGGACCGCGGCCAGTGCCTGCAGGAGGTCGCTGCCGGCCGTCCGTACGGCGTCCCAGTCGATCAGGAACTTGCCCCGCGCTGTGCGCACCGCCGGCGCTAGCTCCGCCCCCGCCTGCCGGCAGGTCCACCCACGACCGGTGGCTAGACGGTCGGCGCCCTCGACCGGGCCGCGCGCCACGATCTCGACGTCGTCGAGCGTCTGGCGTGCCAGCTCGGGCAGGTCGCTGCGGGCCGACACGATCACCGACACCCACGGGTAGAAGGCGGCCTTGCGCTCGCGCAGCGCCCGGCGCGCGTACAGGGCGGGATGCCGCGCCGGCATGCGTGCCTGGGCGTCCTCGAAGCGTGCTTCGGTCTCGACGCTCATCGACACGCCGTGCTTGCGGTAGCGGAACAGCGGGGCGCGCACCTGCACCTGACCCCAGCCGTCCGCGAGGAGGCGCAGCCACAGATCCCAGTCCTCGTTGCCTTGGGTCATGTCCTCCGCGTAGCCGTCGACCGCCGCCCATGCGTCGCGACGCAGCAGCACGCAGCCGACCACACCGTTGGACAGCAGCTGCTGGTAGGGGTTGAAGGGTCGGGACGCGTACACCGCGTCGAGGTCGCCGAACAGCCGTGCCCAGCAGTGCGCGTAGCCCGCGTCCGGCCGCGCCTCGAGGGCGTCGCGGAGCTCCTCCAGGAAGCCGTCCTCCAGCTGGTCGTCGGCGTCGAGCGGCACGACGCAGCGCCCGCGAGCGGCCCGGATGCCGGCGTTGCGTGCGGCGGGCAGGCCGCGGTTGCCCTGGCGCAGCACCCGCGTGCGCGGCCAGGCCAGCCGGTCGAGGGTCGCGCGCGTGTCCGGGTCGGTCGAGCCGTCGTCGACGACGACGATCTCCCACGACGTGAACGTCTGCTCGAACACGCTGCGGATCGCGTCGTCGAGGAAGCGGCCCTGGTCGTGGCAGGGCACGACGACCGTGACCTGCGGTTCGTCGAGGTGGGGGAAGTTGCCGGCCGCGACGCGCCGGTGCAGCTGGGCACGTCGCGCCTCGCTGGCGCGCCGCTCTCGCTCCTCCGGCCAGCTGGCGTAGCGGCGGAAGCGGTCCTTGACCCCGGCCGGCAGCACGTGGACAGCGGCGCGGGCGGCCGGCTCCGGCAGGTGGCGCAGCAGCCCGGTGGCCACCGCCCCCAGACGGCTCACCGGTGTCGGCGCCGCCACGACCGCTTCGAGGTGCTTCAGCGCCGTGGTGGCGAGTCCGGCCTGGGCCCTGGGGTGGCGGGGCGTCACCGCACGGTCGTAGGCGTCCAGAGGGTCGGCGTAGGCGGGTGGGGGGGCGGCGGCCAGCCGCGCCACCAGGTCCGGCTGGTCGCTCAGCCGGCGCAGCGCGTCTGCCAGGCCGTCGACCGTGTCGTCGCACACCAGCGCCCCGGTGGCCGCGCCGAAGTACGGGCGGAACGCGGGGAGGTCGCGGACCGCCAGGGCGTGACCCAGGCCGCGGGCCTCGTGGGCGGCCAGGCAGAAGCTCTCGAAGCGGCTGGGGATCACGACCGCCCAGGCGCTGGCGATGGCGGCGGCCAGGTCGCTGCGGTTCACCGGCTGCTCGAACCTGATCCGGTCGCGGTGGCGCGTCGGGACGCGCTCGCGTAGCCAGTCCCGCATCGGTCGCCGCGCCGTGATGCTCCACCCGTCGGCGCCGAGGAGGCGGACCGTGAGGTCGCGCCCCTCGTCCATCACCCGCAGGGTCGCGTCGACCAGGTCGTGGGAGCCCTTGACCTCGCCGAGCCGGCCGAGCGCGACGAACTCGGGGGAACGGGCGGGGCGGAGCGGGGCCGCCGGGGGAAGGTCCACCGGCGGCTCGCCGACCACGATCCGGTCCGGCTCCGTCCCGTACCGGTGGGCCACCAGGTCGACGAACGGCGGCGATGGGACGACAACCGCGTCGGCCATGCGGAAGACGTGCCGCTCCATGACGCGGACGTGCGCCCACTCGTCGTGCGCGACCCCCATCGCCTCCGCCATGAGATCCACCGGTCCGTGCAAGCGCACGGTCAGCGCCACCCGCTGCAGGCCGAGCGCGTCGCGCCGGGCCAGCGTGACGAACCCCAAACCGTCGAAATCCGTGAACTCGACCCGGGACAGAGGGTGACGACGGCTCAGCGTCGCCACCGCCTCGGCCGCAGCCTGCGCGCGCGCGAGGAAGGGAGTGGGGGCACCGGACACGGCCCGCACGACCACCACGTCCTCCGGGTGACCGGTGGTGAGCGCATCGGCGTCCTCGTCGAGGACCACGACGACCGTGGCCGGCTGCCCGGCGGCGCGCAGCCGTTCCGCGACGCTGGCCACCAGCCGGCCGGCCCCGCCCGGCGTCAGGGCCGCGAGCTCGGTCGTGACGAACACGAGCCGGTTCACGTCGTCATTCCCGGCCGGCGGCGGCGTCCCTGGAGGAAGCCGGTCAGAGCGGCCACGTTGGCCACGACGTGGGCGGCGGGGATGTGCAGGTACCGCGTCGTGTCCTCGGCGTGCCGGTACTTGTGACGGGTCCTCGCCGCCACCAGCCCTCCCAGGGGCGCGAACGCCAACGGCACCAGCCGGCGATCGATCGCCAGCGCGGCTCCCGCGGCGAGCACGGTCACGCCGTACTGCTGGAGCAGGCGGCGGTAGGTGGGTCCGCGGAGACCGGCGAGGCCGTCGCCGTGGCCCCACCGGTACGCGGTGGCGGCCAGCTGACGGTAGGTGGTAGGCGGTGACCACCGCACCACCGCGTCTGCGGCGAAGACCGGCCGGTACCCGGCGTCCACCAGCCGCTGGTCGAACAGTGTGTCCTCGGCGAAGTCCAGGTCCTCCGGGAAACCGCCGACCTGCCGCCACACCGACCGGCGGAAGGCCATGGATCGTGCCGACGGCAGGAAGGTGGCCGGGTCGACCTCCTCACGCACGTACACGATCACCAGCCCGAGGCAGGTGGCCTTGGTGGTGGGACCGCTCGGTCGGTAGAAGCCGGCCACCCAGTCCGCGCCGCGTTCGATCGGGGCGGTGAGCCGCTCGAGCCAGTCCGGTTCGGGACGGCATCCCCCGTCGGTGCAGGTGATGACGTCGTGGCGGGCAGCGCGGATGGCGGCGTTGCGCCCGGCCGACCGTCCCCCCGGCGCCTGCGGGCCCTGCAGGCGGGGTTCGTTCCGCGCCAGCGCCTGCAGCCGTTCCCACGTCCCGTCGGTGGACCCGCCGTCGGTGACGACGATCTCGTCCGGGGGGCTGCTCTGGGCCAGCAGGGCACGCACGAGCGGCTCCACGGTGGAGCGCTCGTTGCGCAGCGTGGTGACGACCGAGACGTCGACGCTCCCGCCTCCCGACCGCTCAGACCGTACCCAGGGTTCGGCCGTCGCCGGCTCAGCGCTGCAGGCGTTGCGCGAACCAGGCCGCCGTCCGTCGCAGACCCTCGCGCAGGTCGGTCCGCGGCCCCCAATCGAGGACCTGACGCGCCAGTGCGATGTCGGGTCGGCGCTGGGTGGGATCGTCCACGGGCAGGGGTTCGTGGACCACGTCGGATGCGGACCCGGTGATGTCCAGCACGATGTCCGCCAGCTCGCGGATGGTGAACTCGTCGGGGTTGCCGATGTTCACCGGTCCCACGTGGTCGCAGTCGAACAGCGCCAGGAGGCCCCTGATCTGGTCGTCGACGTAGCAGAAGCTGCGGGTCTGCGACCCGTCGCCGTAGACGGTGAGCGGCTTGCCCTCCAACGCCTGCCGCAGGAAGGTGGAGATGACCCGCCCGTCGTCGGGGCGCAGGGACGGCCCGTAGGTGTTGAACACCCGGGCGATGCGCACGTCGACCCCGTGGTAGCGGTGGTAGGCCATGGTCATGGCTTCCCCGAACCGCTTGGCCTCGTCGTACACGCCCCGCGGTCCGACCGGGTTGACGTGACCCCAGTAGCTCTCCGGCTGGGGGTTGACCTGCGGGTCGCCGTACACCTCGCTGGTGGAGGCCAGGAGGTAACGTGCTCCCTTCTCCTTGGCGAGGCCCAGCGTCTTGTGGGTCCCGAGGCTGCCGACCTTCAGCGTCTGGATCGGCATCTCCAGGTAGTCCTTGGGCGACGCGGGCGACGCGAAGTGCAGGATCGCGTCCACCTGGCCAGGGACCCACACGTACTCCGACACATCGTGCTTGACGAAGGTGAAGCCGTCGCGGTCGAAGAGGTCGGTGAGGTTGTCGAGGTCGCCGGTGCTCAGGTTGTCCAAGGCGAGGACCTCGTCGCCGCGGTCGAGCAGGGCGCGGCACAGGTGCGAGCCGAGGAACCCCGCCCCGCCGGTCACGACGGCTCTCACGGTGCGTCCGTCGCCCGCGCCGGGCGTCCGACCGCGTGGTACTGGATCCCCGCCGCCCGCATGGCGGCAGGATCCAGTGCGTTGCGGCCGTCCACCACGATGGGGTAGCCCAGCGTCGCGGCCAGCCGCCGCGCGTCCAGCCGTGCGATCTCGTGCCACTCGGTGCAGACCACCGCCGCGTGGGCGTCACGGCAGGCAGCCAGCGGGTCGTCGACGCACTCGACCTGCGGCAGCTGCTCCTTGACGGCGGCCAGAGCGACCGGGTCGTACACGCGGACGGTCGCGCCGGCTTCCAGCAGCTGTTCCGCCAGCCATATGGCCGGTGCCTGTCGGAGGTCGTCGGTGCCGGGCTTGAACGCGGCGCCGAGCACGGCCACGGTCTTGCCCTCCAGGTGCCACAGCTCCGCCCGCAGCTTGTCGAGCACCAGCTCACGCATCTGGTGGTTGACCTTGCGGACCTCGTCGAGCAGGCCGAAGTCGTAGCCGACGCTGCGTGCCAGGTGCAGGAAGGCGTCGACGTCCTTGGGGAAACACGAGCCTCCGTACCCCATCCCCGCCTTGAGGAAGTGCGGGCCGATGCGGTGGTCGTGGCCCATGCCCTGGGCGACGACCTCGACGTCGGCACCGACCAGCTCACAGATGCGCGCGACCGCGTTGATGAAGGAGATGCGTGTGGCGAGGTACGCGTTGGACGCGTGCTTGATGAGCTCGGCGGTCACGAGGTCGGTCTCGATGTACGCACAGTCGGCCTCGTCGAGCAGCGGGCGGTAGACCGCCCTCAGCGCTGCCGCGGCGCGTTCCGAATCCGTCCCGACCACCACCCGGTCGGGGCGCAGGGTGTCCACCACCGCCTGGCCCTCGCGGAGGAACTCCGGGTTGGATGCCACGTCGATGCGTGCTCCGTTGCGATGGCGTGCCTGCTCGCGTTGGATGACCTGCCGCAACCGGATCCCGGTGTTGGCGGGCACGGTGGACTTCTCGACCAGCACCAGATCCCCGTCCGCGTGTCGTGCCGCCGCCTGGCCGACCCGCTCCACGAACGCCAGGTTCGGTGCCCCACCTGCCAACGATGGGGTCCCGACCGACACGAACGCCACATCGGCGCCGGAGAGGGCCTCGGAGATGTCCCCGGTGAACCGCAGCCGCCCTGCGCGGCAGCCCTCCTCGACGAGATCGGCGAGTCCGGGTTCGTGGAACGGCAGGCCGCGGGACCGCAGGGTCGCGACCTTGCGCTCGTCGTCGTCCATCCCCACGACCTCGTGGCCCCAGCGGGCCAGGCACGCGGCGGTCACCAGACCGACGTGGCCCACTCCGACGACGGCGACCCGCACCTCGACCTCCTGGACGTGGGGAAGCAGGCGGCAGGGTAGCGGCCGGCGGCCCGTCACCCTGCCTGTTGACGATCTTCGCGCGCCCCGTGGGACCGGCGCGGGGCGTGGACCGGACAGGGACAGGACCGCGCGCTCTCCCTCGTAAGACGCTCACCGGCCGGTCACGGACCCGACGCCGACCGGCGGCTGCGGGCGGCTGCCGCACCGTCGCTGCGGGCGGCTGCCGCACCGTCGCTGCGGACGGCTGCCGCGCCGCGCACGACGGTTGCCGTCGCGCGTCACCCGCGGTCATCGTCGCGGTTGCCGTCGCGCGTCACCCGCGGTCATCGTCGCGCCCGATCGGTGGGTGCCCCGAAGCGGATCGAGCTCAGCACCGCGTCGAACGTGGCCCGGTAGCGGTCGAAGCGGGCGGGGCCGTCCTGCTCGCCGCGAGCCACGACGGGTTGCGCCAGGATGACCAGCTGACGGGCGGGGACCACCACCGCCATCTCGCGCAACGGGGTCCCGTTGCCGTCGTGGCGGAACACCAGCTCTGTCGCGGGTGCGCCACCGACCGTGCGCTGGCGGTCCTCCTCCACCTCGCCGTGGATGCGCTCGATCAGCCCACGCCAGTCGGCGGCGCTGGTGCCCGGCTCGCGCGTGAGGAACAGCGCCGCCTCGAGGTCCTCTGGGGGGGTGTCTTGGCCGAAGGGGGCGGTCGCCAACGAGAGGCGGTCCTCACCCTCCTCGGCCACGACCCATCCGTCCGGGAGGTCCAGCGTGACGTCCCCCCAGCGGACCGACGGGTCGGACGCGCACGTCACGAGCAGCGCGGCTGTGACGAGCGCGGCGGCGGCACGCAGGGGCGGGGTGAACGTCACAAAGAGCCTCGGACGGGCAGGCGGAGGCTAGCGACGGGTCAGCGCCGGTCGTCCGCCTCCTCGAGCGCGCCCACCTCCTCAAGCGCACCCGCCTCCTCGGCCAGCGCGCCCAGGGTAACGGCCAGCCGCAGCGGCGCTTCCGTGTCGGTGAGGTCGCCGGTCACGTCGGGTGGGACCGCTCCTCGAGGCGACTGGGTCGCCTCTTCATCCGGGCTCCGCGAGGGACCCGTCGCCCCGCGGGCCGCGGGCCCCGGCTGCAACCCGTGCGGTCCCTGCGCTCGCGGCTCGTCGTTGTCCGGGTTCCACAGGCTGGCGGCCGGCTCCTCGGGCCGGGTGTGGTCGGCGAAGATGGCCGGCTCCTCGGCTTGGGCGTGGTCGTCGGACGCGACGGGCTGATCCCCAGCGCTGCCGGGAGCGTGGTCGTCGGACGCGACGGGCTGATCCCCAGCGCTGCCGGGAGCGTGGTCGGCGGACGCGACGGGCTGATCCCCAGCGCTGCCGGGAGCGTGGTCGGCGGACGCGGCGGGCTGATCCCTGGGGCTGGCGGGGTCGGTCCCGGTCGCGGCCGGCTCGACGACTGTGCCCGGGATCGCGACGGTGTCGTGCTGCTCCTGCACGTGGTCGTCGTCCCCGCCGGTCTCGCCGCCCGCAAGGAGGGTGTCGCCGTTCGCCTCCGCGAGGTCGTCCTGTTGGCGACCGTCGCGCAATGGCGCCAGTGTGCCGCCGCCCCCGACCATGTCGTCGGCCGGCCCTGGGGAGTGGCCCGGCTCCGGGCTGTGGCCGGTCTCCCCGGCATCGGCTGGCGTGGAACCGGCCCGCGGGGTGCCCGCCCGCTGCGCGTCGGCCACGTCCGGGGCGTCGGTGCCATCCGCGGGCTGGGTCCCGGCTGGCCCGGTGGCCCTGTCCGCGGTGTCCGCCTGCGCGCTGTCGGGCTCGTCCCCGATGTCCGCCCGCGGCCTGTCGGGCTGGTCTTCGATGTCCACCCGCGGCTGGTCGGGCTCGTCTGCGATATCCGCTCGCGGCCCGTCGGCCTCGTCGGCCCCGTCCGTGGTGTCGGCCTCTTCCCGGGGGTCGGCCGGCTGCTCCCGTGGCGGCAGCCCGTCGCCGGTCCCGTCGTCGCGCAGCAGCAGCACGTCCGCGGGGACGGTCAGCTCGTCGACCGCGTCGAGCCCAGCGATCAGCTCCACCCTGGAGGTGACCCCGATCCGTGCGAGCACCAACACGTGGTCGCAGGCAGCCACCGCCGGGAGGGCACGTCGGTGCTGTAGACCCGGTAGGGCGGCGACGAGCAGATCGACGTCACGTGGCAGGCGGTTCACGACCGCGGGGAAGCCGGCGAGAGCCTCACCGACATCGGGACCGGCGCCGACCCTCGCCACATCCAGCTGCGGATGGAAGCTCGCCGCCTCCGACAGGCGCGTCTGCCCCCGGTGCACCTCGACCACCCCCGGTCGGGTCGGATCCGGGTGGCTGAGGTCGGCTAGCAGCACGCGCCGGCCCGCGCGGGCGAGCCCGGCCGCCAGCTCCTCGGCCAGGTGTCCCGCTCCCAGCTCCTCGCCGCCACATGCCGCCAGGGCGAGTCGGAACCCCGGCACGGGACGGCTGCGCTCGTCGACCCACTCGACCAGCGTGGAGGACGGGTGGAGACCGGACACGGCGGCGACGGTGCCCCCGACCGCCCGGACGTGGCGCCGCCCGCGGATCCGGCGGTCGCCCGCGTCGACCGCGACGGCCGCGGCGACGGCGAGCAGACACGCGGCCAGGCCCACCGCGGCCCCGGCGAGCGGTCGTGGTGGCAGCAGCTGGGGAGAGACGGCCGCGAGCGACAGCGCGACCGCGCTCACGCCCACTGCGACCGCGAGGGTGACGCCTCGGCGCAGCGCGAGCACGTCCACCAGCTCGGCCGCCCACTCCGGGGGTCCGCCGCGCGGCTCGGCTGGCTGCTGGGATGGGGTCTGATCGGAGCTCGTTGACATCGGCCGGAGGCTAACCGACCGCTTCCCGCCGACCATGGAGGCGACGCACGCCGGCATGGCCCCCACGGAGCGCCGGGAAGAGCCGTCCAGGCCGGCACGGGCGTCCAGCGCCGGGGCCGATCACTCGCGGTCGGTGCGCTCCATACGGTCCAGGGCGTCCTTCACACCGCTGGCAGGGAAGAGCCGGTGGCCTCCCTCTGTCCGCACGCAGGCGAGCTTGCCGGCGTCGGCCCACGAGCGCACCGCTCGGACGCTCACGCGCAGGATCGCGGCGACCTCGCTGGTGCGGAAGTAGTGCTCGTCACCCGCTCGCCGCGGCGGTCCGCCAGCGGAATCGAGCAGTCGGAGCAGCCCCGCGCGATCGTGAGGCATCGCCATCCCGTTCCCCCGTAGCCGGTGACCGGGCCGGCGAGCGCCCCGCCGGCGTCGATCTCGGGCAGCGGGCGTCATGCTAGCGCCCGGGTGTGGAACCGGTGTTGAGCGACGCGACCAGCCGGTCCACCGCCGCGTGGAACGGCTCCTCCCACGTCGCGGCGAGGTTCGCCAACTCGACCTCCGCGGCGGCGAGCGTGGCGACCAGCGCCAGGTCGGCGTGCGCCGCCGCCGGCACCGCGTCGCTGGCCGCCAGCATGTCCACGGCGGCCTCGCGGGCGGCTGCCGTCGACCGACCCCCGCCGGGCAGCTCGACCGCCGCGAGGCGGGCCCGGGCGTCGCCGAGCGCCTGCCCGGGACCGGCCTGCACCGACTCCACCATGGCCAGACGTCGTGCCGGGTCCTGCGGCGTGGCGAGCCGGAGGGCCGTCATGGCGCGCTGCACATCGAGCACCGCCGAGCCGACCTCCTCCGATGGACCGGCGAGGACGGCGCGGGCCCGTCGGATGTCATCGAACGGGTCGGAGGCGGCCGCACGAAGGTCGACCGCCGGGGCGGCACGGCAGGCGGTGACCACGAGTGCGAGAGGGACCATCCACCGACACCCCGCCCGCCCCACCACGGCGCGAGGCTACCGCCGCGGACCCCAGGGCCGGCCCGCCTGCTGCTCGCCCCGAGGCGCTGGCGACAGCGGGGGTCGCGGGAGTTCCTAGGCTCGCCCGCACATGAGGCGTGCTGGTCCATTGCTCGTCGCGGCGGCGTGCGGCGCCTGTCTCGTGGCCGCCGCGCAGGAGCCCGTGCCCGCCGACCGGGTCCTGCCGCGACCGCTGGAGATCCACGCCGGGGCGTCACCCACCGGCCTGGTCGACCTCGACCCGCCGCTCAGCTGGCTGGAACTCACGCCCGGACAGGGGGTCCAGCTCGAGTTGACGCTGGACAACGGGGCCGAGCACCCCGTCTCCTACCACCTCGCCGTCAGCCCCGTCGCTCCCGGCCCGGACGGCGCCCCCGTCGTCCGCAACGACGCCCCGGTCGTCCGCCCCGACGACGCCCCGGTCGTCCGCCCCGACGACGCGCCAATCGCCTCGGCGCGCGACTGGCTGCAGCTCGCCGACCGGGCGGTGCGCCTGGGACCGGGTGACCGTGCGCTGCTGTGGCCGGCCGTGATCGTCCCGCC
>DASZZX010000322.1:0-6029 GCA_036260415.1 Nitriliruptorales bacterium
ATCGAGCTGGACGAGCACGAGAGCGTCGTCGTCCGCCTCGACGCCGACTCGGCCCGGGCGCTGCAGGTCGCAGCCGCTGGCGGGCTGACGGTGACGCCAGCCGCTGAGCCGGGGACCTTTCAGGTCGTCGCCGCGCACTACGTGGGTGCCGTCGGCGCCGGCTCGGTCGAGGTGCGCATCCGGCCGAAGGTTCCCGTCGACAACGTCCTGTACCTGTTGACGGCCTGGTGGGACCGCAGGTGGTGGAGGTCGGAGGCGGCGTCCTACGCGCCGTCGGAGGTGTCCGCCGCCTTCGTTGCGCTGTTCGCCGACGCCGTGACCCAGCTCCTCCGCCGCGGGGTGCGGCCCGACTACGTCGAAGTGGTCGACGACCTCGACACCATCCGCGGGCGCGTCGACCTCACCGGGCAGTTCCGCCGCCCCGGCCTGCTGGTGCCTGTGACCTGCCGGTTCAGCGAGCTGACCGTCGACACGCCCGCCAACCGGTACCTCAAGCACGCGGTCCTGATGGCGCTCCGCGTCCCCGGCGCCTGGCGGGCGACCCGGCGACAGCTGCGCCACGCGCTAGCGGCGCTGGACGGTGTCGCCGACGACCCCCCTCGCGCGGACCTCCCTCGGCGGATGCACTTCACCCGGCTGGACCGGCCCTACGAACCCGTGCTCCAGCTCGCGCACGTCGTCCGCAGCGGCGCGGGGATCACCGACGTTGCCGGCGACATCTCGGCGGCGGCCTTCCTGCTCGACATGAACCAGGTGTTCGAGCGCTTCGTCGAGGACCGGCTCCGCGCGCTGCTCGCCGGCGACCTCCTGGTGGACGGGCAGGTGGCCGACCACATTGACGAGCAGGGGTCGGTCCCGATACGCCCCGACCTCGTCTTGCGGGACGTCGGCGGCACCATCGTCTACGTGGGCGACGCGAAGTACAAGCTGTCACGTGACGGCCTCGGCCGTGCCGCCGACTACTACCAGCTGCATGCCTACTGCACGCGGTTCGGCCTCGACGAGGGTGTGCTGATCTACGGCACCGAGGAGGGCGGGGCGCCGCCACCACGCTCGATCACCACCCGTGGTGACGCCGTCCGGCTCCGCACCCTACGGCTGCCGCTCATGGGGACGCCGACGGACCTCGATGCCGCGGTCGCGGCGATCGCGGACGACATCCGCCAGAGCGCAGGGCGCCGGAAGCATGTCTCCGCGACGTTGGCGTGACCGCGGCGTGATGGCACACGACGCTGCACCTGAACGCCCAGCCCACCGACGCTGCGTACCTCGAAGTGCAGCAGCAGGCGGCCGAGCACCCGTGGTTCCAGGTCCCCCGTGTCGACGCCGCCACGCACTTCCCGATGCTGGAGGATCCTGAGACGGTCGCCGATGCCATCGAGCGCTTCACGCGCCAGCTCGACGGGAAGCCGAGCTGATCGCCGATGGCGACCGTGCGTTCGTCCGGTGCCACAATCTGACCGGATGCGGTTCCCTACGGGAGGACACCGGTGAGGCAGTGCGGACACGGGTCGATCTCTCCGCGCCACGTGCTCGCCCATCGGTGCAGCTCGTCGATGGTGCATGCGCAAGCCTTGAGGTAGTCGCGCGTCCAGTGCCTCCCGAAGGCGGGCGTGCCACCGATGGTGAAGCGGGTCGCTCGGTGGACCTTCATGTAGCTCGGTGCGGCGGTCGCGTCGTGTTCACCACGAACCCGTCCAGGTTGGCTGCCAGCCAAGCGATGTAGCCGTCGTCGTCGTCCTCGAACACCCGCACGGCGGACCTCCTCAGCGCAACTGGGCGGTCATGATGTCACGTCCTCGCTCTACCTTCTTCTCGGTCGCCGGCCCTGAGGCCGTCGGGGAGGATGTGCCATGTCGGACGAAGCACGCGTCCTGGTGCGCCGCGAGGGACGCGGATGGCGCCTTCCGGCCGTCACCCGTTACCGCAACGAGCGAGAGCTGCAGGACCTGATGATGGATGCACCCGCTCTGATCCCCGGCGTCTCATCCGCAGCGGTAGCTGACGAGCTTCACCTGCCGGGCACCGGCAGCGTCGACATCCTCATGGTGGAGCCGACCGGGGCGCTGACCCTGGTGGAGTGCAAGCTGGCCGACAACCCCGAGATCCGCCGCGCCGTGGTCGGCCAGATCTTCGCGTACGCGGGCGCGATGTGGCGCATGTCCTACGACGACCTCGACCGCGCCTTCGCATCGAGAGCCGGTCACTCACTCGCCGACGCGGTCGCCGAGCTCGTCGTCGACGAGGTAACGTGGGAGGAGGAGTCGTTCCGCACCGCGGTGGGCAGCAACCTCGCCGACGGGCGGTTCCGTCTCGTCATCGCCGTTGATGCGGTCACCGACGAGCTCAAGAGCATCATCGAGTTTCTGAACGTCCACACGGACTCTGGCGTCGAACTGCTCGGTCTCGAACTCGCCTACCTGGCCGACGAGGGCCTGGAGATGCTGCTTCCAAGGACGCACGGATCGGAGGCGGCGCGGCTCAAGACGCGCGCGGTAGGTGCCTCGCGCACGTGGGGCCGCCCGGAGCTGCTGGCGGCGCTGACCGAGCTGGTGAACCCCCAAGCATCCGCGGCCGTGGCGAAGCTGCTGGACCGCTGGCAGCAGTGGGACGGTCGCTTCGCGTGGGGGACCGGTGCGTACCCGTCGGTGAGCGGCCACTTCACCGCCAGCGGCACGGGCGTCTCCGCGTGGAGCATCTACGCCGATCCGGCGGGAGCGGGCGCACCGCGGATCTCGATCAACTTCGGCTCTCTCCGGAAGCTACTCGACCGCCATGAGCTCGCAGCCATGCGTGACCGGCTGTCCCAGCTCCCCGGCGTCGCCGAACGCCTCGCCGACGTGGCCGACCACGACTACAACCGGCACCCGACGGTCCAGCTCACCGTGGCCGTGCAGTCCGGACTCATCGACGAGCTCCTCGCCGCACTCGAGGCGTACGTCCTGGCGCAGCCGTCGTGAGCGCTCGGCGCCCGAACGACGGTCGGGTGGGTGCTGCCACGGACTTCGAGCACCTGGTCCGCGGGTGGGCCGAACGGTTCGCGCGGGACCGCGACCTCGACCGTGCGGACCTCGAGCAGGTATCCGGGCTCGGGGCCCGCATCGAGGGGTCGGTCCTGCGCTGCATCGCGCAGGGGCTGGTCATCGTGGACGACGCCGGGACTTTCCGCCTGCGGCGCGACCCGAGGGACCGTGATCTGAACTTCCTATCCGCAGCGGGCCTCGAGTCGGGCATCCCCGGGCCGTCGCGACCGACGCTCAACTGGGAGTACTTCGTCAAGGTTGCCGCCTACGTCGAGCTGGTCGAGGCCGGCTGGCCGACCTCGCGGCTCGCCTTCCAGACGGGCGCGAACAACTTCGTCGACGTGCTCGTCAACCGGGGTGACGGCACGGTGCCACTGGTGGTCGAAGCGCGGTGGTCCGGCGACGAGCTGCGCCGCTCGATCGCCATGCTCGGCGAGCTGTCCTACGAGCGGTGGCGCGCCCCGATGTCGCTGGACGAACGCAAGTTCGCCGAGTGGACGCGCGGTGCCGCGGCAGCCGAACGTCTGTGGGCGCTGGCTCCCGACCACGACGAGGTGTACGACATCGACCACCTCCACCGGGTCCCGCGTCTCGTCCCGGGCGGGCGAATTCCCACACCATCATGACCGCGCGGCCGCCAGCCGACTGGCGCATCGACCCGGCGACGCTGTGGCACGCCACCCGCCTCGGCCGTGAGGAGTACGTCCAGCGGCCCCTCGCGACGTTGCTCCTCGCCGAGCCCGCCGGCCGGCGTGCGCCGCCGCCCCAGCGAACGTGGCGACCGGTTCCTCCGCCGCCTCCGCATTCTCGCCGGAGCCAGACCCCACCCGTCAGCTGGCCCGACACCTGAACCCCCAAGACCCGATCAGATGCCCCGCCAACGGCGGGGCCTCGCTCACGCGAGCCCGATCACATGATCACCCAACATCGCGCGGCCATGCTCATCCAGGCTGTCGCGCAACACGTGAGGCCCCTCAACCGACCCGAAGTCGCGGAGGTGTTCCATCGGGCTGGCCGCATCGCGACCATCTCAGCTCACGCCGCGACGCGCAGGCGGTGCCGGGCCGCAGTCTTGAACACGATCAGACAGCCGCAGGATGCTGCCTACAACCTCCGCTTCGTACGGCTCATCGATGAGCTCGCGCCGACACACTTCGCCCTCCTGGGCATTGCTCGAAGACCCGCGAGCAAACGCTGCATATGCGGCCAAGGTGCCGAGCGTCACGACAGGCAGCATGTCTGGCCCGGTCGCTGAGGTGCTCGGCTACGACGAAGCCTTCGTACAGATGCTCTCCGCCGACGTATCCCCCGCGCCCTTGGCGAGATTCCGTCAGGCATGATGACCAGCGACGGCATGCTCGCAAGGCGAACGACGGATCTCGGTGACCGGGTTCTCGAGTTCGTCCGACACCCCGTGGTCGGCGACCGCGGTCAGGCTAGAAGCGCCGCTGACGACGGAAGCAAGCGCAGGACCGCCTGACTCAGGTGATGTCGGGACGGATGGCATGACGTCGGGCCCATAGTGTGTCGAAGAAGGCAGACCAGTCGGCGGCAGGGTCGTGATGGCAGCGGATCTCGTCGAGGAGTTCCAGAGCCCGCCGTTGCGAGGTGGTGAGACGGTGACCGTTGCGGTTGCCGGCGTCGAGGCCGAACGCCGCGGTCAATGCCCGCAGCAGGCCCTCGCGGAGCTGAGGCCAGTCGTGGGGGTCGCTGAGGGCGTGGGCCAGCTCGACGTAGTGCACGAACTGGTCGCGATGGATCCACGGCAGGTCGTCGATGCCGATGCCGGGTCGGTCGAACATGGCGGATCCTCCTGGGTATCGCCATCAGGTTTCAGGGTCGCACTCCGGTTGACCAGCGCGAGGAGCGACAGGCTGTGGAAAGCTCGTTCGGAGCGTGGGGTTGCTGGGTGTCATCGACGCAGCGCTCCTCGAACCTGAACGCGGCCCTGGTGCTGGGTCTTGAGGTCGCTCAACTCGCGGTCGAGCCCGTCGACCTTGCCCTGCCAGTAGCGGACGAGCTCACGCGTGGCGCGATGGCCAGGTGAGCCAGGACCCAGGTCCGCGAGCCGTCGACTGACGGCATGAAGGGCGGCGGCGGCCAGACGGCGGTCCTCGGTCACGAGTTGAAGACGGTCCTCCTGTGAGGTGTCGAGCGGCACGGGCACCGTCGGACCGGTGCGGTAGTGGGAGCCCGGCCAGCAGGCGCTGGAGGTCGGCGATCCACCAGCGTCCCTGGTACGCGCGGAGCCGGAGAGTGAGCGCACCCCAGCGCTCAGCTTCGATGCGTGTGACAACCGTAGCGACGATGTGGCTGTCACCGAGTCGTGACAGGTGAGGCTGGCCGATGTGGTCGTCCAAGACTGGACCTCCCCGGAAGCGCCCCAGCGTGATGGCATCGGGGCGCAATGTGGTTCCCGGATCCACGAACCCGTGAAGGTGGGCCGGCGGGCGAAGGCCACGTTCCACTTCGAGACAGATCCGGGCCACGAACCGCAGGATGACGTGGAGCTGGTCGTCGGTCGGCATCGCGGCGCGGGCGGCGTCGGTAATCATCGCGACCGCCCCGCCGTCCGACATTGAGCACTCTCCAGGACTGCCTGGGCGCGCGCAGCGTCAAGCAGCCGGTCGAGCACGTCCGGAGGCAGCAGCTGGCGGGCGACCAGACCGACCCGCTCGTGCAGCTGCTTGAACCGCTCGACGTCACCGCGGATCCAGCCGGCGATGTAGCCGGCCGAGTGGCCGGTGATGTCGTAAACGAACCGGGCAGAGATGGTGTGGGCCGCCGCCTCGGCGACCGCTTCACAGTCGGGACGGTTGTGCGTGTAGTAGCCGCGGTCGCCAGCGCCGTGGGCGGCGATGAGCTCGGGGTCCTCGCGGTGGGCCAGCTCGTGCGCGAGCGTGGCCGACCGTCCGCCGGGGCTGTCGCCGGCCCGGAGGACGATGCGGTCGCCCTCGCGCTGGTAGTAGCCGGACAGGCCTGGACGCAGCTTGCGAAGCTCGACGG
>DASZZX010000323.1:0-3359 GCA_036260415.1 Nitriliruptorales bacterium
CCTGCACGCAGCGCGAGGGTGGCCCAGGTGTGTCGGAGCCCGTGCACCCCGATCCGTGGCAGGGCGACCGCGTCGACGCGACGGGTGAACATCTGCGAGGCGCGCTTGGGGGGATCGCGGTGCCGTCGGGGCGGGTGAACACGAGGTCACGGTCGCGTTCCTGGGTGGACCAGGCGGGTCCGGCGGCGAGCCGTTCGGCGGTCTGGCGCTTGCGGTGCTCGCACAGCACGGTGACGGTCCGGGCGTCGAGGGCGATCGATGCTCGACGTCGCCGGCGAGGACCCGGTGGTCCTCCACGCCATGTCGCTCCACGGAAGCTCTACCGGTTCCTCGGCTGAGGGACAAGGATGCCGCGACACACAGAGGAGGAGATCGAGCGGGCAGCGCTTCGAGCAGCTAGCGGGGAAGTTCGACCCCGAGACGGGCAGGGTCTTGGTCACCGATGACCTGCGTGGGGTCGCCGTTGCCGCCGAGGCCGTGGGGGAAGACGAGGCCCGGTTGCGGGAGGCGGTCGAGGTGGCGCGGGCGCACGGCAGGTCATGGAACCAGATCGCGGTCGCGCTCGGCGTGTCCCGCCAGGCAGCCCGTCAGCGGTTCGCCGACAAGCTGCAGACCTGATGGATCCGGCCCGCTTCGCACCTGGAGGGCATGCGCGTCGCCGGCCGCGTGACACCATCGTGACACCATGAGCCCGGAACAGCCCGACACGACGGGCCACTGGGTCGCATGACACCGATGTGTTTTCGCAGGTCAGCGGCACATTGGGGGATAGGGGGACACCGGCAGTCATCGGCTCGGCACGGTTGAGGGCCGTGTGGCCGAGAGGCCATGGGGGTTCAAGTCCCCCCTCTCGCACCTAGTCCCGACAGGCTCTCCTCGACGGATCCCGGGAGCCGACCCTCGGTTGTGCGCCGGAGGTCGAGCCTCCTCCGGGGCGTGTGGCCGGCCGTGGACCTCGCCGCGTGTCGCCGGCCGGTCGCGACCGTCGTGCAGCGATCTCAGGTCCGTGGGTGACAGCAGCGGGGGGGCAGTCGCGTGGACGTGCCGGCGTCCATGGTCGCCCACGCGGGGGAGCGGGCGTGGCGAACGGGCGCGATCGCGCCCCCCCGTTGAGCGCGACTGCGCCCGTTCACAAGAACGAACGTTACCGTGACACCGCGGGGCGGGCCCGGCCCTCCCGACCCTGTCCGTCCCGGACCCGTACCGTTCGCTCGTCCGAACAGACACGGTGACCTGCTCCGCGGTCGCGGCAGCTGTGCGGAGACTGACGACCGTGCCGCGGCGCGACAGCACGACGCTGGTCCTCGCTGCGGCCGACGTCGGAGCCTCGCGGGGGGAGCGCATGACCGCCACCGTCGAACGACCGCCGGCCGCGTCGGGCCACACCGCCGACCGGGCATCGCCTGGTGAAGTGACCAGCGACCTGGTCCGCATGTACCTCGACGACGCAGGCCGGTTCGAGCTCCTGACCGCGGAGGAGGAGGCCGACCTCATCAAGCGCCACCGGGCCGGGAGGGTGGCCGAGGAGCTCCTGCGGTCGGGGGCGCCGCTGCCGCGGCCACGGCGGGCCGTGCTGCGGAGGTTGGTGCGTGACGGTCGTCGCGCGCGCGAGCGCATGATCGCGGCCAACCTCCGGTTGGTGGTGGCGACCGTGCGCCGCCATCACCCTGGCAACGTGGACCTGCTGGACCTGATCCAGGAGGGCAACCTGGGCCTGATGCGGGCAGTGGACAAGTTCGACCCGGGCCGGGGTTACAAGTTCTCGACCTACGCGAGCTGGTGGATCCGTCAGGCCATCCAGCGCGGCACGGTGATGCAGGCTCGGACCGTCCGGGTGCCCCAGCACGTGTGGGACGAGCGGCGCGACCTGCGCAACGCCAAACGACGCTTCCAGCAGCTCGAGGGTTGCGACCCGACGCCGGAGGAGCTGGCCGGCATCCTCGGCTGGTCCGAGGAGCGCGTGCACGAGGTCCTCCGGGCCTTCCACGACGTCGCATCCCTGGACGCCGCGGTCGGGCAGGACGGTAGCAGCGCGCTCGGTGACTTCGTGACCGACGACGATGAGGATCCCGAGGATCAGGTGGTGGATGCCATGCTGCCCGACGCCGTGCAGCAGCTGCTGGAGCCGCTGGACACCACCGCGCGGGAGGTGGTGCGGTTGCGGTACGGCCTGGACGGCAGCCCTCCCCGGACCTTGCAGGATATCGGCGAGCGCATGGGCATGAGCGGGGAGCGCGTTCGACAGATCGAGCGTGCCACCCTGCGGCGGCTGGAGCCCGAGGCCGTGCGAGCCGGCATCCTGCCGTCACGGCAACCCGACCCGCTGAGGGGCTGGACGCTGCCCTCCTCGGCGCGGCGGCGTGACGGCGCCCCGCACGCCACGCACCACCACCGAGGGGTGGGGCGCGAGCGGCCCGCGGTGAGCGCCCACTCCCGCGGAGGGTGACGCGACTGCGGTCGTGCGGCGGTCAGGCGGTCACGGCCTCCGGACGCACGCTCCCGCCGATCGCGCTCACCGCGTCGGTCAGGTCCCGCAGGACCGCCAGGATGCGATCGCACTCGGCGTTGCGGGCGCTGACGAGCTCGGGGTGCGCCATCAGGTGCTCGACCGCGGCAACCTGCGCGGCGAGGTCAGCGGTGAGGGCGGTGTAGCGCTCGGCCACCGCCGCCCGGACCGCCTCTGTCTGCACTGCGAGATGACGGTCGAACTCGTTCGCGATGGCGTCCAGTAGACCGTCGAGTCGCTCCACCGCCAGCGCGCGCGCCTGGACCAGGGTCCGGCCCGAGCGCAGCACCCCGCCGAGCCGCCATCCGACGAGCGCCCCGCCGATCAAACCGATCGGTCCGAGGGTCACGCCGAGCACGGCCAGGCCGAGACCTCCGACGACACCACCCACCGCGGCCCCGCCGAGCTCGGGGTTGAAGGCGTGGTGCGGGTCCACGTGCTGCTCCAACGGCCGCGTGCTCGGTTGCGGCAGCGCGACCCCGATGCCAGCCAGCACCGCGCCCGCGTCGCTGCCGAGGTCGGCCTGCAGCCGCTCCACGATGGCCCCCACGACCTGGCGCGCCTGGCGGGCGGCGAGCTCGCTGGTCACCTCGACCTGCCGCCGCACCCGCCGCAGCAGGCGCTCCAGGTCCTCCACCGAGCCGGCGTCCGCGAACTCCTGCTTGGCCGTGAAGAAGCGCTGGAACAACAGGTCGCGGAACTGCGCGCTCAACGGTCCCAGGCGGCCGCGGAGGTGCAGCTGCAGCGGTCGCTGCTGGCGTCCCCCGAGACGGTGGCGACCTACCGCGACGATGCGCAGGAGCGCATCGCCGCGTTCGGACGTGACACGCAGGCTGCGGTCGACCACCGTCTC
>DASZZX010000324.1:0-22748 GCA_036260415.1 Nitriliruptorales bacterium
GATGGTCGACCGCTGCGAGCTGCTCCTCTCAGTGCGTCTGTTGGACGAGGCCAGGGCGCTCGCCGAGCGGGCGGTGGCGGAGCTCGCGCGGAAGGGGATGGCCGCCGATCTGGCGGAGGCCCGCCTGCTGCTCGCGCACGCCGCCTTGCTCCAAGGGGACGTGGAGGCTGCGGGATCCAGCGCAGGTGAGGCACGACGGGCGTTCGTGCGCCAGCGCCGCCACAGCTGGGCGGCGCTCGCCCGGTACACCGAACTGCGGGCGACGTGGCAGCACGGGTCCTTCTCGCGTGCCCTCGTTCGCAAGGCGCAGCGATCCGCCGACGAACTCGATGCCGCCGGCTGGTCCCTTCCGGCCCTCGACGCGCGGCTCATCGCTGCTCGTGCAGCACTGGACTGCGGCGTCTTGGCCACGGCCCGCTCCGAGCTGGACAAGGCGCGAACGGCGCGCCTTCGTGGCCCACTGGAGTTGCGGGCCCGGGCCTGGCACGCCCAGGCCCTGCTCCGGCTGGCCCAGGGCGACCGCCGCGCTGCCGACAGCGCCCTGCGCGCCGGTCTTCGGGCAGTCAGCCGTCACCAGGCAACATTGGGCGCCACCGAGCTGCGTGCCCACGTCTCAGGATACGCGGACGAATTGGCCGCCTTGGGGCTGCGGCTGGCCATCGACGTGGCCCAGCCACGTCGGGTGCTGCGTTGGGCCGAGCAGTGGCGGGCGGGATCGCTGCAGCTGCGACCGGTCCGCCCCCCCGGCAACGCCCAGCTGGCCACAGATCTCGCAGCGCTGCGGTCAGCGGTGGCAGAGCTCGACCAAGCCGCCATGGAAGGTCGCGACACGCGTCAACTACTGCAGCGGCAGGCACGTCTCGAAAGGTCGGTGCAGCGTCGGTTCCGCCAGGCGTCAGGGCAGCACCGCCACGACGATGCGACGGTCGTGCCCACCGCGGAGCTCGCCGCGACTCTGGGCGAGCGCGCCATGGTCGAGCTCGTCGAGGTGGATGGGTGGCTCCACGCCGTGATCCTGACCGGAAGCCGGGCACGCCTCCGTCGGCTCGGGCCCTATGAGGAGGCGCTCAGCGAGCTGCGGCACCTCCGGTTCGCGCTGCGTCGCCTGGCTCACGGCCATCTATCCGGCCTCGGCCGATTCGCCGCCCACCAAGCTGCCGCCCATGCCGCCGACCGGCTGGACCAGCTGACCATCGGAGGCCTGCGGCACGACACCGACGACCGTCCGCTCGTCATCGTCCCAACGGGCGCGCTGCACGCAACACCCTGGGCCTTCCTGCCGTCGTGCGCGGGCCGGCCAGTGACCGTCGCGCCCTCTGCGACGCTCTGGCACCGAAGCACAGCCCGTCTGATGGAGCGACCCTTGGCCGGCAGCCAGGACATCGTGCTGGTGGGCTGCCCTGCCCCGCCTCACGCCGTCGATGAAGTTCGATCCCTGTCAGCACTCCACCCGGACGCCGTTGCGTTGGTCGGACCGGAGGCAACCGTGGCAGCGGCGCGACACGCGCTCGACGGTGCGGGGGCAGCACACCTCGCATGTCACGGACACTTCCGCTCTGACAACCCTCTCTTCTCCTCCCTTCAGCTCGCGGACGGGCCGTTGTTCGTGTACGACCTGGAGGACCTCGGCCGGGCACCGACCTTCGTCGTCCTCTCCGCCTGCGACTCCGGACTGTCCGAGGTCAAGGCAGGCAACGAGCTGATGGGGCTAGCCGCTGCCCTGTTCACGACGGGCACCGCGACCCTCATCGGCAGCGTGGTTCCTGTGCCCGACGCTCCCACCGCGATCCTCATGCGATCGGTCCATCGACATCTGTTGGCCGGCCACCCACCCGCCGATGCCCTGGCCAGAGCACAGCGTGAGGTCGCCTGCGAGGACGAGTACCTCTTCGCCGTCGCAGGGTTCGCCTGCTTCGGTGGGGGCTGACGACGGCAGGCCCACCACGCGGTCCAAGGCCGTGGCGCGCTCCGTGCCCACACAAGCATGATGTCGTCATCCTCGGCCCGACATCCATGCTTGCAGCGCGTGCTCGCTACGCTGAGTTCGCCGGGCACGATGCAGGGTGGTATCAGGCAGGCTTCGTTGTGGTTCTGTACATGGAGAGATGAGGAGGAGCGGTGCCGAACGACGGGGAGCCCCGCAGGGGGGACGCCGCTCTCCAGGAGGAGCTTCGGCGGCTCGCCGTCACACGCGACCCCGTACCCGCTTCTGTCCTCGACGCCGCCCGGGCCGCATACGCGTGGCGGGACATCGATGCCAAGCTGGCCGCTCTCACCCATGACTCCAACCTCGACGAGCCGAACCTGGTAGGGGTACGCAGCGGGGCAGCGCCGCGGCTGCTCACGTTCGAGGGCGAAGAAGCCATCGTGGAGCTCGAGGTCCACCCGATGCGCGACCGTCGCCGGCTCATGGGTCAACTGGTGCCACCGGGCGCAGCTGTCGTTGAGGTATGTCACGCCGAGTGGCGGCTCCGCTTGGAGACGGACGGACTGGGACGCTTCGAGGTCGCCGACGTCCCGCCAGGGCCGGTCAGCCTTCGCTGCCAGCTCCGCGACGCCACCCAGGAGGTCCACACCGAGTGGGTCAACCTGTAGGCAGCGCTGGCAGAAGGCGTCCCTGCGGCTGAGGTCGCCGCGCATGGTCAGACGCCGTCACGCCACCAACTGCCGCCACTCACGACCTCAGTGTGAACTCGACGTTGGCACGCCCTCAGTGTGAACTCGACGTTGGCACGCCCTCCGTGGACCACCGCCGTCCATAGCGCACCTCACCACGCAGTCTGAGCTGAGCTGAGAAGCGTCAGGTGAGCGACGTCAACCGCTCGAACCAGTCGCTGCACTGCAGCGTGAGGTGCAGGTCGAGGAGGTCGTCCGCGGTGAGCGGCGGGCCATCTGCGGGAGACTCAGGATGAGGCCTGCTGCGTGCTTCCGACGCTCCCATCGGAGCGCCCGTCGGCTGCACCCCGCTGGTGAGCAGTAGCTCGATCACCCGGGGGTCTGCGACCTTCACAACCAGGTCCGAGCAGTGCGGGCAGAGGTAGGCGTAGTGGCCCCCCAAAGGTTGGCTGCTGTCCACGTGGAGGAGGATGTCCCCGGCAGCCAGCTCGACGTGCTTGTTGCAGCCCCGGCAGAACGATCCGATGATCATCGTCCG
The DNA here is from genome assembly GCA_036260415.1 of Nitriliruptorales bacterium. Classification (GTDB taxonomy): domain Bacteria; phylum Actinomycetota; class Nitriliruptoria; order Nitriliruptorales; family JAHWKO01; genus DASZZX01. The sequence goes on from DASZZX010000324.1 coordinate 3,155, forward strand.
GCCTTCCCGTACGCCTGTGACAAGGAAGAGAGAGAACCGGCCGTGTAGATACGCCTGGGCTAAGAAAAGGCCCCGGCGGCCTGCTAAGGACGGTCGCGCAGGTCCAGGGTGATGCCCGCTCGGGCGACCGCGGCCCGCAGTCGATCGAGACAGCGGGCGCGGGTGGGCCCGATGCTCCCCACGGGCATACCCAGGGCGGCGGCGACCTGCTGATAGGTCGGGGGCGGGTCGGCAGCAAGGACGCGGAGGAGGCGCCGACATTGGTCGGTGAGCGACTCGACGACGTCCCAGAGGAGCGCATCACGTTCCGCGGCGAGCAAGGGTTGGTCGGCGGCGTCCGTGTCCATCGAAGTGGGTCGAAGGTCGCCCTCGTCGTCGGTGGGCAACTCACGACCGGTCGTCCGCAACGTGCGCAACGCCTCGCGTCGCGCGGTTGTCGCAAGCCACGCGCCTACCCGCCGCGGATCGCGGATGGTGTCGAGGTGCTCGACCAGACGGAGCCAGGTGGTCTGGACCACGTCCGCCGCGTCCGCGGTGGTCAGCCGGTGCGCTCGCGCAACTGACCACACCAGACCGGTGAAGCGCTCGACCAGCCCATCCCAGGCCCGCTGATCTCCGGCAGTCGCAGCGCGGACGAGCTCGGCGACGTCATCCATGCTGCCGCCCCAGCCTGAAGTCTCGGCAGAAATGTATCAGGACGCACCGTCCGGGGCGCGGCGCATGCCGTGGCTCCAGGTCCGAACCGACGAAGGCTGTCACCTGACGACGCTACGGCGTACGTTCACATGACCCGTCGATCGAGCCTCCGCATACGCCGGAGGTGACCGTCGCCACCCGCGGAGCCACACGGTAGAGCGACACGCATGCCTACCAGTTGCGCCGTCACCGTCGCCGTCGTGCGTGTTGCCAGCAACGTCGCCGCGCTGGGCCTGCTCGGTGCGCCCATCGGTCGAACGAGCGCGTTGCTCTTCGGTCTAGCAGGATTCGTGCTGGGAGTCGTGCACGCGATCGCGGTCGTGGGTACGGACAGTTACGATCATGATCGGCGGGGCATCTGGCTCTTCGTCGTCGATCACACGTGGAGCCTGCCGAACACCGTGTTGGGATCGCTCTTCCTGGCGTTGAACCTGATCTTCCGTAACCCGCCGGACAGGGCCCAGAGCGAACATCGCAGCACCGTCGTCCTGCGCGGTGGCTTGCTTCCGGGCTTCGCGACGACGATCGGGAACGTCGAGGCCGGCACGTCCAAGCACACCTCCCAGCATGAGTACGTCCACGTTCTGCAAGCCAGGATCTTCGGGCCGGCCTACGTCCCCCTGGTGATCGTCAACTACGTGCTGGCGACGATCTTCCCCTATTGGCTCCTGTACCACGACCACAAGAGCCGACCCATCCGCACCGTACGCGACTACTTCGTGCGTGGCGTCTATCCCCACACGTGGCACGAGGAATGGGCGTACGCCGTGCAGGGATCACCACCATCCTGAGACCCAAGGACCGCCGTCCTGTCGTGCGCCTGCCTGAACGACGTCGCCCGGCCGCCCGTCGATCGGTATCGCCACGGTCGGTGCGAGGCGCGACGAGAGGCCGCCGAAGAGTCAGCGACATGAGTCGTCGGAGATGTCGCATTGGGGGAGGACTGGAACTACCTTCGCCTTCGAGTCGGCAGCACCGCTCGGCGAGCGTCTCTTTCACGGCTCCGGTCCCGGCCGTGATGGCGGACGACATTGGGCGGGCGGGACGGACACATGCTGCAGGGCCCGCGATCGGAGGAGGCCATGAAGATCCCTGGTCGGCGCGAACCCATCGACAACTTCGTGTACGCGGTCGTGGTCGGGTCGCTTGCTCTCTACCTCGTGATCGGCGTCATCGCGTGGTCCTGGATGATCCTGGCCGGCGTGTCCATCCCCGAGGGGTTCACAACCGTCCTGTCGACGATCGTCGGCGGTCTCATCGGCATCGTTGCCCCACAGGGCAAGCCCGCCGCGGACCAGACGGTTGGCGAGGACATCACGGGCCGCGCCACGACCGGGGACGGAGCGACCTGAGCGTTCCGGACCGGAGGCGCAGTCGTGCTCGGCCTTCGTCGCCCGGACGACGGTCGAGCGCGGGACCTCGGCGCACACCACGAGGACGCAGCAGCGACCGCCGCACGCCGCGTTCGACCGGGGAGGCCTACCGTGGGGCGGTGCGCGTCGTCGTCCTCGCCGATACCCACATCCGCCGGGGCTCGTCCCGGCGGCTGCCGGCTGCCGCCCGCGCGGCACTCGAGGGGGCCAACGTCATCCTGCACGCCGGCGACATCGTCGTCGGCGAGGTGCTCGATGACCTCCACCGCTACGCGCCGGTCCATGCCGTGCTCGGCAACAACGACCGCGAGCTGGTCGGGCGGTTGCCGGAGACGCTCGAGCTCGACATCGGTGGTCTGGCGACCGCGGTCATCCACGACAGCGGTCCGCGTCGCGGCCGCCCCGAACGGCTCAAGCGCCGCTTCCCGTCGGCAGGGCTGGTCGTGTTCGGTCACAGCCACCAACCGGTGAACGAGCCGGGGATTGACGGGCAGTGGTTGCTCAACCCGGGCTCACCGACCGAACGCCGCCGTCAGCCCCACCACACGATCGGGCTGTTCGACGTGGAGCGTGGCACGCTCGTCGCGCCACGCATCGTCGTGGTGTCCGAGCAGGGCGAGGTCGATCCCCCGGGTGGCCGCTAGCCCCGGCCGGCCGGCTCTCTGACTTCACGACCGAGACACCGCCCGGCGATCCGGACACCACCCCAGCGATCCGGTAACGCCTGTCCTGTGGGGCGGTGGAGCCACGTCACGGGCGATGGCGGCAGGGTCTCCTGGTCCCCATGGACGTGCGGACGCCACCGGGCGACGGGATCCAGGAGTGGACCCGGAGAGGATCGGCTCGGGTGGGCCGCGCTGTCGGCCGAGCTTCGATCCGGTGGACGCGCAGTCCGTTCAGGTGGGGGGGACCTCTGGCCGTACGTCGGCGCGGCGACGCTTGCGCCCGGGACGACGTTCGGGTTCCCATGACGTGGCTCGATGTTGCCGCACCCAGCCCGAACGAGGAGCAGGCTCATGACCGACACGACCTCGATCCCTGGTTACGATTACGGAGCCGAGACCGTTGCGGACTCGCCCGTGTCCAGCGACGAGCTCCGGCTGCTGCTGGCCACCGTGATGTTCGATGACGACGATCGGCAGGCGCTGCGCCAAGCCGGCGAGGTCCTGACCGGGCACGCGGACGATGTGCTGGACGTCTGGTATGACTTCGTCAGCTCCCACGACCACCTCGTGGCGCACTTCTCCACGCCCGAGGGCGAGCCGATCGGCGACTACCTCGACCGGGTCCGGGACCGGTTCCGCCAGTGGATCGATGACACCTGCAACCGCGACTGGGACGGGACCTGGCTCGACTACCAGCACGAGGTCGCCCTGCGCCACCACGAGACGAAGAAGAACGTCACCGACGGGGTGGACTCCACCGACCAGATCCCGATGCGCTACATCACCGCGTTCATCGTGCCCATCACCGCGACGGTCCGGCCGTTCCTGGCGCGCTCCGGCGCCCCCGACGAGCAGGTCGACGCCATGCACCAGGCCTGGTTCAAGGCCGTCACCCTGCAGGCCACACTCTGGTGCCGCCCGTACGCCGCTTCCGACTGGTGACTCCGGTTCCGCCACGTAGAACGACCCCGGGAACTCACCACGGACGGCGCAGCGGACGAACCCACCCGGCCAACCACTGACCCGTCCCGTCATGATGGCCTCTGTGAGGGCAGAGCCGATGCGGCGTTCGCGCAGAGGCCGGAGGATCGTGGCGTCTGAGGATCGGTCGGGCGAGCCAGCCGGTCGCGGCCTGGTCGGGGGCGGTGTCCTCGAGCACAGGTGACGATGCGCACTGTGGGCGTGGCCGCCGGGTTGCCCTCGGACTCGGTGGTCAGCGGTCCGGCAGTCGGAGGCGACCAGCTCGGGAGCCGATGTCAGCACCGTCATCGGGCCGGGTTGCAGCGTCGACGGCCCGGTGGGTCAGCGAGCGGGTCGCCCCTGCGCGGACGAGCAGGGTGGGGACACGGATGCTGCGGGGTCGGTGGTGGAGGCGGGGGATCGACGCATCGCCGTCCGGGCACCGTTCGAGAGGTCCGTGGTGGGGGCCGCACCGCAAGAGCGTCCGAGCCAGTGACCAACGGTCCTCGTTGCAGGGCCACAAGCCCTGGCGGTCGTTCCCCGCCGGGGCGGACGATGGGTGCGTTCGAGGACAGAGGTGCCCGTGACCGGGGGTCTCCGATCGGTACGGGGGAGGGCGGGCGTCGCCGACGCGGGAAGGCAGGAAGCCCGATCACCCGGACCGCCGACGACCGATGGTGTCGCTGCGCGGTCCGATCGGGCGGGCGCGATCCCAGTCGCGAGGAGCCGCAACGCGAAGCCCGCAGCAGCGAGCAGGACGGGTGACAACCGGCTCGGACGCAGCCGAGGGAGGGATCGACCATGACGGACGTGCGGCAGGCAGCCAGCGAGTTCCTCGCCAACCGGCGCATCGCGGTGACCGGGGTGTCACGAAACCCGACCAACCACGGCGCCAACATCGTCTACCAGCGGCTGCGGGACCGCGGATACGACGTGGTCGCGGTGAACCCGACCGCCGAGACCGTCGAGGGGGACCCGTGCTACATGGACCTCAAGTCGATCCCCGGCGGAGTGGACGCTGTCGTGATCGGCACCCGCCCGTCGATCGCCGAGACCACGATGCGCGAGGCCGTCGAACTGGGCGTCCAGCACGTCTGGATGCACCGATCCTTCGGCGCCGGCAGCGTCTCCCAGGAAGCCGCCGACTACGGCCGGGAGCACGGCGTGGCCGTCATCGACGGAGGTTGCCCGTTGATGTTCGAACCCTGCGACGACGGCGCTCACCGGTTCATGCGGCGGCTCTTCACCTGGACCGGCAACGTCCCCAAGCAGGTCTGAGAGGAGTACCCGAGGACGTGCTCACCCCGTTCCTGGCTCGCCTGACGTCGCCAGACCGCCGGGATCTGGGCAGGACTGGAACGGAGACTCGACGCCGAGCTTGTTGAGAACGCCACCCTGGGTTCGGAGATCCAGACCGGACGAAGGGCCCATGAGATCCGGAGGGCCCGATGCTCACGCGCCCGGACGCAGGAACTGCCTGCGTCGATCTGTACTGGCTTCCCTTGGGTGCCGGTGCGCACTGCGTTCGATGGAACGGGCGTGTCTATGAGGCGCTGGTGGCGGCGCGTGCACATCGCGAGCGATGCGATCTGTACCACGCCGCGCTGGAGGTTCGTCTCGACGACGACCGGTTCGTGATCGAGATGGCGCCGGTGTGGGACCGGCACGAACCCGACCGCGGCGTGGTCGCCGAGGGCGCGGTCGGGTACCCCTGGCTCGGCCGCTCCCGGTGGTTCCGCTACGAGGTCCGTCGGTGGCGTGACGGCTTCATCCCCGACGTGGCAGCGGCCGTGGACAGCCCACGGCGTCTCAGTCGCGACCACGACTCGGCGCAGCAGATCTTGGAGTTGATCCCCAGCTTCCCGGCCGTCACGTGGGGACGCGACGAACTCGGCACTGGTGAGATGTGGAACTCGAACTCGCTCGTCGCGTGGCTGCTCGCACGCAGCGGTCACAACATGGAGGCCGCCCGACCACCCACCCACGGTCGGGCCCCTGGATGGGCCGCCGGGCTGGCCGTCGCCGCTCGGCAGGTCCCTCGCCTGGGGGGAGCCGATCGTCCTGCGGATCCACGCAGCGATGATCAGCCGCGGCTGGAGAGGGGCCATGGAAGACCACCCAGACCGAGGCCACGAGCCACGACGCGTTCGGGCAACCCCGTCAGCGGGTGGCTGCGGCGGCCGAGAGCGCTTCGATCGCATCGACGACGCGCGCTGGCTCGGTGAGGATCGACAGGTGGTTCCCGTCGATCTTCTGACGAGTCCAGCCGCGAGCACCCGCCTCGACGTACTCGGCCTGGTAGGCGTGGCTCAGCTTGAGGAACGCGCAGGGGCGACGCGACCAGTCGTCGGGAACCGGCACCGCCTCGTCGAAGTAGGAGCGGGGTAGCTGCGGCATGTCCCGGCGCAACAGCTCCCGCTCGGACGGATCGGGCAGGAGCTGCCCCACCACGTCCTCCGGCCACCAGTCCAGCCACCGTCGCAGGCGACCGTCGACGGTCTGCTCGTCCAGCAGGCTCTGCAGCGCGGAGGGGGTCTCGTGCGCCCCGCCATGCGGCGGTACGACCGCGTCAACGAACACCAGGGCCGAAAGGCGGTCCCCGAGATGCTCCGCGATCGCAGGGAGGAACGCCCCAGCACCCGAGTGCCCCACCACGACGATCGGAGCCTGCAGCCGCTCGGTGGCCATCGTGGCCCCGTCGATGAACCTCTGCCACAGAGGAGGTGCTGCCTCCGCGACGCCGGTGAGGCCCGGCACCGCGACCTCGCACCCTCTGTCGACGAGCACACCGGCCGTGGCAGCCCACGACGAGGGGCCCAGCAGCGGGCTGTGGACGAGCAGGAACGAGTTCGCCACCCATCCGACGCTATCGCCTCGACCTGGTGAGTCGGCCGCGGTTGCCAGCGGACGTGGCCGGTCAGATCAGCCGAGCGGTCACGCCACCACCGGCCAGCGCAGCCGGGACGTCACCTTGCGAGCGTCCCGCTGTTCCGATCACGACGGTGGCCTCGTACTCCTTGGAGCTCACGACGCGCGTGGTCATGTGGGCCGTGCGGAAGATGTCGGCGGTCCGACGGGACTGGTGCTCGCTGGTCTCCAGCAGGAGCTGGCCGGTGGGACGCAGCCAACGATGGGCTTCGGCGACGATCCGACGCTGGACATCGAGCCCATCCGCACCGCCGTCCAGCGCCGCGAGCGACTCGTGAAGGCGAGACTCCCGAGGCATCAGCGCGATGTCGCCGGTCGGCACGTAGGGCGCGTTGGCGATCAGGACATCGACGCGGCGCTGCAACCTCACAGGGAGGGGCCCGTAGAGATCACCCGCGTACACCTGTGCTCCTGCGGCTGCGAGGTTGCATCGGGCACACGTCACGGCGGCGTCATCGATGTCGACCGCGTGCAGCTCGATAGGCCCGACCGCTGCGGCGACCGCAGCGCCCACCGCACCCGAACCGCAGCACAGGTCAACGACGACAGCACCCGGCCGCGTCACAGCGATGGCCTGGTGCACCAGGAATTCCGTGCGTGGCCGCGGGACGAAGACACCAGGACCCACCGTGATCCGGGCACCGCAGAACCGGGCCCAGCCCACGATCTGCTCCACGGGCACGCCACCGACCCGACGCGCGACCATGGCATCGAACTCCGATGGCGTGCGCGCAGCGGCGCACAGCAACCCGGCCTCGTCGTCCGCGAACACGCAGCCCGCCGCCAGGAGCCTGCGGACGACGTCCTGACGAGGGGCAGCACCACGCTCTCCCGCCATCTGCTGATCTTCGCATGGGGACGAGGGTGCGCGCTGGGTGGGACCTGCGAGCCGCGGACGCTCCACGGTCGCGGTCCTGGCTCCTCAGGGACGCCCCCTGCGAGCCCGGGCACGTCTGCTCCGGGTGCCGCCCGGCGCGTCGTACGGCCTCGGCCGCCACCCCTACTCGACCTCCACCCCTGAGTCTGGGCGAGGGCACGGTGGCCTGCTCGCCGTCCCACTCGTCAAAGCAGCCGCCGCCGTGCTCAGCAAGGTCGCCACTCCACCAGCTTCGATGAGCCGGGAGTCGTCAACCTGAATACCCTGCGGGGCGAGAGTGCCGCTCATGGGACGATGGTGCACGCGGCGATCCGGGGTGCCGTCGTGGCCTTCGAGATCGACGCCTTCGACCGGGCGACCCGCACCGGGTGGAAGCGCGATGTGGTCGGCGAGGCCTCCGTGGTGACCGATCCGCAGGAACTGCGCCGGATCGAGCGGCTGGGACTGGAACCGTGGGTCGGTGACGCCGGTTGGTGGAGCCGGTGGATCCGCATCCCGGTGGTGCATGTCTCCGGGCGGCGCATCCCGATGCACGTGTGAGCTCCAGCCGTGCGTGCGTGGTGCGGTGCTCGGCCGTTTCCTGCGCGGCGCGCGTGCCGGGAGCTTCAAGGGGCGACGGGTGGAAGGCCACGCTGCGGAGGGCGGCCGTTGAGCGGGGGTGCCTTCGCTGGTTGACGTGCTGTCCGCCTGGCATCTGGGGAGTTCTGTGTGTTGGCGGTTGGTGGGCGCGGGCACGGATGCTCAGGCGGGTATCTGCTCGATGTGGGCCGCGGGCAGCCAGGCCATATACGCGCACGGCAGATGCGTATCGATCAGACGACTGTCGATGGTCACCAGCATCGTGGCGTTCGGTACGTGCGGGCACGGCTCACGGCTGCAGGAGACGGAGCTGATCGCTGGGCACGTCGTGCGGTGTGGCCCGGGGCAGGTCACGACGTCGTAGCCGTGGCCCGTCAACTCCGCACGCAGACGGGCCCGTACGTCGACGTCGTCGTGGACGACCATCGCGAGCGGCCGGTCGTCGTGCAGCGATCTCATAGAAGGCCCTTGCGTCGACGACCGTGGAGCGAAGCCGTTGTCCGCACCGTGGGGTCAGGGGCATTGGGCCCTTCTCACGGGGACCTTGGCCCCCTCCTGAACCGGGCACGCAGAATGCTTCTGGCTGAGCAGTGGCTGGCATGTCTGGTCGTTCGGCACTGCCGCCGCGAGGCGCGTCCGCGCACCCTTCCAGGGAGAGGTGGACACGGATCCTGGTCACCCACTGGGTCAGGTCCGATCGAGGCGCAACAGCCCCGGAAGGCGGGAGATGCGATGAGTAGCAGCAGCGCGGGCGCCGCCGGTGGCGGTGCCATCTACGGTCTGGGCATCTTCGGAGCGCTGGTGTTCTTCTGGCAGCAGGCGGGCAGCCTCTGGGAGCACGTCCTGGCCCTGTTCCAGGGGCTGTTCTGGCCCGCGTTCATGGTCTACGAGGTCTTCGCCGCGCTGGCCGGTAGCACTTAGGACCTGGTTCCTCCGAAGCGGGTCAGGGCCTCCGCTCGGCGTCGCGGGAAGCCACCCTGCCGCGCGCCGGACTTGCTCGCTCGTCGGCAGCCGCTGCACCACGCCACCCGGTGCGGCCTGCGGCACCCTGTCAAGGGTCAGCCATTCGCGCGTCGCCCGGTTGCCCGCCACGGACTGCAGCGCGAGCCCGCGCGCCGCGACGCCCCGAGATGCTGACGGGCGCCGTCGGAGAAGCGGCCGGGCGCCCAGCAGGGTCACCAGGCCGCGCCACACGCGGCGAGCCGGATCCGGGGCTCACGTCCGCCGGATGGTGTCCGGGCATCACTGCCTCTGTCCACAACGCCCGAATATCCCGATCGGCGACCGGGCGAAGCAAGGCAGATCAGAGCGTGCGGCGGCCATCACGACGGCGACGACTCCGATGTCGTCGCGAGGTTCTGGTGCGCACCGACATCGCCGGCTACTCGCATGAGGTGATCGGCGGGCTGGACGACCGCAACCTGCACTTCTCGATCGGGATGCCCGCCAACGAGCGCTGGCAACGCGACGCGAGATCCACCGCTTGCGGCACGACGACTGGCAGACCGCGATCGACCCGGACGGCCGTCCCCGCACCGTGCGCAGGTCGCCGAGCACGAGGCCGGGCCTTCGAGGATGCCGCACGGCACCCGGGTGATCGTGCGTCGGCGGCCCACCCGGGCGCCCAGCTGAAACTGTCGGACCACAACGGCTGGCGCCACCAGGTCATCGTCACCAACCAGACCGGCCACCCGGCGCTGCTCGAGCCCGCCACCGCGCCACGCCCAGATGGAGAACCGCATCAAGCGGCTCAGGACATCGGCGAGGCCCGCTTCCGGTTCACCCGGTTTGTGTAGAACGCGGCCTGGCTGCAGATCATGCTCGTCGCTGCGCTGCTGCTCGTCGCAACCCAGCAGCTGCTGCTCGACGGCGACCTCGCCGTCGCCGAACCCCGACGGCTGCGTCACACCGTCCTCCATGCCGCGGGGTGTCTGGCCCGACGACCGCGGCAGACCTGGCTGCGCTGGCCGACACTGGCCTGGACTTCCCAGCTGCTCGCCGCCTACCACCGGCTCGCCGTCCTCCAGCCCGCCCCCGCTGACCCGGCTGCGTCTCCAGCACCCGGGCGTCGCCCCGCCATCTCCTGCTGCCCGCGACCCTCCAGACGTCGAAATCGTCGGCGAACAAGCACTCGCCCGGACCAAGTGACGATCACGACCCCTTCCCGCAGAGGTCTGCCTCGCCCTCCGGGCCGTCGAAGGATCTGAGAGACTGATCGCAGCCGTTCGCGAGGTGGCACGTGGCCTACGACGAGGACGTCGCCAGCCGAGTTCGGAACGCGCTCGCGGACGCCGGCGTGGAATGGCGCGAGCAGCGGATGTTCGGCGGCCTGGCCTTCATGGTGCGGGGGCACATGACCGTTGGGATCGTCGGTGATGAGCTCATGGTGCGGGTTGGAAGGGAGGCACACGCCGATGCCCTCGCGCTGCCGTACGCCCGCCCCATGGGCTTTACCGGCAAGCCGATGACGGGCATGGTCGACGTGGCAGCCAGGGGCTTCGCCGGCGAGGCGGATCTGCGTGAGTGGATCCAACGGGGCCTGGCCTTCACGCAGTCGCTGCCCCCGAAGTGAACGAGCGCAGACGGAGGCTCAAGGATCCTTCGGCCGTGGACCCTCGGACATGTCGACATGAGCGACGGGACCACCGCGGGGTGCGGTGGTAAGCCGCAGCCGGGCCGTACCGATGGGGACGGGAAGGACCCAGGCAGAGTGGGGCGGCGGCAGGCAGCGAGGTCATCATCGCGTCGATTCGTGATGTGCACGCCGACGAAGGGATGATCGTCCGCGACGACGGCACCGTCCGGGGCCCGACCGGATCGTGCGTCGTGGTGACGTCTTCTCGTCGTTTCCGCGCACGATCGGCGGGCCAGTCGGATCGTGCGTCGGGACGGTGATATCCCATCGTCGCCGCGCACGATGCAGAAGGCCGCGCGGGCTGGCCCTTTCGCGCCTGCCGTGGTTGCCTCCGCCTATGACCGGCGAACCTGCCTCACACACCTCCACCTTCCTGTTCACCGACCTGGAATCCAGCACCCAGCTGTGGGAACGCTCGCCCACCGCGATGCAGCGCGCGCTGGAGCGGCACGACGCGATCCTGCGGGAGGCCGTGGAGCGCGCGGACGGGCGGGTGGTCAAGACCACCGGCGACGGCCTGATGGCCGTCTTCCCGTCCGCCGCCGCGGCGGTGGGTGCTGCGCTCGACGCCCAACTCCGTCTGAAGTACGAGGTGTGGGGCGAGACGGGGCCCCTACGGGTACGGATGGGCATGCACGCCGGAGAGGCGCAGACCCGCGCCGACGACTTCTTCGGTCCTCCCGTCTACCGGGCCGCGCGCATCATGTCGTCGGCGCACGGCGGCCAGGTGTTGTTGTCCGCGCTCGCCGCTGACCTGGTCGCCGACGTCCTACCCCCCGACGCTGACCTGCGCGACCTCGGCGAGCACCGGCTGAAGGACCTGCTGCGCCCCGAGCGCCTCTTCCAGTTGGTGCACCCGGACCTACCCACCGACTTCCCGCCGCTGGTGACGCTCAGCTACCGGCCGAACAACCTGCCGACCCAGACCTCCGAGTTCGTCGGGCGCGAGCGCGAGCTGGCCACCCTGCGGGATCTGCTGGGCCGCAGCGAGGTGCGGCTCCTGACGCTCATCGGCCCGGGAGGAATCGGCAAGACCCGGCTGGCCCTGCAGGCGGCGGCCGACCAGATCGACCGCTTCGAGGACGGCCTGTACTTCGTCGACCTCTCCGCCACCCGCGACCCCGATGCGGCGTTCGAGTCGGTCCTGCGCGCGGTGGGTCTGCGCCGCTTAGGGGATGAGCAACCACTCGACGTGCTCGCCCGGCAGCTGGGCACCCGGCACGTCCTGCTGCTGCTGGACAACCTCGAGCAGGTCATCGCCGCCGCCGATGGGGTCGTGGAACTGCTGCAACGCTGCCCCCAGCTGAAGGTGCTGGTCACCAGCCGCGAAGCGCTCAGGGTGCGGGGCGAACACCTCCTGCCGGTCCCACCCCTCTCCCTCCCCGGCGACGCGCACGCGTCGCTGACGGAGATCGCTGACCACGAAGCGATCCGCCTGTTCGTCGAGCGCTCCCGCCAGGTGCAGCCGAGCTTCCAGCTGACCGAGGACAACGCGGCGGCGGTCGCCGAGATCTGCGCACGCTTGGACGGCTTGCCGCTCGCGATCGAACTGGCCGCCGCCAGGATGCGGCTGTTCTCCGTGGAGGACCTCCGGGAGCGGTTGCGCAGCCGCCTCGAGCTGCTCCGCGGCGGACCGAGGGACCTCCCCGCCCGCCAGCAGACGCTGCGGAGCACGGTCGAGTGGAGCTACGACCTCCTGCACGAAGACGAGCGCGCGCTGTTCCAGCTGCTGTCGCTGTTCTGGCCGCCGAGGGTGGACACGCTCGAGGGGGTCGCGGCCCGGGTCGACCTGCTCCGTGACGTCGACGTGGTCGACGGGCTCGCGTCGCTGCTGGACAAGAGTCTGATCCGCAGCATGGAGCGTCCCGGCCAGCATGGCTTGTCGATGTTCGAGACCATCCGGGAGTACGCCGCCGAGCGCCTCGACGAGGATCCCGAGCTGGCCAGGGCGGCGCGTCTGGCACACGCGGAGTTCTTCTCGGCTCTCGCCACCAGCGGCCGCGACCGGCTCGACGGACCGGACCGGCAGCGGACGCTGGACGAGCTCGCCGCCGAGATCGGCAACCTCCGGGCCGCATGGAGCCACTGGGTCGACGCTGCCGACCTCCAGCGGCTCAACCAGCTGCTCGACCCCCTGTGGGTACTGCACGACGCGCGCGGCTGGTACAGCGGCGCGGTCGGCCTGGCCGAGGACCTGCTCGGCGTGCTGTCCGCCCTCCCGCCGTCCGTGGAACGCGCCCAGGAGAAGCTCGCCCTCGTGACCAGCCTGGCCAGAGGACTGCTGGCGATCCGCGGCTACACCCAGGAGGTCGAGGACCTCTACCGGCAGGCGCTGGCACGGTTGGAGGGCACCGGGAGAGCGCCGGAACGGCCCCCGGCGCTGCGCAGCCTCGCCAGCATCCACCTCTACCGGGGGGAGTTCGCGGAGGCGGCCGCGATCGGGCGCGAGCTGCTCGAGCTGGCCCGCCTGCAGGGCGACGTCGGACTCGAGGTGGAGGCGCACCTGGTGCTGGGGGTGAACGTCGCATCCCTGGGCGACGCGGCTACCGGCCTGGAGCACCTCGACCGCGCCATCGCGCTGTTCGATCCGGAGCGGCACCGCCCCGGTCGTCTGCGTCTCGGTCCCAGCCCGGGCGTCGTCCCCTACACGACCTCGGCGTTCCTGCTGTGGCTGCAGGGCTTCCCGGACCGGGCGGTGCAGCGGGCCACCAGTGGTCTCGAGCTGGCGACGCGGCTGGACCACCCCTTCTCGCTGGCGTACGCGCTGTTCCACGTCGGCTTCCTGGACCTGTGGCGGCGGGAGCTGGACCTGGTGCACCAGCGGGCGAGCGGGGCGCTGGAGGTCGCGGAGGAGCACGGCTACCAGGTCTGGAAAGCGCTGGCGCTGGTCCTGCAGGGAGTGGCGCTCACCGGTCTGGGACGCCCCGACCAGGGCCTGGCGAGCGTCGATCGGGGCTTCAGCCTGTACCAAGGGCTGGATACCCCGCCGGTCTTCTGGGATTTCCTGCTCTCGCTGCGGGCGAGGGGGCTCGCCCTCGGCGGCAAGCCGCAGGAGGGGCTCGCGACCCTGGAGCCGGCGTTCGAGATGGCCGCGGACCAAGCGCCGAACATCTTCGGCCCGGAGTTCCCGATCCTGAAGGGCGACCTCTTGCTCGCGCTGTCCGACGCCCGCGCAGCCGAGCCGTGGTTCCAGGCGGCGTTCGACACGGCGGCGCAGGTGGGTGCCCGAACATCGCAGCTGCGCGCCGCGACCAGGCTGACGCGCCTCCGGCGGGCAGCGGGCACACGACCCGATGGGACCGACCTGCTGCGTGACGTCTACGCGACGTTCACCGAGGGGTTCGACACGCCCGACCTCGTCGAGGCGCGGGCCCTGCTCGACGAGGTCAACAGCCGGGTCTGAGACCGCGAGCGCCCACCAATCGTCCGTCCGGGCGACGCCCTGCAGGACGCGGACCTGATCGCCTGGCCTCAGGTTGTCGTGGTCGATGACGGCGACAAGGAGGTCAGCGGCGTAGTCCTGGGAGAGTCATCCTGGGCGGTGACGGTGGCGATGTTCGTCTCGGATTCCCATTAGGATTCGCGGCGGTCTACCACGGGCATGGGCGCCCATTCGATTCCGGTGCACCCAGCGTCTTCGACGGCTTGACGGACGCGCTCGGACGCGACTTTGACACTTGATCTGCAAAACCGCAGGTGAGCGGGGGTGTGCGGACACGGGTTTGTACTACAGGGTCGAACTTGTGTTCGTGAGGAGGCTGGTCAGGTGGTGATGGCGGGGCGGTCCCAGTCGGTGGTGTTGACGTCGAAGGCTTTGAGGACCTGCTCGTGGAGGCGGGTGCGTCGGGTGACCAGCCGGATGGTGGGGCCCTGCCCGGTGTCGAGGGTGACCCGGCGGATCTTGTCCAGCTCGTCGAGCGCCCGGCGGGCGGAGAGGTGCTGGTGGTCGAGGTCGGGGTCGCGCACGTCGGCGTCGTGCAGAGCGTTGCGCATGAGGGCTTCGATGACCGCGGCCAGCACGCAGATGGCGATGTGGCCGCGCACCCGTGTCTCGGTCCAGACGTAGACCGGGCGCAGCCGCACGAAGTCTTTGAGCACCCGGAAGCGGTCCTCGACAGCGCGCAGCGACTGGTAGCAGGCCAGCACCGTGGCCGGCGGGGTGTCGGCGGACAGCGAGGTGTGCAGCACGTAGTGACCGGCGAGGGCCTGCTCGTAGTCCACGGCGTCGTGGTCGTAGTCGTAGACGAACCGGCCGTCGTCGGCGTCGTAGGTGAACAGCCGCCGCACCGGTGACTTGGCGAGGATGCGTTCGGCGGCGGCGACGATCTTCTCCGCGTCTGTGAGCTCCCCGCGGGCGACCCGCCGCTCGAGCGCGAGAAGGCGGTCTTCGGTCTTGTTGATCAGTTGCAGGCGCCGCAGGGTGTCGCGCCGTTCCCGTTCGTCGGAGAACACCACCACGTAGCGGCTGTTGTCGTGGCTGACGTCGAGCACGCAACTGTGGAACTGGGTCACCTCGATCCAGTCGTCGTTGTCGGCCGCGTTGGCGAAGGCGAGCACCGCGGCGACGTCTTTGCGGTTGTGCAGGCGGGTGGCCAGCACCCAGTCGCACCCCGCCTGCTCGACCGTGTCGAGGTTGTCTTCGGAGATCAGCCCGCGGTCGGCGACCAGACAGATCCCGCCCGACCCCGAACCTGGCTTGCAGATCGGCGAGCACCTGGGGCAGGGTGGTTACGTCGGTGGTGTTGCCGGCGAACACGTGATGCGCGATCGGGATCCCGTCGCCGGTGGTGAGCAGCCCGACCACCACCTGGGGACGGTCGGGCCGGTGATCACGCGAGTAGCCGAACGCGCGCGACGGGAACCGCATCGAGGGGGCGACCGAGCCTTCGAAGAAGGTCGAGGTCAGGTCGTAGCAGACCAGGGTGAGCTGCAGGTTGGTCAGGTCGGTCAGCCGCGCGTACAGGAACGTCTCCAGCTCGGCCTTGACGTCGTGGACGTGGTCCAGCGCCCGGTAGTACTGCTCCAGGCTGGGAAACGAGAACCCGTCTGGGGCCACGACCTGGTCGGTGATCCAGCCCACGACCTTGCGTCGGGAGCCCGGGTCGATCAGCCGGTTGGCGACCATCGCGAACACCGCATCCGCAAGCGACCAGCGCAGCCGCTTGCCCCTGGCCGCCTCGTCGAACCACGCCTGCAGCCCCAGCCGACCCCACCACGCCTCCACCGCGGCGACCCCGCCCAGGGCCGCAGCGTCGCGGGCCTCGAGGTCCTCGCCGCGCACCCATGTGGCTTGGGCATGGGCCTTGAGCGCGGCGATGATGCGGTCGAGCTGGCCACTGTCGCGCAGCTTGGACACCTCGCCCAAGCGGGCGACGGTGCGGTGGCGGGTCTTGCCCGCCTCGTCCCGGAAGGACTCGACCAGCGTCAGGTACTCGTAGGCCTTGCCCCCACCCCGCACCTTCGTGGTCTTCACGAACATGCCGGTCATTGTCGGCCGCAAAACATGGAGAAGCAAGCATCTAAGCCGATACTTTGCCCCTACATTGGTCGGGCCGTCCAAACGTAGAAGCCCTCAACCGGCCCAGAACCCCGAAATCCGCCGACCAGCCCACCCTCACGACCCCTCACGTGTCAAAGTCGCGTCGGACGCCACCCGTTCGCAGCCATAGGGGTACTTGAGAATCTGGCGTTCACCAATCTTACTCACGTCATAGACGGCCTTGATAATGGGCTCCATCCACTCCGCGCCGGTGGTGTCCACCCGCGTCGTGGCTTGGTCGTCTAGCGCTTCTGGGCCAAATAACGGGTTGCACACGCAACGTGGTTCTGTGCCGTCATCTTGCATGAGGATTACAGGCACCACTGCACATCGTCCGCGAAGCTGAGCGCTGACTCGATGGCATCCCGACGTTTCCGGCTGTAGACGGCGAAACCCTGAATAGACGGGTGGCGTCGGCGACAAGTGTCTCAGTCGGCACAACCAACTGGAGAGGCGGCCAGTCTGCTATCGGTCCTGCTTCCTCGATATGGTCTCACGGAGTCGTCCCAAACCATTCGGGTACAGGTTCGGCCAAGGGAAAGCTCATGTCGGGGAACATCCGCCAGAAACGCATCAGCACCTCCAGTAATTGTATCGCACCATGGTCGGATCATTCTTCAGGATTTCGCGCACGCGCTCACAGTTGCGAAGGAAGCGCTCTTCTCGCAGGATGGGATCCGTCTCCTTGGCTGCGTCGGCGGCGGCTGCCCTCAGTTGTCGGAGGATGTAGCGCTTGTATTCAGATCGGTGAGGTCCCTTGTGAGGAATCATTATCAGGTTCCAGTCACCTTTCAGGCTCAGTCTAGGAACAGCACCCAGTCGTCGATCGATCGACCGAGCGACCCACCGGGCCGGCCCGCTCGACCCGCGGACCTGGGCCGTCGGCCCTTCGCGGCCCCAACCACGGAAGGAACCGTGGCCTCAGCTGGTCATGAGGTGAGATGGTGGACCTCACATCACGCGAGACCTGGACGGTGATCCACGGGCTGGTGCTCGGCACCCTCTTCCTGCTCGCGTTCGCTGGTGTACTCGCCGGACTACTGTGGAGCCTGCGCCCCGGCCTGGCCGCCGCGGCCGGCCTCAGGGAGACGCATGCGGCGGCTGTACGCCGGGACCTGGCTGATGGCCGTGGCCGCCTGGGGCCACCGTGATCTGCGGCACCTGGATCGTCTACCCCTGGTACCGAGCCAAGCTCGCACCGGTCGGCGACGACCTTTTCGCCGGGTGCGCCGGCGCCGTCCTCCCCGCAGAAGCGTGCTCGCGGCGTGACTTCCTGCTCTCCAACGTCAGCGGGCAGACCGAGGCGTAGGAGCGGAGCCATGAGCACCACCGACCGTCCCGACGTCCACCACACGCCGAGGTCGCACCCGAGCTCGCCAACCTACCCCTGCCGGACAAGCCGGACGGACCGGGCGCGGCGGCGATGACCGCGGCCGGCGCGGGGCGTCTTCGTGCTCGGGCCGCTCACCACTCTGGCCGTCCTCTCGGAGGATCCGAATGGGTTCCTCGCCGACCTCCAAGGCAGCCGGGACGTCGGTCCCCTCTCAGGCAAGACCACCCTGGCCGTGATCGCATGGGCCGTCGTCTGGGGAGGGCTGCACCTCGCTGGCGGGCCCGTGACATCAAGCTGAGCAGCGCGTTCTGGATCGGCGCCGGCCTGGGCATCCTCGGCATCATCGGAACGCTCCCACCGTTCTTCGAGGCCGTCGAGTGACCTCGAACCCTTCTACCCGGCCGCCCCGCAGCGACACCGTCGCCGCGAGCACCGTCGCCGTCGGCGAGGGTCTGGCGTCCTGATGCTCAGCTGGCTCCTCGGCGACCCGGATCGCCGGCCTGTTCGTCGACCCCACGCTCGCCGCGATGCTCGCCATGTCGATCGCCGTTGTCATCGCATCCGTCTGCGGTCTCGTCGCTCGCCGCCGGCTGCGTTCGGCCCTCCACAAGGTCTCGACCCACGAGTCGAGGCCGGCTGGTTGAGCGTGTCCGCATGGCGGACCCTTGCGGGCCGCCGGAGAGCGGCGCACGGCCGATGGTCCCACACGGTCGGGGCTATGGACTCTCGCCCCACCACACTGTCCAGAGTTGGCTGCCGGCAGAGCGACACCAGCGGTGGCGGCCGTGGAGGTGGCAGACATGGCAGGCGACGGGAGCGACAGGGAACGCAGCATCTACGCCTACACGTTCGTGCGGGCGCCGTTCGTTGAGGTGGCGCGGTTGGTGGCGGATGATCCGGCGGGGGTGTTGGGGTCGGCGGCGTCGGTCGCGGCGGCGCACGGTCGTGCGGTGTGCGCCAGCCTGCGGGTGCGGTTGGGGGCGTTCGAGATCGGTCGTGAGGCCACCATCGACATCGGTCAGGTGCGGTGGGATGGCAACGATCGCGTGCAGGTGGCGTTGCGGTGGCGGGACGCGACGTCGCCGGGGTTGTTCCCGGCGGTGCAGGCAACGTTGGAGGTGTGGGGGCTGTCGTGGCGTCCGCCGTTGGTGGCGGTCGTGGGCAGGTACCGGCCGCCGTGGGGGGGCGTTGGGGGCGGCGGTGGATGTGCTGGTGGGCCATCGTGTGGCCGAGGCGATGCTGGACCGGTTCGTGGACGAGGTGGGGGCGCGCATCCAGCGTGAGGTCGATCGTCGGCAGCCGGCGGTGTCGCAGCCGGTGGGGGGAGGCGGTCGATGAGCGTCGCGGTGGCGTTGGACCGGGGGTTGGAGGTGTTGGACACCGGGCAGTGCCTGCGGCTACTGGGGTCGGTGGCGGTGGGGCGGATCGCGGTGGACGCCGACGGTGGACCCACCGTGCTGCCGGTCAACTACGTGGTGGACGAGTGGACGATCGTGGTGCGTACGACCTTCGGCGCCAAGCTGGTGGCGGCGGCGTTGGAGCGGCCGGTGGCGTTCGAGGTGGATGACTTCGACGCTGCCACCCGCACCGGGTGGAGCGTGCTGGTCAAGGGCACCGCCGAGGTGGTGACCTCCGCCGAGGTGATCGACCGGCTGCAGGACCTGGGACTGGACACCTGGGCCGAGGGCGTGACCCGCGACCGCTGGGTGCGCATCCACCCCAACCAGATCACCGGCCGGCGCATCCCACCCCTAACCCGCCCACCGTCCGAACCTGGCCCGCCGAACAACGCGGTCATGCTGTAGGCCACTCATGCTCGAGCGCCCTGGCCATCCAGCACGTCGCCGGGCCCCGTCTGCGGCCGCCCCCAGAACGTCTTCTCGTCGGGGCGGCCGGGCGGTTACTGGGGACGGCCCTGGCGGCGGGCGCGGTCTTGGGCGATGTAGGCGGCGGCTTCGGCTCGTCGGGCGACGTCGAGTTTGGTGAGGATGGTGGAGACGTAGTTCTTG
>DASZZX010000325.1:0-3215 GCA_036260415.1 Nitriliruptorales bacterium
GCCGACCGGCCTACTGTCCCCAGCCGGCGTTCCTTGCCGCCTGGTCGGCGTCGCCCTGCGGGCGGGTCGCACCGTTCCCGCTGAGGCGCACCGCCGGGTCCCGCTCCACCAGCTTCCGCGGGGAGGCGGCAGGGTCGCCGTTGGGCCGGGGCGGCACCTGCCGCCGGCCCCACGGCAGCAGGTCCGTGAAGCGGATCGGCGGCGGGCGCAGCAAGCGGCGCGGCCGTGCCCCCACCGGTCGGCGGCCGGCCGCCTCCAGTTCCTCGGCGAGCCGGTGCCACACCGACCGGTGCTGGCGCTCCCGCTCCTCGTCGCGCAACCAGCGGGGCTTGAGGACACGGGGTGGGCGGACGACGGCCCACACGGCGGCCGTCAGCAGAGCCACCCCAACGAACGTGCCGGCGTAGGTCACGGCGGGGGGCCACGGCCCCGACGCTTGCACGGCCGCGAGCATCCCGGCCGTCATCAACCCGTACACGGCCATCGGCAGGGCCACGAACGGCAGGTGGCGAACCACCAGCGGGGCGTCCTGTTGGAAGTACCAGCGCCCCATCCACCGCAGCCGGCCGGACCGGAACAGCAAGATCGCCGCCACCATGGTGGCGACGAGCGCGAGAGAGACCACCTGCATCAGCACTTCGACCATCATGCGACCCGTCCCGTGGTGGCGTCCCCCGTGCAGGGCAACGTTACCCCTGGACCCGCCAGGGTGGGCACTGCTGTGCGACCCGGCTCGCATTCGCGCCTGATCGGCTGGCGGGCCATACTGGGGGGGCCGGGCGATCAGGAGGGCGGCGGGTGAAGCTGGGTATCGTCGGCAAGGGTGGCGTGGGCAAGACCACGGTCGCGGCGCTCTTCGCCCGTGCGTACCGCGACCGGGGCGCTCGCGTGCTCGCGATCGACACCGACTCCAACCCCAACCTCGGCGTGTCGCTGGGCCTCGACCTGGCAGAGACCGAGGCCGTGCCCACGCTGCCGCGCGCGCTGGTGGTCGGGCGTGGCGGCGCGGACACAACGGTGCAGTCGCTGATCGGCAGCTACGGACGCTCGACGCCGAGCGGTGTGACGCTGCTCACCGCCATGCGCGTGGATCAGGCCGGTGCGGGCTGCACCTGCGGGGCGCACGCCACCGTCCGCAGCCTGCTGGGAGAGGCCATCGACGAGCAGGCCGACGTCACCGTGATCGACATGGAGGCCGGGCTGGAACACCTCAGCCGATCGGGTGGCACGCTGGCGTACGCGGATGTGCTGCTCGTCGTGATGGAGCCGAGCCGCAAGTCGGTGATCACCGCGGCCCGGACCGCCACGCTCGCCGAGGAGTTGGGTATCCCGCGCGTCTACGGGCTGGGCAACAAGGCGCGCTCGGTGGAGGATCTCGACTTCCTCCGGGGTGCCAGCGCCGAGCAGGGTCTGGCGCTGGCGGGGATCCTGCCCTACACGCCGGAGGTGGTCGAGGCCGACCGTGCCGGCGAGGGCGTGGCCACCGCACCTCCGGCGGCCCTCCGCCAGGAGATCGACCGTGTGATGGAGTTGCTCGACCTGGCGGTGGTCGAAGGCGTCCCGGGGTGACCGGCCTCCCCCCACCGCAGCCGTAACGGCCGGGCCGCGTCGAGGGACCGTCGAGGAGAGAGCGAGGGGGAAGGTGCGGCAACCGGAGCGCCTGCTGGTCGTGACCACACGCTCGAAGCTGCGCGGTGCGCGCTTCTTCCCGTCCATGATGGGGGCCACCGTCCGGGTCCGCCGCCAGCTCGCCGCGACCGAGGGCATCGTCCGCTGGGCCAGCATCGTCGCCTCACCGACCGAGTTCTGGACCATCACGGCGTGGCGCAACCTGGACGCGATGCAGCGGTTCATGCGCTCGGGTGCGCACGGCGAGATCATGTGGAGCTTCTCGCGCTGGCTCCAGTCGTTCTGGCTGATGCGGTGGCGGCCGGGCCCGCGCCAGATGGGGGACTGGGGCGGGCTGACGTTCGCGTCGGGCGGGTCGATGGAGGACGACGACGTGGAGGACCCCAAGGCGGCGCCGGCGGAGGTGCTGGACGCGATGGCGGAGCGCGTGCCGCAGCTGTACCGGGCGCTCGGCCCCGACGGTGGCGTGTCGTACGACACCGCGCCGTCGACGCGCCGCTTCCGCCGCTACGTCGAGGGGACGGGAGGCGCGGTGGTGCGCATCGTGACGTCGCCGGCGCAGGTCCCCCAGGCGGTACGCGAGCTGGGTGAGGTCCGCCAGCGGCTACGAGGCGCCGGCGAGCGTCTGCTGGGCTCCGCGGTCGGCGTGGGCAAGCGGGGCGAGGCGTTCCTCCTGGCTGTCTGGACCGACCCCGCCGGCGCGGGGAAGCTCCTGGACAGCGACTGGGCGCGGCAGGCCGCCGAGCGCTGGGGTGGCGGCTACTGGGCGAGCGAGTGGCTGCCCGAGAACGAGTTCGGTCACTGGGACGGTCGCCGCCTCCGCAGGGAGCGTCGACGGCGCGCGAGCGGACCGGCGGCGACGCGGCCACGCTGAGCAGAGCGCCCACACTGGCTGTTGGTCCGCTTGGACGTCTTCGACCCGGTCCGCTCGTCCAGGGGGAGCCGTGCCGGCCCGCCTCACCGTTGCCAGGGTGAGAGCGGCACATCCGAGACCGACACGGGGGAAGCACATGCCCAGGGATATCGTCGACGCGATCCTCGAGGACCACGACGTGGTGCGCCAGCTTTTCGCGCAACTGGAGGAGACACCGCCGGAGGAGCGGGGCGACCTCTTCGAACGGATCGTGTACGAGCTCGCGCGTCACGAGGCCGCGGAGGAGTCGATCGTCCACCCCACGCTGCGCGACGAGGTGACCGGCGGGGAGGCGGTGGCGGCCGAGGTGCTGGAGGAGGAGAGCGAAGCCGAGCAGCTCATGGCCGACATGGAGGGCATGGCCCCGACCGGCGAGGAGTTCCTGCAAGCCTTCCGCCGCCTCCGCGACGACGTCCTCGAGCACGCGGAGCACGAGGAGCGTGACGAGCACCCGCGGCTGCGCCAGGAGCTCAGCCAGCAGCGCCTGCAGGAGATGGCGGAGGGGTTCGCCGAGCTGAAGGAGAACGCCCCCACGCGCCCGCACCCCAAGACACCGCAGACCCCGGAGGTCCGCGCCACGGTCGGGCCGATCGCGGCCGTCTTCGACCGGGCGCGGGACAAGGTCCGGGAGGTTCTTTCCCGCTAGCTCGCGGCCCTGGGCAGCCCGCGGTCC
>DASZZX010000326.1:0-4945 GCA_036260415.1 Nitriliruptorales bacterium
CGCTGGTGCAGCCTGCACCACGTAGGTGCCCGACTGCCGGGCCTCTCCCACGCTGGTCGGCGCGGGCGCGGAGGTGGAAGGCCGCACCAGCCCACGCCCGTGCGGTCGCGGTCGAGGTCGTTGCTGTCGGCCTGCGTGGCCGGGCCCGGGGCCCCGCGGGGTCCCGGGCTCACGTCATGGTGGGTCGATCTACCGGTTGGGGATGAGCGGGCACAGGAACGCCCCCTCGGTGTCCGGGGTGCCCAGGAGCAGGTCGCCGGCCTCCACGGCGGCTCGCACGGCGGCATACGAGGTGAGCAGCGTAGGCGTGCCGCCGTGGGCCCAGCTGGCGGAGACGGGCAGCCAGCGGCCGCCGTTGTAGTCGCGGTTGCCGGGTGCGGCCTCGGCGACGGGTGCCTGCCCGGCGATCATGACAAGTAGGTCGAAGCTGCGCTCGTTGCCGTTGTAGTGCAGCGCCCCCTGCGCGATCGTGCCGTACAGGTCGCCGTCGGCCCAGATCGCGTCGGGGGCAACCGGCGAACCGGGCTGGCCGCCGCGGGCGGCGAGCGCCGGGGTGGCCAGGACGCCGACCAGCAGGGCGGCGGTGGCGAGCACGACGTGGATCCGTGGCATGGCGTCTCCTTCGACACCGACCGGACCGTCCGGCCGGTGGATGCGCATGCAGCCAGGCGGCGCGAACCTGTCGGCAACGTCCAGCGCAACTCGCGCGAAACTCCCGTCGAGGACCGCCCGACCGGGTCCCACTGCCCGTAGCATCTCGACGATGGACACCACCGCAGGCGACCGCCGCGTCCTAGTGGTCGATGACGAGCCGATGGTGCGCGAGGTGGTGGCCCGCTACCTGCAGCGTGACGGGTACCGCGTGGACGTCGCCGCCGACGGCGGAACGGCGCTGCGCACCGCTCGCGATCGGCGACCCCACCTCGTGATCCTCGACCTCATGCTGCCCGATACCAGCGGGTTGGAGGTCCTGCGCGAGCTGCGACGCACCGGCGCCGTCCCGGTCATCCTGCTGACCGCGCGGGGTGACGAGGGCGACCGCGTCCTCGGGCTCGAACTCGGCGCCGACGACTACGTGGTCAAGCCCTTCTCGCCCCGCGAGCTCACCGCCCGCGTCCGGTCGGTCCTGCGACGTGCCGAGCCGCGCCCGCCCTCGTCACCCCTGCAGTTCGTCGGGCTGCGCATCGATCCGGTCACCCGCGAGGTCACGGTGGACGACCGCCAGGTCGAGCTCACCGCCCGGGAGTTCGAGCTGCTGCTGTTCCTGGCCGGCTCGCCCCGCCAGGTGTTCACACGCGGACAGCTGCTGGCCGAGGTGTGGGATTCCTCCGCGGACTGGCAGGACCCCGCGACCGTGACCGTGCACGTCGGCCGGCTGCGCCAGAAGCTGGAACGCGACCCGCAGCGGCCGCGGTGGCTGACGACCGTGCGTGGCGTCGGCTACCGGTTCGAGCCATGAGCGGCGTCGGCGACCGGGGCGAGCCGTGAGGACGCTTCTCGCGCTGCTGGCCGCGGCCACGGCGCTGGGCCTGCTGGCAGCCGAGGCGGCGATGCAGCCCACCGCCGCGGACCGCGTGCGCATGCTCACCGTGTTCGGCGGGACGGCCGCGGTCGCTGCGTTCGTCGGCTGGTGGCTGCTGGGCCGGGTAGGTCACCGGACGCTGCGGTCGACGCTCAGCCTTCTGGCGGTCGCGGCCGTCGCCGTCGCCGCCAGCACGGTCGCCGTCTCCGCGCTGACCATGTTCCTGTCCGTTCACGACTTGCGGCTCGTGCTGGTCGCGTTGGGGTTGGGTGTCCTCCTGGCGATGGCGCTGACCTCGATCGTGGTCCGGCGGCTGACCAGCGACCTCACGACGTTGGCAGCCGTCGCCCACCGGATCGGCGACGGGGACCTCGCTGCGCGGACCGGCATCGCCCGGGGCGACGAGATCGGCGTGGTAGCCGAGGCGGTCGACCGGATGGCCGCCGGCTTGGCGCAGGCCGACCGCCAGCGAGACCGCGACGAGGAGAGCCGCAGGGAGCTGCTGACGGGGGTCAGCCACGACCTGCGCACGCCGCTGACGTCCGCCCGGATCGCCCTCGAAGCGGTCCGCGACGGCCTCGCGGACGACGACGACCGCTACCTGCGCAGCGCGATCCGCGACCTTGAGCTCGCCGGCCGGCTCGTCGACGACCTGTTCCTGCTCGCCCAGCTCCGCAGCGGCCAGCTCCGACTCGAGCGCCTGCCCGTCGACCTCGGCGACATTGCCGACGGGGTGGTCGAGGAACTGGGGCCTCTGGCGGCCGCTCGACAGGTCAGGCTCGCGGTCGACGCTCCCGCCTCCCGGATGGTCGAGGTGGACCCCCACGCGATCGGGCGGGTCATCCGCAACCTGCTCGACAACGCGATCCGCCACGCGCCCGAGCGGTCCACCGTCACGGTCCACGTGGGTGGCGACCCCCAGAAGGTCGAGGTCACCGTGCGCGACGAGGGCCCGGGTCTCGACCTCGCCCAGCTGGATCGTCTCGGCGGCGGACCGGTGGAGCGTCGGGGGTCGGCCGGGCTCGGCCTGGCGATCGCCGGCGGGCTGGTGCGGGCACACGGCGGGGAGTTCGAGGCCGCCGCAGGCCCGGGAGGGCAGGTCGGCTTCCGGCTACCACGCGCAGGGACCTGACCGATCGCCGACACTGCGCGCCCACCGGGGCGCCGTCGGGGGCGGTGCCGTGCTGCGTGGCCGACCGGGCGTGGGAGGGGTCCGGTCGTGCAGTCCCCTGCGCGCGCCGCCCGCGCCGACCTCAGGTCAGCCATGCCCCCTGGTCCGGACTTGTGGGCGATGCCGGTCGCCTGGGAGACTCCGGCCATATCGGGCCTGCCGGGCCGGCCGGGGAACCGGCCGACCGGCCGTGCGAGCCCGGATCGGAGTCCACACACAGGAGGTCCCATGCCTCACCACCGCCGGCCGACCGGCAGGCTCCAGCTCACCGCCGTCCTCGCGCTGTGCGCCCTGCTGCCGGGCACCACAGCGCTCGCTCACCCCGGTCAGCACGGCGCCGACGAAGGCCACCTGCTGGGGCCAGGTGCCTTCGGCGATCTCGAGTTCGTCGCCAAGCTCGACGTGACCGACACCGACGACCTGATCGCCGACGTGGCCGTCTCACCGGACGGCAACTACGCGTACTTCGCCAACTGGGGCGAACCGGACTGCGCCGCCAACTCCGAAGCTGGTGGCCGGCGGGATCCGGACGCCGGCGTGTACGTCGTCGACATCTCCGACATCGATGATCCGGAGCTCGTCGGGTTCATCCCGCACTCCCAGGACAGCCGTCCCGGCGAGGGCCTGCAGGCCCTCGAGGTCAGCACCAGGTTCTTCACCGGCACGATGTTGGTCGCCAACAACGAGCAGTGCGGCAAGAACGGCAAGGGCGGGGTGTCGCTGTACGACGTCACCGACCCGACGCAGCCGAAGAAGCTGTCGGAGCACTTCGGTGACCGTGGCTTCGCCGACACCAACGACATCCACAGCGCCTTCGCGTGGGACGCCGGCGACCGGGCCTACGTCGTCATGACCGACAACTTCGAGACCGCCGACGTCGACATCCTCGACGTCACCAACCCGAAGCGTCCGCGGCTGATCGCCGAGTACAACCTGAACACGTTCGTCCCGGGAGGTGTCGACCAGGCGGAGATCGGCCTCGACCAGTCGTTCCTCCACGACATGGTCGTAAAGCAGATCGACGGGCGGTACATCATGCTGCTGGCCTACTGGGACGGCGGCTACGTCCTGCTCGACGTGACCGACCCCGCCAACGCGGACTTCATCGATGACACAGACTTCACCAACCCCGATCCGCAGCTGCTGGAGTCGCTCGGAGTCGCCTTGCCACCAGAGGGCAACGCCCATCAGGCGGAGTTCACCGCTGACAACGAGTTCTTCATCGGCACCGACGAGGACTTCTCGCCGTTCCGGTTGATCTTCACCA
Source organism: Nitriliruptorales bacterium (assembly GCA_036260415.1). Taxonomy (GTDB): domain Bacteria; phylum Actinomycetota; class Nitriliruptoria; order Nitriliruptorales; family JAHWKO01; genus DASZZX01. The sequence continues at coordinate 3,961 of DASZZX010000326.1, forward strand.
TCGACTCCGGCCCGAGCGCCGGCGAGTACCCCGCTGGCGAGTTCGGGTTCACGCCTCCGGTGCAGACGACGCTGCCGGACGGTGTCCTCGACGGTCCGACGGTCTACGGCGGGTACGGCTGCCCATCCGATCGTGCCAGCATCCCGCAGGCGACCGCGGTCTTTCCCACGGTCGCCGAGGGTGAGGAGCGCATCATCGTCTTCCAACGTGGCCCGGTCGGTGACCCGAGCGCTTCGGGTGAGGCTTGCTTCTTCTCGGAGAAGGTCGAGTCCGGCCAGCTGGCCGGCTACGACGCGGTGATCATTGCCAACCACCACGCCGGTGCCGAGGGTGGCGACGCGCCCGACGAGTACCTCTGCGGGAGCCAGGGGCACGTCTACGAGAAGACCGCCCCCGCGCTGTGCATCGGGCACCGGGCGCTGCACCTGCTGTTCGACACGCCCGTGAGCTTCGTGTACCCCGATGGGCCGCCGATCGGCACCGAGGGGGAGCACGTGTCCGCCACGCCGACCTTCGACGGGTGGGGTTACGTCCACCTGTACGACCGCGAGACGCTCCAGGAGCTGGACACCTACGCGATCGACGAGGCGCACGACCCGGACCTGGCGTTCGGGTTCGGTGACCTCTCCGTGCACGAGGTGGCGACCCACCCGACTGACCCGTCGCTGGCGTTCCTGTCCTACTACTCCGGCGGCATCCGGATGGTGGAGATCCAGTGCACCGGCGACGCCGATCCGCCCACGTGCGAGCTGGTGGAGGTCGGCGGCTACCTCGACCCGGACGGCAACGACTTCTGGGGGGTCGAGGTGTTCGTCCGGGACGGGGTGACCTACGTCCTGGGCAGCGATCGCGACAGCGGCCTGTGGATCTTCGGCGTAGTCCAGTGAGCTGAGACGTGGGGGAGGGTCACTCAGGCCCTCCCCCACCCACCCGTCGGCGCGGAGGCGGTGTGCGGCCCGGGCGCACCGCCGTCACCCGAGCGGAC
>DASZZX010000327.1:0-1581 GCA_036260415.1 Nitriliruptorales bacterium
CCTCAGTCCGCCGGCGCGACGGCCCAGCCCGGCGGGACGTCGAGGTCGGTCGGATCGGCGAGGCCCGTGCAGTCGACCTCGGTGACGTGGTGCGTGGCGAGGTAGCGGCGGGCGCCCTCGTCACCGGTCGCGGTGGCGGCCACGCCGGCCCAGTGCGCACGACCCAGCAGCACCGGGTGCCCGCGGACGCCGCCGTAGGTGGCGATCGCCAGCGCGTCGGGGGCGGCGTGCGCGGCGAGTGCACGCAGCGCCTCGGGCGTCATCCCCGGCATGTCGACCAGCGTGACCAGCACGGCGTCGACGCGACCGGGCCAGCCGCGCAGCCCGTCGAGGCCGGTGCGCAGCGAGGAGGCCATGCCGGTCTCCCAGTCGCGGTTGGCCAGCACGGTGGCGCCGTCGAGGTCCGCCGTCCGCCAGACGTCGACCGCCTGCGCCCCGAGGACGACGAGCACCGGGTCGCACACCGCCCGCGCCGTCCGCACCGCCCGCTCCACCAGCAGGCTGCCCTCGTACTCGACCAGCGCCTTGGGCATGCCGTAGCGGCGCCCGCCGCCCGCGGCGAGCACCAATCCGGCGACCGGTCCCATGCCGTCCAGCGTCGCACAGGCTTCTGCACCTTGATGCACGTTGAGCCACCAGCGCATCATGGAGCTGTGCGGACCACCATCGACCTGCCGGAGGACCTCCACCGGCTGACCACGGCGATCGCCCGGGATGCGGGGACGTCGTTGAGCGAGACCGTCACCCGGCTGCTGCGGGCGGCTCTCACCACTCCGGGGCCTGTCCGGGTCCGGACCGACGAGCAGACGGGGCTGCGAGTCATCTCCCTGGGTGGTGGCGTCGTGACCAGCGAGGACGTGCGGTCGCTGGACGACGACGAGTGACGACCCTGTTCGACGCCAACGTCCTCATCGCCCTCGTCGTCGTCGAACACGCCCACCACGAGCGAGCGCGAAACTGGTTCGGTGCGCACGCGGACCAGTTCGCCACCTGTCCTGTGACGCAGGGCGCCCTGCTCCGCCACCTCCTGCGCAGCGGCGCCGACCTGACGGAGGCCGCCGACGTCCTGGGCAGCGTCACATCCAGCGCGCGGCACGAGTTCTGGCCCGACGACCTCGGCTACGGCGATGTCGACCTGCGCGGCGTCGTGGGCCACCGGCAGGTGACCGACGCCTACCTGGCCGCCCTGGCGCGGGCCCGCAACGGTCGGCTGGCCACCCTGGACCGGGGCCTGGCCCTCCTGCACCCCGACGTCGCGCTGCTGCTCGAGCCTGGGGACCCGTCTCAGCGGGCGTAGACGGCGACCTCGGATGCTTTGACCACGGCCCAGACCGGCGTCCCTGGGGCCAGGCCGAGCTCGGCGAAGGCGGTCGCGGCGACGTCGGCGACCAGCGGTACCTCGCCGTCGAGCTCGCAGCGCACGGTCGACCCGTGCGGCGTGGCCGACACCAGCCGGGCCGGCCACACGTTGCGCGGGCTGCCCTCCGGGCGGGCCGGGTACAGCGCCACCGACTCGGGGCGGACGGCGACGAACACCGGCCCCGCCGCCTCCTCGGCCACCGCCACGCGGCCGCCGCCGTC
>DASZZX010000328.1:0-4104 GCA_036260415.1 Nitriliruptorales bacterium
GGTCCGCGGCCGGGGACCTCCACGAGAGCGTCCTCGAGACGGCCGGAGCGGTGCTCCACTGCGTCGATGGCGGTGCGGATGTTGGGGTGCAGCGGCAGGCCCAGCCGCTGCGCCAGGCATGGGGCCAGCTCGTCACCGTCCAGCAGCACGGTCGGTTCTCCGCGAGCGGCGAGCGCCACCGCCAGACCCAGCGCGACCTCGGTGACCCCCACCCCGCCGGAGGGGCCGCCGACGGAGGTGAGCGTCCCGCCCGGCGATGCACCGTCCGACTTGCCCGATGCAGCGTCCGCCCGCACGGGTCGGGTGCCGACGCGCGCCACCAACTCGGTGAGCTCGTAGTCGAGCGACATACCCGCAGCCAGCGCCTCGATCGCTCGCACGAACTCCTCGGGCGCGGCGTCCAGCTCGATGGTCTCGTCGATGCCGAGGTCGTCCAGCCGTCGCCGGCCCCACGGCTCACCCGGATCGTGCACCCCCAGCACGCGGCGGCCACGCGCATGCAACTGCTCCACCAGCCGGGGGGTGAGGAAGGACGTGAGGTCCTCGGCGACGAGCACGGCGTACACGTCGTCGAGCGCCTCGCGGGCGTCGAGCACGCGCGCCCGCACGCGGGCACCGCCGTGGTCGGCGACGAACCGGTGCAGACGCTCCGCCCAATCCCGCGGCGAGACGACGATGGCGATCTCCGGTTCGCGCACAGTCACGTCCCCGTGCCGTCGGCGCTCCGCGGCCCCGGCACCCGGTTCCGCGCGCGATCGTCGACGCGGGCCCGTTCCGCACCGGTCGAGCGCACCAGCTCCACCGCGTCCGCCCGGACAGCCGCGGCCAGCAGCAACGCGCTGGCATCGTCCACGGCGACCGTCACGCTGTAGGGGGTGAGCCCGCCGAGCGCCGCACCGCCCCCACCGTCGGTGACCGCGAGCACCTCCACGTCCACAGCGATGTAGCGTGCGCTGCCGTCTAGCACCTCGATCACGTCGATACGGTCGCCGGCCCGCAGGGCACCTCCGACCGCGTGGGCCGGCTCCACCGGGATGCTCATCGCGCGCAGACCCGAATCGGTCGCCGGGCGGCTGAGATCGGTGCGGGTGAGGAGCTCTCCCGCCCGGACGTGGTTGGCGACCACGCTCCCGGTGAACCGTTCGACCTCACCGGGACGGAGCAACGTCGCCGCCACCCCCTCCCCTACATCGACGTCGGTGAACGTGAGCGCGTCGGCTGCCAGGATCTCGCCGGGGCGCAAGTCACGCGCCGCGGCCGCCACCCGAACGGTTGCGTCGGCGCTGCGCAGCACGGCGAAGTTGGTGAGGGCGGCCAGGAGACCGACCACCAGTAACAAGGCGTGACCGGCGGATACCCGCCGCGTGATCCTACTTCGCGGCTCCGGCGCGACCCCCGGGTTGTCGCGGACCTGCGCGCCCTGCTCGGTCGTCGACACCTCGCTCTCCTCGTGCCCCGCGAGGTCTCGCCTCGCCCCGTTCCCGGCCCCGTTCCCGCCCGGGCCCCCGACCCGTGCCGCCGGGGCCGTCGCCCCGGCCGCCGCCGGCGGGGCGCGGACGCTAGCCAGTCCGCCCCGCCGGTGGTCAAGCGGGTGCGTCGCGCGCTCACCGGCGGGCGTCCCTGATCGCCCTCAACGCCGTCGCTCCTCGACCGGCTCCTTCGATCCCGCCGGGTTGTTGGCAGGCTGCGCGCGCAGCCACTCCAGCAGTTCGTCACGCAGGTACTTGAACGTCCGCCCTCCCGGCACCCGGTGGGCAGGCAGGACACCCTCGCGCGACAGTCGACGCACCGTGTCGATGTTCATGCCCAGTAGCTCGGCGACCATCGCGGCGTCGAGCACCGGCGGGTAGTCCTCGGCGACCATGCGCCCCCCTCGGTCGTGCCGTCGGCCGTGGCCTCAGGCGCGGGGGACGCTACGAGGCTGCCTGACGCTGTGCAAGACGTCGCAGCCGGAAGCTGGGGAAATGGTCGAGGTGGGTCCCGCGTCCAGATAGCCCGTTTCAGGGACGCTCGACCGGGAGAACGGATGTGCCCAGCGCGGCGTCGTCGGGGGGCTCACCGCGTGCAGGAGTTCGCCGCTGTCCAGGGCCGAAGGACCGAGCGGCCGGTGCATCCGGCGCCTGCTCAACGCTCCGCCCGCGCGACATAGTGGACCGCTTCCAGCGTGATGTACCGCTCGACCCCATCCGGCCCGACCAGCGCCAGGTGGTCGCGGCCGACCGCGGCGATGCGTCCCCGCTGTAGGCCCCCCAGCACGCTCGTCCGGACCTGTACCTCATCGCCGTCCAGCTCCAGCTCGAGCAGCCGAGCGCGGAATCCGCCGGCGCCCCGTCGCTGGGCGCCGCCTGACCGCGCGCGGACGGTGACCTGCAGCGCCAGCGGCTGGCCGAGCGGCACGTCGACCAGAGCTCGGGGCGTGCGCAGCTGCAGGTGATCGCCGCTGGCTGCTGTCACCGTGCCGGTGAGGACGTCGCCGGCGACGGTCAGCGCTACCTCGTCACCCCGGTCGCGGAGGTGCGCCGCCAGGTCGCCGAGGGTGCGCGCGCGGGCGAGAGCCCTGGCAGCGTCGCGCTCGGCGTCCTCGGCGTCGCGGCGCAGCTCGTCCCCGAGCCGGTGTCGCAGTTCGCGCCCGACGTCGCGTAGCTGTGGGTCGTCGCGCCAGTCACCCACCGGGGCGCACCTCCCGGAACCCCAGCGTCCCGGACGTGCCAGCACGCGCGGGGAGCAGGTCGTTGACACCAAAGCCCCGCTTGCTCATGCTCACCCTGCGACCAGCTCCCACCACCGAGGTGGTCGGTGGCTGGGCGGTGTCTGCGTCGATCGGTTCATCCACGGCATCCAGGCAGGATGGCCCATGCTCGCCGTACAGGTACTCGGGATCCTCCTCGTCGCGGCCGGGCTCTTCCTCATGGTCCGCAACCTCCTCGGGCCGGGCCAGATCGTCCTCCCCGGCGTCTCGCTCAACGTGCCGTCATCACTGCTGGTCCTGGTCGTCGGTGTCGCCGTGTTCCTGTTTCCCTTCTCGCCGTGGTGGCCAGCAGACGAACCGACCGATGGTCCGACGAACGGTCCAACGAACGGGCCGACAGACGGTCCCACGAACGGGCCGACGGACGGTCCTACAGAAGCTTCTACGGAGGTCACGGAGGAACGGCTCACCCTCGACGCCCGGAACCCGTGGGTCGCCACCGGGGTGCAGGTGGAGCCGTTGGACCATGTGACGATCGAGGCGCAAGGCCAGGTGTTCCACAACGGATCGGAGCCCACCGGCCCGGACGGTGACGGCCGTCCGGAACTCCGGCAGTTCAACATCGTGCCCGAGGCCGGCCACGCCGCGCTGATCGGCCGGTTCGGTGACGGCGAGCCGTTCGTCATCGGCAGCGAAATCGAGCTGTCGGGTGGTGAGGGTGAGCTGCTCCTGCAGGTCAACGACGTCGGGCTGGACAACAACAGCGGAGCCTTCGAGGTGACCATAACCGTCCAGCGCGCGTGACCGAGGCGGGGTCGTCATGAGGCCGTGCCGGCCGTGTGCGGCGCCGGTCTTCACACGATCGAGGCGGCCGCGAAGGCCAGTGCACCCACGGTCGCCGTGGACCCGATCACGCCCAGCGTGAAGGTCCGCGTCTGCTCTCGAAGAGCGCCGTGGAAGTCATCCATGCGCCCGTCGAGGCGGTCCAGGCGCTGCTCGACGGCGTCCAGGCGCTGCTCGACGGCGTCCAGGCGCTGCCCGAGCTGTTCGACGTCCGTCCTCGTCGCCAGCTCCGTTCGGGACGGCGGCAGCGCGCTCATGAGCGTCCTGGCGTGATCGTCTCCGAGGACCTCTGCCAACCGAGCGTACAGAGCGATGCGCTCGTCAGGCGCCACGGCCACCTCCTCCTCGGAACGCGACCGGTGCAGTATCCGAGGGCCGTCCCGCGCGTACCGCCCCGCGGTCACCGCACCTGTGGACAGACGTCCAGCCGTCCATCACGCGCGCCCCACACCGACCTCACCAGCCGAGAGGGCGGGATCCCGCTCTGTCCCGGGGTGAGGTGAGCCGCTCCGCCCTTGGCGACCGTGCGAGGGACGGACACGGGCAGGCACGTACGGCACGGGGTCAGTCGC